>DASYIS010000061.1:0-9576 GCA_035997375.1 Chthoniobacteraceae bacterium
GCGCTCCGCTTGGCCGCTGCGCGGGAGGAGACGCCTCTCCACGCCTGTCCTCAAATCGACCCGTCGAAAAGAGGTGACGCCCATGTGCTGTCACTTCAATTTCCCACTTCCAAAGTGACGCCCATGTCCTGTCACCTGTCCAATGACGAATGACGAATGGAACCGTCAAATTCGTCATTCGTCATTCGTCATTCCCATGGCACACTCCCTGCTATGCTCACAATCGCGACTTTTTGCATTCCATGCTTTCCGTCATCTCTTCCACCGAATTCGCCCCGCCCACGGAGGCGACGTATCGCAGTATCGTCGAACATGCGATCGAAGGGATCTTTCAAACCACGCCCGATGGGCGCTATTTGCTCGCGAATCCCGCGCTGGCCCGCATCTACGGCTACGCCAACGTGGGCGAGCTGCGGCAGAGCGTCTCGGAGATCGCGCGGCAGCTTTACGTGCAAACCGATCGCCGCGCGGAGTTCATCCGGCTGATGAACGAGCAGGACGCGGTGTGGGCGTTCGAGTCGCAAATCTATCGCAAGGATGGGAGCGTCATCTGGATCAGCGAAAACGTGCGCGTGATTCGCGATAGCGCCGGTGAGGTCAAGTATTACGAAGGGACGGTTTCGGACATTACCGAGAGCAAGCGCGCTCAGGAGGAGATGCGCCGGGCGCGGATCGCGGCGGAAGAAGCGAGCCGGTCGAAGAGCCAGTTCGTCGCCAACATGAGCCACGAGCTGCGCACGCCGCTCAACGCCATCATCGGCTACAGCGAGCTGATGCGGGAGGAGGCCGAGGAGTTGGAGTTGCCGAGCTTCGTGAAGGATCTGCTGAAGATTGAAGGCGCGGGCAAACATCTGCTGGAGCTCATCAACAGCGTGCTCGATATCGCCAAGATCGAGGCCGGCAAGATGGACGTGCATGCCGAGCGTTTCGAAGTCGCCGCGATGATCAAGGAAGTCACCGCCACCATCGCTCCCGTGGTGGAGAAAAACGGCAATCATTTCGAGGTCTCCGTCGCGCCCGATGTCGGCTCGATGCAGTCCGACCTGACCAAATTGCGCCAGAGCCTTTTCAATTTGCTCGGCAACGCGGGCAAATTCACCAAGGAAGGGATCGTCTCGCTGAAGGTCTCGAAAGAAACCGTGAAGGACCGGGAGTTCGTGCTGTTCCGCATTTCGGACACGGGCGTCGGGATGACGCGGGAGCAGTCGGACAAGCTCTTCAAGGCCTTCACCCAGGCGGACTCCTCGACGACGCGCAAGTTCGGCGGCACCGGCCTCGGGCTGGCGATCACGCGCGAATTCAGCCGCCTCCTCGGCGGCGAGACGACGGTGGAAAGCTCGCTCGGCCGCGGCTCGACTTTCACCCTGAAGCTGCCGGTCGACCTCGCCTCGTCCCCTGCCCCGGACGCCGACGTGCGCCTCGCTGAACCGGAGATCACCGAGATCGCGAATGTCCTCCAGCAACCGCTGGTGCTCTTGATCGACGACGACTCAACGGTTCACGAACTGGTGCGGCGTTTCCTGCAAAAGGAAGGCTTCCGCACGGTCTGCGCGCAGAGCGGCGCGGAGGGGATCGAGCTCGCGAAGAAGCTGCAGCCTTCGGTGATCGTGCTCGATGTGATGATGCCGACGATGGACGGCTGGTCGGTGCTGACTCGCTTGAAGGGCGACCCCTCGGTGTCCGACATTCCGGTCGTGATGCTGACGATGGTCGACAACAAGGAGATGGGCTTCTCGCTCGGCGTCGACGATTACATGCTGAAGCCGATCGAGCGCGGGAATTTCGTCACGGTGCTGCGGAAGTATTGCTCGCTCAACATGCCGCCGACGGTGCTGGTGGTGGAGGACGACCCGACGACGCGCGACCTCCTGCGCACCTCGCTGGAGCGCGAAGACTTTGCCGTCATCGAAGCCCACGACGGCGTGGCGGGCCTGGAGGTGCTCGCGTCGATTCGGCCGGCGCTGATTCTCCTCGATCTCATGATGCCGAAGCTCGACGGCTTCGAGTTTGCGCGGCACGTGCGCAATCACCCCGAGTGGCGCGACATCCCGATCGTGGTGATGACGGCGAAGAATATCACCCCCGACGACCGCCGGCGGCTCGATGGGTTGGTGAGTCGTATTTTACAAAAGGGAGCCTACGGTCGTGAAGAGCTGCTGGCCGAAGTCAGCTCGCGCATCCTGCGCGCGACCAAGCCGGCGGAGCCGCAGGCCCTGAGCCTGCCGAATGGGCCGGTCCGGGCGGCTGCTTAATTTGACGAACCGATGAAGAAACTCCTGCTGGTCGAAGACAACGAGCTCAACCGGGACATGCTCTCGCGCCGCCTCGCGCGCCGCGGCTTCGAGGTGCTGCTGGCCGTGGACGGCCAGGCGGGCATCGACGAAGCGACGAAGCATTTGCCCGATCTGATCATCATGGACATGAGCCTGCCGGTGCTCGATGGCTGGGAATCGACGCGGCGGCTGAAGCAGCAAGCCGCCACCGCGAGCATACCGGTGCTGGCGCTGACCGCCCACGCGATGGCCGGCGAGCGCGAAAGAGCGATCGCCGCCGGCTGCGAGGATTACGACACGAAGCCGGTCGATTTCGTCCGGCTGATGGAGAAGATCGAAAATCTGCTCGCGGCCGAGGCCACATGAGCGGCGCCTCTCCGAACAGCAACGAAGTGAACGCGCGCGCGGCCGAGGAGCGGCTCGGGCACACGCTGCACGAGCTGCGGACGCCGCTGAATCAGATCATCGGCCTGAGCGAGATGCTGATGGAGATCGCGGAAGAGGAAGGGCTTCGCGATTTCGTCGCCGGCATCAAGACCGTGCGCGAAGCCGGACTGGAGCTCGCGGGGCTGCTCGTCGACCGGCAAATGCTCTCCATCGAGCCCGTCCCCGGTGACGGGTACTGGCCGCTCACCGCCGCCATTCGCGCGCCGATCGGCCAGGTGCTGGGCTACGCGCACGTGGTGCTGGGCGAAGAGCCGGATGCGCGGCTCGAAGAGTTTCGGCCGGACCTGCAAAAGATCCGCCAGGCCGCCCAGCGCTTTCTCGAGATGGCGCGCGAAACCGGGATCTCCGTCTGCCTGCGGTCCAACTGTCCCGACGGCGTTTGCCGGCCGGAAGCGGAGCCGACCGCGGTCGCCTCGCCCGCGCTCGCCGGCTCGCGCATCCTGGTCGTCGACGACGAGAGCCTCAACCGCGAAGTCCTCTGCCGGCGCCTGGAGCGCGAGGGGTGCCGCCCGACCGGCGTCGATTCCGGCAGCGCCGCCCTGGCCCTGCTCCGCGCCGAAGCTTACGACGCCATCCTGCTCGACATGCTGATGCCGGAGATGAGCGGGCTCGAAGTGCTCCAGACGTTGAAAGCGGACGACCGGCTCCGGTTCATCCCGGTGGTCATGCTTTCCGCGCACACCGAGGTGGACCGCGTGGCCCGCTGCCTGGAACTCGGGGCGGAGGATTATCTGCCCAAGCCAATCAACGCCGTCCTGCTCCGCGCGCGACTCGGCGCCTGCCTCGAGAAACGCAGGATGGCCGAGGAAATCCTGCGCGCCGGCAAGCTGCAATCGGTCGGCCTGCTGGCGGGCGGGCTCGCGCATGACTTCAACAACATGCTCACGACGGTGCTCGGGAACCTGTCGCTGCTGCGGTTCGCCGAGGAACTCTCGCCCCGCGCGAAAACGTCGCTCGAGGCGGCGGAGCGCGGCGCGGTGCGGGCGCAAGAGCTCACGCGGTATCTGCTGACCTTCGCGGAAGGCGGCGCGCCGGCCAAGGAGCGGCTCGAGCCGGCGGGCCTGCTGGAGGAGATCGCGCAGGTCACGCTGCGCGCGGCCGACCGCCACGCGGAGCTTCGGTTCGCCGGCGAGCTTTGGCCGATCGAGGCGGACCCGCACCAGCTCACGCAGGTCGTCTCGAACATCCTCGCCAACGCGATCGAGGCGACGAAGCAGGGCGCGACGATCGCGGTCACGGCGGAGAATATCTCGGGGCCGATCGCGGCGCTCGACCTGCACGGCGAACGCTACCTGAAATTCTCCGTGCGGGACCGCGGCTGCGGCATCCCGCCGGCGGATCTGCCGCGCGTGTTCGACCCCTTCTTCACGACCAAGGCCAACGCCCGCGGCCTCGGCTTGGCGCTCGCCTATTCCATCGTCGAACGGCACGGCGGACATTTGGAGCTTGCGTCGTCCCCGGGAACAGGCACAACCGCCACCTTTTTTCTGCCCGCACTCACTGACGCCATGCCCGAAAACCTTTCGCTCAACCCCGCTCCCATCCCGGCCGCACCCGTTCCCGCCACCGACGAACCGCGCCGCGTGCGGGTGCTCGTCATGGACGACGAGCCGGACATTCGCAACCTGATGGAGATGATGCTTTCGATGTTCGACTACGACGTGGTGACCACGGCGAGCGGCGAAGAAGCACTCGCCGCACATGAAAAGGCGATCGAGGAAAGCCGGCGCTTCGACGTCGCAATCATGGACCTCACCGTCCCGAACGGCATGGGCGGCGCCGAGATGATCAAGCGCCTCCGGCAAAAGGACACGGTCATCCGCACCGTCGTCGCGAGCGGCTACTCGGACGATCCGGTCGTCGCCCGGCACAAGGAATACGGCTTCGACCGCGTGCTACCGAAGCCGTACGTCCTGAACGATCTGAACCGCGTAATGGACAGCTTGAAGGAGCCAAGCACGCGCTGAGGCGGTCGCCTCTTGGTCCGGGGAGCACACGCCCCCGGCGTGCTCTGCCCGGCGCCCTCGCCGGGCAGCGTTCAACCAGCCGCGTGTGCAAATTCACCAAACGGTCTGCTGCGCACAACGGGATTCGGCGAGGGCGCCGAATCCAGCACGCGGGGCGCGTGCGCTCCCCGGGCCATTCGCGCTTCGCGGTCAACGTTCGCTTCCAGCGACGCGCCGCCTACTTCGCCGCCGGCACCGGGGGCTTCGGCTTGAAATCGGTGTGGCAGGCCTTGCAGTCGATGGCCGCCTTGTAATGCAGCCCGGCCTCGGGCTTCTTGGCCACCACCTCTTCCGTGGCCTCGATCACCTTCGCGACTTTGGTCTTGAAAATCGCCTGGTCGCCCCGGGGCGGCTTGGCGTCGGCCATCTTCTTGTAAAGATCCAGCGCCTTCTTCACGTCCTCCTCGCTTGCGGTTCCGTCGATGATCTTGTCCGAGAGTTTCTTCTCCCCCTGCGGCGCCTTGTGGGCGAACTTCATCGCGTCCTTGATGACGGAGTCTTCCGCGGCGAAAGCGAGGCCGCTGGAGATGAGCGTGAGCGTGAGGGCGAAGGCGAGAGATTTGCGCATGCAGGCTTGTTAGCAATCCCGGGCATGCGGGGTCAATCCCGGGCTTTCGAGCTACCCACGAAAAGCGCGGCTCCGGCGAAGCTGATCGTGCCGAGGTGTAGAGCGCGGCTCTCTGTGAGCCTAGGCGAACAGGTGCCGCCTCTAATTTCTTGAGCGCCGCCTGCACCAAGAACGCCCAAGCGCGGAAGCGGTCCGCTTCCCTTGAACGCCGCGATCACGAGAGACGCTCAAGAAATTGGAGGCGGCACCTGTTCGCCTATGCTCACAGAGAGCCGCGCTCTACACATCAGGACGACGCCGCTTCGCGGCGGATTGCCCCCTGTCCACGCCTATTTCTTGTTCATCGCCGCCGTGAACCAGTCCACCTGCGCCGGCCCACGCTGCTGCTGCGGCTTCGCGTCGTTCCACTTCTTCACGTCGTGCGGGCCGGCTTCGGCTTTCGCGCCGCGCTCGGCGCGCGGGCCGATCTCCGGCTTGGCTTTCATGGAAAGCGCGATCCGCTTCCGCGGGAGGTCCACTTCTGTAACCGTGACGGTTACTTTCTGCCCGACGCGCACGACGTCGGCGGCGTTTTTCACGAAGTTATCCGAGAGCTGCGAGACGTGGATGAGTCCGTCCTGATGGACGCCGATGTCGACGAACGCGCCGAACGCGGTGACGTTCGTGACGATCCCGGGCAGCTTGATGCCGGGCTGGAGGTCCTCCATTTTCTCGACCCCTTCCGTGAACGAAAACGCCTCGAACTGCTGGCGCGGATCGCGGCCGGGCTTCGCGATTTCCGCCATGATGTCGGTGAGCGTCGGCAGGCCGAGGTCGTCGGACACGTAGCGCTTCAGGTCGAGCTTCGTGCGGCGCGCGGGATCGCGGATCAGGTCCGCCACGGTGCAGCCGGCGTCGGCCGCCATCTTGTCGACCACGGCGTAGCGCTCGGGGTGCACCGCGCTCGCGTCGAGCGGATGCTCGGCGCCGCGGATGCGCAAAAAGCCCGCCGCCTGCTCGAAAGTCTTCGCGCCCAGGCCGGGCACTTTCAGCAACTCCTTGCGCGACTTGAAGGCGCCGTTTTCATCGCGATGCGCGACAATCGCGGCGGCGGTGCGCGAATTGAGACCGGAGACGTAGGTGAGCAGACTCTTGCTCGCCGTGTTGAGCTCGACGCCGACGTTGTTCACGCACGAAACGACCACGTCATCGAGCGAACGCTTGAGCGCGTTTTGGTCGACGTCGTGCTGGTATTGCCCGACGCCGATCGACTTCGGATCGAGCTTCACCAATTCCGCGAGCGGGTCCATCAAGCGCCGGCCGATCGACACCGCGCCGCGCACGGTCAGGTCGTGATTCGGGAACTCCTCGCGCGCCACTTCCGACGCCGAGTAGATCGACGCGCCGCTCTCGTTCACAAAGACGATCTGGATCTGCTTCGGCAGATTCAGCTTGCGGATGAACGCCTCGGTTTCGCGCCCGCCCGTGCCGTTGCCAATCGCGATCGCCTCGACGTTGTATTTCTTCACCACCGCCAGCACGAGCTCCGCCGCCTCGGCCTGGTCGCGCTGGCCTTTCTCTGGATAGATGACGTCGTTCGCGAGCAGCTTCCCCTGCTTGTCGAGCAGCACGACTTTGCAGCCGGTGCGAAAGCCGGGGTCGATCGCCAGCAGCGTCTTCTGGCCGAGTGGCGAAGCCAGCAGCAGCTCGCGCAGGTTCTCGGCGAAGACGCGAATCGCCTCCTCGTCCGCGCGCTTCTTGAAATGCGTGCGCGCCTCGCCTTCCATCGAGAAGCCGAGCAGCCGCTTGTAGCAATCGGCCAGCGCGAGCTTCACCTGCTGCGCGGCGGGCGAGAGGTTCTTCATGAACTGCCGTTCGAGCAGTTGGACCGCGTCCTCCTCCGGCGGCGTAAGGCGCGTGAAGAGGAACGTCTCCGACTCGCCGCGGCGCATCGCGAGGATGCGATGCGAGGGCGCGGTCTGCGCCGGCTCCGACCAATCGAAGTAGTCCTTGAACTTGGACCCCTCCTCCTCCTTCCCGGAGACGACCTTGGATTTCAGCACGCCCTTGGTCAGATACAAATCGCGCATCTTCGCGCGCGCCACCGCGTCGTCGCTCACCCGCTCGGCGAGGATGTCGCGCGCGCCGACGAGCGCGGCGGCCGCATCTGGCACCTCCTTGGCGGCATCGACATACGCGAGCGCCGCGGTCTCCGGCTGCGTCGCCGGCTCCTGCGCCCAGAGGAGCTCGGCCAGCGGCTCGAGGCCCCGCTCTTTCGCGATCATGGCGCGCGTGCGCTTCTTCGGGCGGAAGGGCAAATAGAGATCCTCCAGCGTGGTCATCGTCTCCGCCCCGTCGATCTTCGTCTTCAGCTCCAGCGTGAGCAGATTGCGCTCGGTGAGCGATTGCAGGATCGCCTCGCGCCGCTTGTCGAGTTCGCCGAGCTGCTCCAGCCGATCGCGGATCGCGGTGATCTGCACCTCGTCGAGCTCGCCGGTTTTCTCCTTCCGATAGCGGGCGATAAAAGGGACGGTGCCGCCCTCCTCGAGCAGCACCGCGGTGGCGGCGACCTGGCGGGTTTGCAGGCCGAGTTCTTTGGTGATTTTGACGACGTGGAGTTCGAGCATGACGGGAAAACGAAGAAGCGAGGCGGGATACTCCGCGATTTGTGGGGCAAGTCAACGGCACAAGCGGAAGGGGTCGCTTCGTCTGCCCGACACAAGATGTAGCGAGACTGTCGGCGAGCCGCGGCAATTGAAATTGAAAAATGGAAAATGGAAAATGCAAATTGGCGCGCGCAGGCTGAGGCCATTTTCCAATCTCCACTTTCCAATTTTCAATTTTCAATTGGCGGCGCTGCAAACCGGCGTTCCTGAAGATCCACCACGCTCTTCGCTCGCCACGCCCGCCCGCCTCTGCTCCACTCCGCCGCTCATGAATTGGCCCGACCTCCTTTGCGCCCGCCGGCTCGGCGTGGACAGCGCCGGCCAGCCGGACCCTTCGCGGTCGCCGTTCCAGATCGACTCGGACCGCATCATCTTCTCCTCCGCGTTTCGCCGCTTGCAGGACAAGACCCAGGTCTTCCCGCTCGCCGATAACGACTACGTCCGCACGCGGCTGACCCACAGCCTGGAGGTCGCGAGCGTCGGCCGCTCGCTCGGCGCGCGCGTGGGCGACGCCATTTGCAAGAAGCACTTTCCCGGCGGAGAGATTCACGCCTCGGACATCGGCGCCATCGTCTCCGCGGCGGCGCTGGCGCACGATCTCGGCAATCCCCCCTTCGGCCACTCGGGCGAAGACGCGATCCGCCATTGGTTCACGACCTCGAAAAGCGCGCAGGAGGCGCGCGTCTCATTTACCGAGGCCGAGGTCCGGGACCTGGAGTGCTTCGAGGGCAATGCGCAGGGCTTCCGCATCATCACACGCCTCCAGATGCCGGACAACCCCGGCCTCCGGCTCACCTACGCCACGCTCGCGGCCTTCACCAAATACCCGCGCGCCTCCGTGCTGCCGGTCGAGACGACCGGCGGCTCCAGCACCAAGAAGTTCGGCTTCTTCCAGAGCGAGGCGGCGCTTTTCGAGCAAGTCGCCACCGGGACTGGGCTCCTGCGGCGGAACTCCGAGGCGCTCTGGTGGAGCCGGCATCCCCTCGCCTTCCTCGTCGAGGCGGCGGACGACATCTGCTATCGCCTGGTCGATTTCGAGGACGGCTTCCGGCTCAAGCACCTCTCCTACGAAGAGGTGCGCGACAGCTTCCTCGGCGTCACCGGCGACCCGAAGGACCGCGAGCGCAGCGACCGCATCGCCGATGAAAAGGACCGCATCGCCTTCCTCCGCGCCAAGGCGATCGGCGCCGCCATCGAGCAAGCCGCCGCGCTTTTCCAACGCGAGGAGGCCGCCCTCCTCGCCGGCGAATGGGACTCGCCCCTGCTCGACCACATCCCCGCCGGCGGAGAGCTGGAGAGAATCTACGAGCGGTCGAAGCAGACCATCTACGCGACCCCGCGCGGCGTGGAGATCGAGGCGGCGGGCTACGAAGTCCTCGGCGGGTTGCTCGAGATCTTCCATGGCGCGGCGGAGGAAGTCGCCCTCCACGGCAAAGCCGCCTGCGCGCGCAGCCGCAAGTTGCTCCAGCTCGTCCCCGCGCAATTCCTCGACGCCACGCGCCCGCCGGCGACCAGCGCCTGCCGCCGCCTCCAGCGCATCGTGGATTTCGTCGCCGGGATGACCGACAGCTACGCCGTCTCGCTCTACAAGAAGGTGCGCGGCATTTCGCTGCCGGGGCAGTGACACGTGGCTCACG
>DASYIS010000062.1:0-24511 GCA_035997375.1 Chthoniobacteraceae bacterium
CCCGGCTTCGCCGCGCTAGGTTCATTCGTGTCCATTCGTGGTTCAATTTCTCAGTCGCGCCACGCGAATCGGGCTCAAGGCGGCAGGAGACCACCGCGAAACGAGAACAGAATCCTCGTTGCCTCCCGTATAACGGGCTAATGCTGGCGAACTTGGGTTAGTAGGCTCACAGAGAGCCGCCTCTACACACGAGGGGTTGCAGCTCGCCACACGGGCGATTCAAGCATTCCGCCCTGCTGCCGCTCAAAACTGAAAGTAAATAAACGGCTTGAACTTCGCCTGGAGGAAGAAGACCACCACCGCGGTGCCCAGCCCGAGCAACGCAGCGAACACCGGTGCGGGGAGCCGCCGCCACCAGGTGGAGAACCAGCCGCGCGAGTTCGCGAAATGCACCAGCGCCAGGCCCGCGAAGAGCCCCAGCCACAGCCCCGGCCGCGCGATGGGATGCGCCTTTTTCGCGGCGGAGAAACAAAGCGCGTGCAGCGCGTCTGAGGCGGCGGCGAAACCCGTCTTCAGCTGCGCGTGCGTCTTTTCGTCGTAGATCGGCTGGGCGCGGAAGAAGACCCATGTGATGAGGATCCAGTAGAAGGTGAGCGGCACGCCGAGCCACGCCATCACGCGCCGGAGGAGCTCGCCGAAGCGCGCGGTGTGGCGGACCCACTCCCGGTGGACGACGAGCGCCGCGCCATGCAGCCCGCCCCAGATGACGAAGTTCCACGAGGCGCCGTGCCAGAGGCCGCCGAGCAGCATGGTCAGCATGAGATTGCGCCAGGTGAACAGGAGCGACCCGCGATTGCCGCCGAGCGGGATATAGAGGTAATCGCGCAGCCAGGTGCTCAACGAAATATGCCAGCGCCGCCAGAATTCCGTGATGCTGGACGCGAAGTACGGGAAGGCGAAGTTCGGCGTCAGCTGGTAGCCGAGCAGGCCGGCGCAGGCGATCGCCATATCCGTATAGCCGCTGAAGTCGCAGTAGATCTGCACCGCGTAGAAGCCGACGCCGAGGAAGGCGCTCAGCGTATCGTACCGGCCGGGCGCGGTGAAGAACAGGTCGGCCAGCGGCGCGACGGTCTCGGAGACGAGCGCCTTTTTCACGAAGCCGATGAAGAAGAGCACCAGGCACGCGCGCACCTCTACGCGCGCCCAGCTGCGCGCCGTGAAGACCTGCAGCAGAAAGGTCATCGCCCGCACGATCGGACCGGCGACCAGCGGCGGGAAAAAGGAGATGAAGAACGCCAGATCGAGGAAACTCCGCACCGCCTCCAGCCGCCGCCGGTAGACGTCGATGGAGTAGCTCATCGACTGGAAGGTGTAGAAGCTGATGCCGTACGGGAGGAAGATGGCGAGCGTCCCGCGGCTGGTGTGCAGGCCAAACCAGGCGAGGGCCGAGTGCACGCTCTCGACCCCGAAGTTGTAGTACTTGAAGAAGCCGAGCACCCCGAGGTTCATCGCGAGCGAAACCAGCAGCCATGCGCGCCGCCGCCCTTCCGCCGTGCTCCGCGCGATGCCGAGGCCGACCACGTAATCCATCGCCGTGCTTGCCCAGAGAACGATGGGAAACCACCAGCCCGTTGGGAGCGGCTGCCCCGCCATCAGCCGCAGGCAAAACGTGACCGGCGGAAAGACATCCGCCGTCGCGCTGTCTGGCCCGCCGAGAAAAAGGCACGCGTAGAAAAAGTGGCCGGCCGCGAGCAGCCAGACCTTCCGCGCCGTGAGCCCCCGCAGCGCCCAATGCACCGTGAAGACCACCAGAAAGAAGATCAAAAACCGGAATTGGACGAACAGCATGCGGCGGGGCGGGCGTCACCTGAACGCGGGATGACTCGCCTACGAATCACAGGCCTCCGCACGAATCCAGTGGAAATGACGAATGACGAACACGAAGGGCGGCCCCGGACTGGAGCGGGAGGCCCTTCGTCATTCGTCATTCGTCATTCGTCATATTCGTCATTCGTCATATTCGTCATTCGTCATGCCGTCACCGGCCGGTACACCGGCGCCACCGCCGTTCCCGCCGTGAAAAGCGCGCTGTTCGGCGTCTGTGGCAGGGCGGTGAAGGTGCGGAGCAGCTCGTGGGTGGCGCCGCTGTAGATGTTCACGGTCGACTTGTTGTTGCCACCGGTGGCCGCGATGATGTCGGCCACGCCATCGAAATCGATATCGATCGCGCCGACGCGCACGCCGAGCGCGTAGAGCGGACGCAGCGGATTCGGATCAAATGGATTGATCGCGGAGCCGATGGCCTGCGGGTTGCCGAGAGTATCCTTGAGCAGGCCGCTGAAGGTCTCGACCAGCGTCGGCCGGCCCCAGTTGCGGCCCACGATGAGGTCGAGTTTCCCGTTGCCGTCGAGATCGCCGAGCGCCACGGAGACGCCGCCGCGGTAGGTCTTCGCGCCGATCTTGAAATCGAGCGCGGCCACGGGCGCCGACGGAAGGGACGTCACCAGCGGCCCGAGCGTGAAGGTGGGCCGCGGACCGTTGAGCGCGTCGCCGTCGTAGACCTTCACCTCGGAGCCGTACAAGCCCATGCCGGTGACGAGGTCGGCGGAGTTGTCGCCGAGCACGTCGCCGACCGCCACACGCACGCCGCCGCGGAAGGCCTTGCCGAACGGCTGGAAGAACGTATCGCTGCCACCGAAGCTCCGCGCCTGGCCGGTGAGCCCGTCAAAGACGCGCACCTTGCCGCCGCCGAGCGCCGAGCCGACGACGATCTCCGCGCGTCCGTCGCCGGTGAGATCGCCGGCCGCGACGAAGGCGCCCTGCTCGAACCCCTTGCCGCTGAAGACCGCAATCTCGTTCTTGAACGCGCCGGTGTACGACGATTCGTCGTGCAGCCAGATGCCGTTGAGGCCATTGAACACCCGCAGGCGGCCAGTCCCCTTCCCGGTCGTGGTGATGATGTCGTCGAAGCCATCGCCGTTGATGTCCGCCACCGCGACGCGGATGGAGTTGCGGTATTTCGATTCGTAGGCATCGAACTGGAACAGCTGATGCCCGTCGATAGGATCGTAGACGTGGACGGTCGGCGTGCCGAACTTGCCCGCCACCGCGATGCCCTGCGAGACGGCGTAGATGCCCTCGTAGATCTTCGTCGGATTGGCCGAGTTGTTCGTGAGATTGTTCGCCGGTGTCGGGTCGATGCCGTTGCTCCCGTCGTCG
This sequence comes from Chthoniobacteraceae bacterium, assembly GCA_035997375.1. GTDB lineage: Bacteria > Verrucomicrobiota > Verrucomicrobiia > Chthoniobacterales > Chthoniobacteraceae > DASYIS01. The sequence continues at coordinate 3,160 of DASYIS010000062.1, forward strand.
CCGATCGTGGCCTCGGTGTCGACCTGATGCAGCCCAGCGACGCGGGTGGTGTTCACCGTGACGGCGAAGATGACCGAGCCCGAGCCGCCCGCGGCGACCGGCGGGAGCTTCAGCGCGTAATCGCCGCCGCTGCCGGGCAGCCACGTCCCGCCCGTGCTGTGCGCCGCATCGAACGTGGCGCCGGTGGGCAGATGCGCGAAGATGACGGCGCTGTCCGTGCCCTCGAGGCCATCGTTCGAGTAGCTGTAGGTGGTGAGTAAGACGTCCCCGCGGAGCACGAGCAGCTTGTCCGCGGCCTGCGTGAGCTTCAGGTCGGGCACGGCGTCGAGTGTGACGGAAGTCGCGACCGCGGTGTTGTTGAACGGCCGGTCATCGAAACCCGAGCCGTCGTCGGAAATGGTGGCGGTGTTGTCGATCGCCGCGGAGCCGGACAGGACGTGGTCATTCACCTTGACCGCGAGGACGATGCCGGCGTTCGACCCGCCCGCGTTGACGGCTCCGAGCGGGTACATGATGGCGGTATTGGCAACAGCGCCGTCGGCCAGCGCGTTGCCCATCGCGTCCTGCCAGCCGGCGCTGCTGTCCGCGAAGTCGAAGGTCGTGTTCGCCGGGATGACGTCCTCGATCTTTACGCCATTGGCCGTGACGAGGCCGCGATTGTCGTAGTTCAGCGTGTACTTGATCACCTGGCCGGGGGTGATCGACGCGTGATCGGGCGTCTTGCTGAGCGCCAGATCGATGATGTCGTTATCGACAATCGTCACCGTGTGCGGCGCGCTGTCGATCGTGACCACGGGCATGGGGGAAGGCCCGGGCGCCACGATGCTCGAGGTGGCGGCGAGCCCGAGCTGGAAGGTCTCATTCCCCTCCGGCACCGTGTCGTTGACGATGGCGACCGCGACCGTCTTCGTCGAGCCGGCGTCCATCGCGTCGAAGGTGACGTTCTGCGAATTGAAGGTGTAATCGACTCCCCCGCCCGTCGCGACTCCGACGCCCGGGACGGTGATGTCCTTGACGTAAACGGTGAACGGATCCTGCAAGCTGGCGGTTCCTTCCGGGCTGAAGGTCGTCAGCTTCACGCCCACCAGGTGAGGCGTCGTCTCCTCGGGTGCGTTGCTCGTCAGCGCCAAAAATGCGACGGTCGCCGTATCGTTGTCCGTGATCGTGCCGTCGGCGGGCGAGCCACTGGGCGCGTACGCGCTGCCCGGCGCCACGGTGACGATCGCGTGCTCCGTCCCTTCCACCAGCGTGTCGTTGACCGGGTTGAGCTTGATGACGCCGGTGCTTTGCCCCGTCCCGATGCTGAAGAACCCGGTGCCGGTCGCGCTGTCGAAGCCATCCCCGCCGGCGACGGTGTAATCCTGGGTATGGGCCGTGCCGCCGACGCTGAAGTTTACCAGCAGCGCCTGGCTCGTGTCGCCCGTGCGGGTGAAGGTGTACTCCAGGCCGCCGACGTCACTCTCCGCCACCGACGGCTACGTCGCCGCGACCGAGACGTCCTGATGCGCGATCGTCACCGCGTAGTCCTCCACTTCGCCATCCGCGGCCAGACCCGTCGGCCCGTGGCCGCCGTCGCTGCTCAGGCGGAAACGCGCGATGCTGTTCCCGATCCTGGCGTCCCCCGGCACGGAGATGGTCAAGGCGTTGTCGCCCTGCTGGAGCGAGACATTGTCGAAGATCTTTTCCCCGGCATCGTTGAAGTCGCCGTCCCGATTCCAGTCGATGAAGGCGTCCAGCTTGCCGGCCTGCGACGCGTTCACTGTGATGCTCGCCAGGTGCCCCGTGAACAGTGAGCCCGGCAGGGTCACACCGTCCTCGTCCGCGCCATCGCCCGACGCCGACCCATTCGGCTGGCCGTCCGCTTCGCTGTCGACCGTCGGCCCGAGGTGGAAAGTGGGCGACGCGATGTGCCGGGCGCCGTTGGCGGCCAGCGTCGTGCCGTAGGTATCGGGGGCATCGCCGAAGTCGAGCTCATCGTCGACGATCGTCCCGGTTTTTGAGGAGCCTGCGTTGTAGACATCGCTCCCCGTGGCCGGCGCCACGGTGAGGATCACCGTCTCATTCCCTTCCAAAAGGGCATCCCCCACCGGCGCCACCGTCACCATGGCGGTGGTCGCGTTCGCCAGGAAGGTCACCGTGCCCGCATTCGCGGCAAAGCCGGCGGCGCCGGCCAGCACGTAGTCGCCGCTGCTCGCCGTCCCGCCCGCGGTGAAGTTCACCGTCAGCGCATTCGTGGTCACGCCGGAGCGGGTGAAGGTGTAAGTCAGCGGGCTGCCGCCGGCGTTCTCGATCACGCTCGTGGGTGAGACCGACAGGGTCACGTCCGTGTCGTCGTTGATCACCGTACCGGTCGCGGGTGAGCCGGCCACCGTGTAGCCGGTCCCGCTCGTTACCGTCATGATCGCCGTCTCATCGGGCTCCACCTTCTTGTCGTGGTCGAAATCCAACCGGATGAACTTGGTCGTTTCGCCATCGCCGAAATTGAGCGTACCGTGCCCGTTGAACCCAAGGGTGGTCCCGTTGCTGCTCCCGCCGTCTCCGCCGAAAGCGATCGCATTGATGTCATCGAAAAAGTCGACCGTTCCGGTGAGGGTGAAATTCGCCGTCACCGCGCCGGTCGTCACGCCCGCGCGCGTGAAGGTGAACGTCATGCCCCCGAAATCGAATGCCTCGTCCTCCAGCACAGTCGGGTGCGCCGTCACCGCCACGGAAACCGTCGGCAGCGTGGCGAGGGACGCCAGGTGATCGCCCGCGTCGCCCGGGTCGGGAGCCGGTTTCGTCCCGCCGCCGACCGCCAGTGTCGCGGGCGCGATGCGGGCTTCGAGCGTTTCGACGAAAGCGCGACCCCGCCGGCGGGCGCTGGGTGCCGCGAGGGACGGGCGGCGGGAGCGGACGGAACGGGCAAGGCGGGAAACCGTGGAGCGGAACATACGGAGCAGGATGGGGGTGAAGTAGTTCCCCTGCCGTCGCGCGACCGCTGGCTACGTGTAGCTCCTGATGAGCTCAACTTCCGTAGTCGAAAAGACAGAATCGCATCCGGCTTTGAAGGGTGGACCTACGTGCGGCGATTAGGAAGGCGGTCGGGCCAGATGTCAATGTTGTAACGAGGAGGCCGCTCGCCCCAAGGCCGGGCGGAACCGGCCGGTGCTGCGGATTGAGGGTCGTCAGTCGTCAATCGCGGGAGAAATGGGAGATTGAGAAACACCTCATCCGTGCTAAAAGTGAGGCATGACTCCCGAGCCTGTTGCCGAAGAGTTTTGCCCTGTCTTTGACACCACCGTGGAGGAGGTGGAGCGCGATGTCGCGAAATACACGCAATATCGCAAGCTGAGTCCGGAGGAGATCGGCGCCCTGGCGCAGCGCATGATCGATTGCACCGACCCGGTCGAGAAGGACGAGCTCTGCGAGCAACTTGTGCGTGGCTGGTATGGCGGGATGAAAGATGCCTAACCCGGCAAGGAACCAAAAGGCTGGAACCGCCAAGACGCCAAGACGCCAAGGAAGACGAAGATTCAGCTGCTCTTCTTGGCGCCTTGGCGTCTTGGCGGTAAGACCTCGCAAAACATCGTCGAAAACGTGTTCGGTTTTTGCGAGAGAGGTACTAAGCTCCTCCGACCACTGCCGGAGGGGTTGGTTCGGCATCTCGTCCTGCGAACCCGGGAAAGAGAAATTACCGCCCATCAGCTGATGAAGGTGAGTGCATGGGTCGCCTCCGAGCCCGAAGTGCCGGCCGGGCGCTGGTTCAAACGCTTTCCCGGATTGATCGTGTGCGGCGAGGGGGAGTTGGTGAAGACGTTCCTCAGAACCGGCCAAGTGCCGGACGGTGAGGAAGTGTTCTGAAACGGCCAACGCCGCGCCCGCTCTCGCTGATTTCATTTCCCGTCACGCCTCCTCCTGCGCAGCATAAGCCATGATTGCTCTTCCGGCATCGCGCCTTCTCCGCACCTCCCGTCTTTTCTCCGCCCTCGTGCTCGCGCTGCTGATTTGCGCGGGGCGGGCGGATGAAACGGCGCAACCGCTCCTGGAAATGAAGGCCGGCGCCGAGGGGCGTCTCACGCCCAGCTCGAAGCAAGTGACCGTGACCGGTCCCGCCACAGCGCCGGGGGTGGTGGTCGCCATTCAGCCGGGGAATGAAGAGTATCCGGGCGTGAGGCTCAAGCCCGAGGCCGGCGCCTGGAACCTCTCGAAGTTCGGACACATCGAAGCGCGGGTGGTGAACCTGGGCGAAAAGCCCCTCGCCCTCAACCTGCGCGTGGACAACCCCAGCGGTGAAAACAACACCGAAAACGTGTATCTCAACCCGGGCGAAACGCGCACCATCGTCACCATCTTCGGCTTCGCCTTTGGCAAAAAGCCCGCTTACCCGCTCAAGCCGGACGCCGTTTCCGCCGTGCTGGTTTTCGCGACCAAGGCGAGCGCGCCGCAGTCCTTTCGGATCGAAAGCTTGCAAGCCGCCGGCCCCGCTGGGGAAAAGCCGCCGGTGGATCCGGAATCGATCCGCGTCCGGCCCGAAAATGGTTTACTCCTCGGCCAGGGCGTCAAGCTGACGGCCGGGCAAATGGTGGCGCAGGCCGGAGCCGTGGTGAAAGACGACGGCGGTTCGTTGAAGGCCACCTTTTCCCAGAAGGGACAGTCGGTCCGCCTCAAGCCTCCGCAAGGCAAGTGGGACTTGCGGGAGGCCGTGCAAGTACGAGTCAAAATCAAGAACACGGGGACCACCGCGGCCACCCTGCTCGCGCGCGTGGAAAGCCCCGCGGGCTCCACCGATCAGGCCGTGACCGACCGGCCGTTGCCGCCGGGCGCCACGGGCGAGCTCGTCGTCCACTTCATCCCCGCGGTGCCCTGGACCGGCATCAAGGACGCCAATCGCAACGAGTGGAATCCGACCGCGGGCACGGGCACGAAATTCACGAGCGATGCCGTCACGGGCGTGACGCTCGCCGCCGTGGAAGGCGCGGGACCGCAGGAGCTCGAAATCCAATCCATCGTCGCTGAGGCTCCGCCTGTCGCCGTGCCCGAATGGCTGGGCCGGCGCCCGCCCGTCCCCGGCGAATGGACCCAGACCTTCAGCGAGGAGTTCGACGGCCACGAAGTCGATCTCCGGAAATGGAACATCTATTCCGCCAACTACTGGGATAAGCAGAGCCACTTCAGCAAGGACAACGTCATCGTGGAAAATGGCGTGGCCAGGCTCCGCTATGCGCGGCACCCGGGCCGGCACAACGACGACCCGAAAGGGAAGGAAACGCCTTACGCCACCGGCTTCCTCGACACCTATGGCAAGTGGGTGCAGCGCTATGGCTACTTCGAGGCGCGGATGAAGCTCCCGCAAGCGCCTGGGCTGTGGCCGGCCATGTGGCTCATGCCGGATCGCGGGGTGGCCACGGGCGAGCAATGGCTGCGCGCCAGCACCAGTCATGGCGCCATGGAGTTCGACGTCATGGAGTTTCTGTCCCGCTGGGGCGTCCACCGTTTCAACATCGCCTTCCACTGGGATGGCTACGAAAAGGACCATAAACAGACCGGCTCCTCCACCATCTATACCGGAGCGGACAAGGACGGCTTCATCACCGCCGGCCTGTTGTGGACGCCGGGCCAGGCGGAGATTTACTGCAACGGGACGCTGGTCGCGCACTGGGAATCCACGCGCATTTCCCATGTCCCCTCCGACCTCATGTTCACGCACGTGATGGGCGGCTGGGACAACAACGCCCTCGATGACAAACAGCTGCCCGATGAGTTTGTCATCGATTACGTCCGCTGCTGGCAGCGCAAGGACCTGGCCTCGGACGTGGACGGAGTAAAATCGACCGAGCCGTCGCCCGCCGCGCCGGTGCGCGCGAAATGATCAGGGACCGCGGCGCGGTTGGTCCGTGCGTTTCTCCGCACACAGCTCCACGTACTTCTGCGCCAGCAGCGACGTGTAGACCTCCGCGCCCTTGGGATTGAGGTGCACCCGATTGTAGTAGTATTCGGGCTGGTAGAGCTCGGGATAGAGATCGGGCCGGCAAAAGGAAATCAGCCGCGCGCCGTCGGGGACCTCGGCGTAGTTCATCGACGGATTCAAGCCGGGCGAAATGAAGAACACGGGCTCGACGCCTTTCGCGCGGATTTCGGCGATGAGCGTGTGCAGCTCGGCGCGGAGCGCCGGCGACAGCGACGCAGCCTGCCGCGCGAGGCCATCGCGGGTCTTGGCCAGGCCCTCGAGGAAGATCGTGCGGTCCTCACCCTCCAGCGCCCGGGTCGGGCCGGGAAGAAAGCCGGCGCGCTCCGCCATGGTCCGCGGCTCCGACCGCTCCTTTTCCAGCGAGAGGGCATTCCTCAGCAAGGGTTCGCCGCTGCCGTAGTTGGTGGACTGGCGCAGCCACAGCAACTCGTGCCGGCCGAGCATCTGCAGCTTGAAGCCGGGCGGTTGGTCCAGGCTGAAGAGTTCACGCTCGGCGAGGTTGGTGTGATGCCGGTCGTGCCAGTAGCGCGCCTGGGCCGTCTCGTCGTTCTGGAACAGCATGACCGCGTCGATACTCATCAGCTCGATGAAAATCCATTTCAGCCGCGGCGCGTCGAGCTTCAGGATCTGGCGGGTCACGTAGAAACTCTCCGGCGGCCAGGTGCCGGCCTGCCCGAAATTGAAGGAACGCATCGGGTAGCCCGCTGCCTGCACCGCGGCGTCGAACTCCTCGGGGATGACCTGGTGCAACACCCGGCTCGACCCGACGAAAATGACCTCGGAGTCCGCGTATCTCTCCGGAAACGCGCGCAGCTTCTTGCTGACCGAGCCCACCTTGGGGAACGGCGCCACTTTCGCCAGCAGAGTACACCCGAGCGCCAGGCCGCCGAGAAAGCACAGCAGCGTCAGCGACCCCCGCAACACGCGGGAAGGAAGAGAGCGCGCCGGCGAAGTCATCGTGGCGCAGCACAAACCGGCGCGGCGGGAAAGTCAATCGGGGGCCGCTGCGGCAGTCGCTGGTAATCCTATTCTTACTCTTACTCTTAATCGATTCCGCAAGAGGCGGAGTAAGAGTAAGAGTAAGAGTAAGAGCAGGAGTAAGAGGAAGAGGAAGCCGCGGCCAACTTTCCGCTCGCCACGCCGGCTGCCTTGTCTAAACTCAGCCTCGCCTTTTACTGCGATCCTGCGAGGTCGCGAAGGTCAATATGACATCCCCGACTCCCGACGGGCCTCCACCCGAGGCCACGCTCGTCTTCGACGAAGCATCCATCGATCGCGCCCTCAAGCGCATCGCCCACGAAATCATCGAGCGCAATCCGCAGCTCGAGCAAGTCGCCCTCATCGGCGTCCCCTCCCGCGGCGTGCTCCTCGCGCAGCGCCTGGCCGCGCACATCCAGAGCTTCGCCGGCGTGGCGGTGCAGGCCGGCGCGGTCGATGTTTCCATGCACCGCGACGACATCCGGCGCCGCCCGCTGTTGCGCGCGGTGCAACCGACGCAACTGCCACCGTCGCTGGAAGGAATGACGATCATCCTCACCGACGACGTGCTCTTCTCCGGCCGCACCATCCGCGCGGCGATGGATGCGCTCGCTTCCTTCGGCCGGCCGGCGCGCATCCAGTTGGCGGTGCTGATCGATCGCGGCCACCGCGAGTTGCCGATCCGCGCCGACTACGTGGGCAAGAATCTGCCGACGGCCTACGCGCAGCGCGTCTTTGTGCGCATGCACGGGCAGGATGAATTGGAAGGCGTCTGGCTCGACAAAACCCAGTCATGAATACCACTTCCCTGCCCCAAGCGGCCGCGCACTGGAAACGCAAGGACCTCCTCGCGATGGAGTTGCTCAGCGCCGGGGAAATCCACCTCCTGCTGGAAACGACCGCCGCCTTCAAGACGGTCGGCACGCGCGACATCAAGAAAGTGCCGGCCTTGCGCGGGCGCACGATGGTGAACTTCTTCGTGGAGCCGAGCACAAGGACGCGCGCCAGCTTCGAACTCGCCGCGCATCGCCTGAGCGCCGATGTGCTCAATATCTCCGCGACCAACTCCTCGCTCACCAAGGGCGAATCGCTCAAGGACACCGCGCGCAACCTGGAGGCGCTGCACGCCGACCTCATCGTCCTGCGGCACTCGTCGGCCGGCGCGGCGCAGTTCCTCGCGGAACGGCTGGACGCCAGCGTGATCAACGCCGGCGACGGCGCGCACGAGCACCCGACGCAGGCGTTGCTCGATACCTTCACCGTGCAGGAAAAGAAGGGCCGCATCGCCGGGCTGCATGTGGTCATCGTCGGCGATATTTTGTTTTCGCGCGTCGCCCGCTCGAACATTCACGCGTTGGTTAAGTTAGGCGCGCGGGTGACGCTCGCGGGGCCGAGCACATTGGTGCCGCGCGAGTTCGAGAAGATGGGCGTGACAGTTAGGCACGAGCTCGACTCGGTATTGGAAGACGCTGATGTCATTAACCTTCTGCGCATCCAGCACGAGCGGCAGCGCAAGGAATATTTCCCCTCGCTCGGCGAATACACGACGCTCTTCGGTCTTACCAAAGACCGCGCGGCGCGGCTGAAGCCCGATTGCCTGATCATGCATCCGGGGCCGATCAATCGCGGCGTGGAGATCGACAGCGACGTGGCCGACAGCAGCCGCAGCGTCATCCTCGACCAAGTCACCAACGGCCTCGCCGCGCGCATGGCGGTGCTCTATCTCTGCGCCGGCGCCCAGGAGACGAAATCATGAGTGCAAATCTATGTCTAAGAGGCGGCCGGATCATCGATCCGGCCAATCAGCGCGATCAAGTCGCGGATTTATATATTAGCGGCGGCGTGGTGTCCGAGAGTGCCATCGACGGCGCGCGGGAAGTCGACTGCCGCGGGCTGGTCGTGGCGCCCGGCTTGATCGATATCCACGTGCATTTTCGCGAGCCGGGGCAGAGTGCCAAGGAGACGATCGGCAGCGGCGCGCGCGCCGCGGCGGCGGGTGGATTTACCACCGTCGTCTGCATGCCTAATACGTCGCCGACGGTCGATACGCCGAGCGTGGTGAGCTGGATTCAGGAAAAGGCGCGCGCCGAGGCGTGCGTGAATGTCTATGTCACCGGCGCGATTACCAAAGGCATCGCGGGTGAGGAGCTGGCGCCGATCGGCTCCATGCACCGCGCCGGCATCGTCGCGCTGACCGACGACGGCCATTGCGTGCAAAACCACGAGCTGATGCGCCGCGCGCTGGAGTACGCGCGCATGTTCAACCTCGTCGTGATGGATCACTGCCAGGACTTCAACCTGGTCGGCAAAGGCGTCATGCACGAAGGCTACTGGAGCACTGTGCTCGGCCTGCCGGGCTGGCCGGCGATCGGCGAGGAGATCATCGTGCAGCGCAACGCGCAACTGGCCGAGCTGACCGGCAGCCCGATCCATTGCCAGCACCTCTCCTCCGCCGGCAGCGTACGCATCCTGCGCGAGGCGCGCAGCCGCGGCGTGCCGCTCACCGGCGAAGTCTGTCCCCACCACATCGCGCTCACGGATGAATCGATCCGCGCCTTCGACACGAACTTCAAGATGAACCCGCCGCTCCGCACCACGGCGGACATCGACGCGCTCATTGGCGGCATCGCGGACGGCACGATCACGATCCTCTGCAGCGACCACGCGCCGCACTGCGCTTATGAAAAGGAGGTCGAGTTCGACCAGGCGCCCTTCGGCATCCTCGGCCTCGAGACGGAGTTCGGGCTCTTTTGCGACATCCTGGTCCACAAGAAAAAAGCGATCGGCCTCCCGCGCCTCATCGAGCTTTACACCAGCAATCCCGCTAAATTGCTCAACCTCGATCGCGGCACCCTGAGCGTCGGAGCGCCCGGCGACGTCACGATCATCGACCCCGACCTGGAGTGGACCGTCGACAAAGAGCAAAGCGCCAGCCGCAGCCGCAACACGCCCTTTCACGGTTGGGGGCTCAAAGGCCGCGCGGTGCGGACCATCGTGGGCGGGAAAGAAGTTTGGGCGGGGTAATCCGCGAAGCGGCCTCTACGCATTCCCTCCTCGTGACGAAACTCTGAGACTGTGTGAAAACGCGCGCGAAGCGCACTTGGCCTCGGGTAGGGCGGGCGTCCCGCCCGCCCCGGCGGGCATCTTGCCCGCCTCGATTAATTTCGGATAGCAAGCCGCTGGGGGCTGCTATTCGCGTCGGGCGAAGACGCCCTCCGCGGCGGGCGGGACGCCCGCCCTACCCGAGGCCCCTTCACGGCTGCGCCGGGTTTGCACACAGTCTCTCTGTTTCGTCACGAGGAGGACGCATCTTATCTTAGCTTGGCATATCCCGGCCTATCCCTTGAAAATCCCCAGCGTCGGCGGCGGGGCGCCGCCGAAGTTCGGGAAGGTCTGCGTGAAGGCGGTGCTGCCGATGCGCTTGCTCAGCAGTTCCCAAAGCACGACCCGCTGGTCGATCGTCACTTGGAGGTCGCCGTCGTCGAGGTCCGCCAGCGTCTTCCAATCCGCATAGACCTGGCCGCCGTTGACGCCGCCGCCGGCGATGAACATGACGTTGCCATGGCCGTGGTCGAGGCCCTTGCTCGCGTTCTCTTGCACCCGCCGGCCAAATTCGCTCATCGTAATGACGGTGACGTGCGCCATCGCATCGCCCATGTCTTTGACAAAGGCCGCGAGGCTGTCGCCAAATTCCTTGAGATGATCGCGCAGGTAGCCGTCGTTGGTCCCGGCGTTTTCATGCGTATCCCAGTCGCCAATGTCGACACAGGCGACTTCCAGGCCTAGGTCTGCTTTGATGAGCAGCGCGGTTTGTTTCAACCCAAGCGCCAGCTCACTTTCCTCAGGATATAGCGCATTATTCGCGGGGACATAATTGGCGAGGTCGATGTTGCCGAGTTGGTTGATCGTATCGAAAACGAGCTTCGCTTGCGCACCGAGGATGTTCGAAGGATTCACCGTGCCATAGAGCCGTTCGAGCGCGGTTTGCATGGCCACCGCCTGGTCGTCGCCCACGTCCAGGCCGAAGTCGTCGATGTTATCGATGGCGATCGGCGAGAGGCCGGGGGCGCCGCGCAGCGAGGTCTGGACCAGACCGCCGAAGCCGATGGCACGCAGCGGGGAGGCATTCTGCACCGCCTCGCTGACGAGATGCCGCGCCAGCCAGCCGCTCGCGATGGACTTATTGCCCGGAGTCGCTTGCTCCATATAGCGCATCGCGTCGAAATGCGAGCGGGTGGGATCGATCGAGCCGGTGCCATGGACGACGGCGAGCGAGCCGGCGGTGTAGAGTTCGTGAAAGCCGGCGAGCGAAGGATGCAGCGCAAACTGTGGGTCGAGTTTCAACCCTTTCAACGGATCGGTGGAATCGGGAGACGGGATGGCCAGGGTCGGCCGGTTCGAATAATAAAGCGACTCGGTATAAGGAGCGACGAAACTAAGGCCGTCCGCGCCGCCGCGCAGGAAGACACAAACGATGACTTCGCGCTGTGCGTTCGCCGGCCCGGCGCCAAACGCCACCCGCGGGATGAGCGAGGGAAACAACGAACTGCCAATCCCCGCGACGGCGAGGCGGGCGAAGCCGCGCAAGACATCGCGCCGCGAGTGGAGGGTCTGAATGGCCTGCCGATAATCCGTGCAAGGTTTCATAAATTATCTCCACTGAAACTCGGGTAAGCTGAGAACGAGCCCGGCGAGCGGACCCAACTTGTCCGTCAGCAGATCCGGCGTGACCGGGGTGAGGGCCGAGCCGGCGCCATCGGTCGCGAAAGCGATCAGTGCGGCTCGTGTTTCGTCGGACAATTGAATCGCGTAGAACTGCTGAGCCATCGCATCGACCAGCGCCCCCACGGTCTTCTGTCGCCGCAGTGGAACCTGGAACAGCGTGAGCATCGAGCTGCCATTCCCCGGCAGCGCATCGTTCGTCACCGTCTGGGCCACGGCCCAGCGCGCGAGCAGGCCGCTGGTGTTCGCCCACGCCGCCGCGGCATCGGGAAATCCATTCGGCGGGCCCCAGCCGTACGGGACCTGGTCGAGCAACTCCGTTTGGTACTCCAGGTCATCGTAGTTGCGAAAGACGGTGGTGGTCGCCCGCAGCGCGGCGACGAAAAAATCCAACGGCCGGCGGAGCTTTTGCAGCGGCGCCTGGTTGAACATATCGCTGAGGAAAATCGCGCGGAGGATCGCCTTGATGTCGCCATCCGTCGATTGCCAGACGGGCATCAGCGTGTTGTCGAGAAAAGCGGCCTGGGCCGAGCCGGGGAGAGGATTGGCGAAGGCATCGCTAATGAAGCGGGTGCAGAGCTTCTTTAACACAAACCGGTGCGTGCGGGGATCATCGGCCAGGAGATTGAGCACCTGCACCCCTTCCTGCATCCCGGCCGGCCCCGTGGCGCCGGTGATTGGCGTATTGAGCACCGTTTTATTTCCGGTGTCGTGCAGATCCGGATCGAAAATAAATCCACCATAGTCGGTGTAATCGGCTGTCCAGCCGGTGAACACGCGCGCGATCTCCTTGACATCCATCTCCGAGTAGCCGCTCCCGACCCCGAGGGTGTGCAGTTCCATGAGCTCGCGCGCGTAGTTCTCGTTCGGATGCTCTTTCTCCGACAAGGCGTTATCCAGGTAATAGAGCATCGCCACGTGCTTCGCCGTCGCCTGCAGCAGGGTGCGAAACTTCGTGAAGGCGTAACGGCGAATGACCGTCCGCTGCCAGTCGACGACTTCCGGTTCCAAATCCTCGGCGGCGATGTTGAAGTGATCGCTCCAGAATTCCACCACCCGCTCGTAGAGCTGCGCCGCGCTCGTGCGGGCCCGCAAGATCATCCCGCTGACCAGCGCCTTCGACGCCACGTCGTAGGGATCTTTGTAACGGTAGATCGTCTTGCGCGCCAGGCGCAGCGCGGTCGGCACGCGCACCAGCTCGCCGAGCGCGACATAGCGCGGGGAGAGCTGCTCCTCGAGATACTTCAGGATGCCGATCCGTTTCACCCGCGCGAGATCGACCGAGCGGACACTCCACGAGATGCGGTTGAGAAAGTGATACTCGGGATCGGCAAACATGCCGGTCGCCGGCGGCGCCGCGAGCAGGCTGGGCGCGGCCGCTTGCTGCACCCCGGCCGCCACCGCGCCGGCGAGGCCCGCCTGCAGGAAGCCCCGGCGCGAAACTTTAAGCGGGGCCGCCGGACGCTCCGGGAGAGGAAGAGGAGTCACGCTGCATTATTGCAGCATAGATCGTGCAGGGTGGCTCGCCAAAAGAGACGTGGGGAGCGCGGTCGTCCGGGTTCGGAGTTCCGCCTTCAGGCGGCCGGGCGCCGCGCTTCCAGAAGCGCGCTGGACGTTCCAAAGCGCCTCATTCCAGCGGCCCGCGCGCCGCCTAAAGGCGGAACTCCGAACCCGGACGGCAACGCGCCACCTTTCGCTACGCCCCCTCCGGCCCACCTGCCGCCGGTGCGGTCGGACCCGCGGGCAGCGAGAGGACGCTTTGCGACCAGTAGTCGATGATCTCCAGCGCGGCGAAGCGGAAGACGATGAGCAGCGCGTCGTTGAGCGGGATGCCGATCTTCTTCGCGATCGCCTGGAGGCTTTCGGCGCCATTGACGGCGGTCGCGAAGCGCGCTTCGACGTCGTTCAGCTTCAGCTTCTGGATGAGCTCGTAGCCTTTGCGCGTGTAGGCGGGGCTGCCGTTCGGGTCGGGGCGCTGGTTGGCCATCAGATCCTCGAAGCGGACGTGGCGCAGGCTGGCGAGGACCCAGTTGTCCGGGTCTTCGGTGGAGGGCGGGAAATTTTTCACGAACTCCGGGAACGCCTCGAGCTGCTCGAACTCGAAGTAGACGCGGCCGGCGGACCAGAGGTTCGCAAAGAGCCGCTGCCCGTGATCGCGCGTGATCTGCACCACGTCGTCGTGCGGGAAACCGCCGCGCACGGAGATGAACAGGAAGAGCGGGCAGCCGGTCATCCACTGGTTCATCTGCCCCTCGATGATGGAGCCGAGATTCGTGCTGGAGAGGATCGCAGGGGAGTCGCGGCAGTAGAGCTGGAAATTCCGCGTGGTCGCGAAAATGAAGCGCCCCTTTTGCAGGTAGACCTCGATCGGCACCTTGTTCAGGAAAAAGCGCAGGACGCCGTGCATCCGGTCGCCGTACGCCATCTGGAGCGCGGCGCGCAGGGTGAAGAAGCCGGTGTGGCCGGAGAAGACCGAGCGCGCCGGATCGTAGAAGAGCAGACCGCGCGCGGGATTGATGAGCCCGCCGGCCTTGTCGAGCGTATCGGCAAAGAGCGCCTGAAGCGATTCCGCCGTGACCGGCTTCGGGAGCACGCGCATCACGTTCGAGTAGCGGCTCTCGAGCTGCGCCGCCTTTTGCGAGTCGCCGCCCATCAGCACGACCGGCACGGTCGAGGTCGCGGGATCGTTGAGCAGCCGATAGCAGACGCTCTCGGTATCGAGATCGGGCAGCGTGTCGTTGAGCAGGATGAGGTCCGGCTGGGCGATGCTGAAGCGCTCGAAGGCGTCGGTCGCCCGCTGCGCCACCATGACATCGCCTCCGTTGAAGTGCTGCGCGAGGACGCTCTCCGCCAACTTCGAGGCGGCCAGGTTTTCGTCGACGACTAAGATTTTGGAAGGCATGGAATGGATCGGCTTCGACCGGGAACGTCAGCGGAAAATAGAATTTGCCCTGTGTGTGTCAATCAATCCCGCACCGCAAGCTGCTCTTTCCGCAGACTTGACGTGAGAAAACGGGTGAGAAAGGCTGGTTGAATGCGTTATTTCACGAAGAGCCGGTGGACCGACCATATTTTCGCGCGTGGCATTTTGCTGGGTGCGGCGGCGCAAGCGATGGCCTTTTCGAGCTTCGCCGCGCCGTTTGCTTCGGCCACGGTGACCAAGGTGGAGCACAAGGTGTTCCTCGGCGAGCGCCAGGCGGAGCGCAGCGCAAAACGCCCCGCGGTGCAGAACGACGTCCTGCGCGCGCAGAACTTCCTGCTCAGCGAATCCGACTCCCGCGCGGAGCTCGAGTACCCGGACGGGACGATCGTCCGCCTCGGCCAAAATTCCATTTTCACCTTCAACTCCGCCTCGCGGGAACTCGTGCTGGAGAAGGGTTCGCTGCTCTTCCACATTCCGAAGGGCGCCGGCGGCGGCACGATCAAGACCGCGAGCCTGACCGCCGCCGTCACCGGCACGGCGGGCAAGATTTCGGATAACTTCATCCTCATCGTCGAGGGCGAGGTGAAGCTGATCCCCTCGGGGCGCATCGTCCACAAGAACGAATTCGCGCGGCGCAATGCGGACGGCAGCATCACCATCGCGCCGGTCGACCAGGCGACGATCCTCGATGGGCGCCTGGTCGAGTTCAACGGCCACATGCCGGGCTTCCCCGAGCGGGCGCTGGTCGCGGAGGGAAGCACAACGCCGCTGCCGTTCGTGGGTCTGCGCGATCTCGACGTGCTTTCCCGCACCCAGAATCAGCCGGGGAGCGTGAACCGCTTCATCCCCATCCTGAAGGTGGAACCGAAACCGAAGGAAGAGGTCATTCTGCCGACGCCGCGGCCGCTCCCGCCGGCGACCCCGCGAGTGATTCAGGGGAGGGTGGTGTCGCCGGGAGGGTAGCCGTTCCGCGGGCTTGACGTGCGGCGGCGGATGGGAAAGGCTGGGCAAATGCGTCATTTCACGAATTTCCGGTCGACCGGCCATGGATTGGTTCGCTTCCTCGTGCTGGGAGCGGCCGCGCAAGCGCTGGCCCTCTCGGGCTACGCCGCGCCGTTTGCGTCCGCCACGGTCACCAAGGTCGAACACAAAGTCTTCCTCGGCGAACGCCAGGCCGAGCGCAGCGCGAAACGCCCCGCCGTGGAAAACGACGTGCTGCGCGCGCAAAACTTTTTGCTCAGCGAATCCGACTCGCGCGCGGAAATCCAGTACCCGGACGGCACGGTCGTCCGCATCGGCCAGAACTCCGTGTTCAGCTTCAACTCCGCCTCGCGGGAACTGGTGCTGGACAAGGGCTCGCTGCTCTTCCACATCCCGAAGGGCGCCGGCGGCGGCACGATCAAGACCGCGAGCCTGACCGCCGCCATCACGGGCACGGCGGGCAAGATCTCGGACAACTACATCGTCATCGTCGAGGGCGAGGTGAAGCTGATCCCCTCGGGCCGCATCGTGCACAAGAACGAATTCGCGCGGCGCAATGCGGACGGCAGCATCACCATCGCGCCGATCGACCAAGCCACGATCCTCGCGGGGGTCCTGGTCGAGTTCAACGGCCACATGCCGGGCTTCCCCGAGCGGGCGCTCGTCCCCGTGGGGAGCACGCCCGTCCCGTTTGTCGGAGTGCGCGACCTGGAGGTGCTCACCCGCACGACGAATCTGCCGGGAAGCGTGAACCACTTTTTCCCGTTCCCGAAGCCGGACAAGCCGAAACCGAAGGAGGAGGAGGTTGTGAAGCCGAAAGAGACTGTGGCCACCCCGAGGCCGGTTCCGGTCTCGCCCACGCGAGGGCCGAAGCCGATCCGCGAACTGTAGTCGGAACGGGACCGTGGTTTCCCATCCCGGAAACCCGGAATCAGTGGCCAACGAATCACTCGAGTCTGAACGAATAAAGCGGGGCGCGTCGATCGATCTGCTCTCCCGCTTGGAAAATCGGGCGTTTGGCCCGAGTGGTTCGATTCGTTTCCATTCGAGTGATTCGTTGGCAATCACTCCGGGTTTTTGGATTATTCCACGGCGGAGAACGCAGGCATCTTCCACGAGCCGCGGAGTTCCTCGTACGAGCCCAAGGGGAGTTGGACGAGGCGCGGATGCGCGGCGGGGTCGAGCCACTGTAGGAGCGTCTCCAACTCTGCTTCCGCCATGGCCGTGCAGCCGCCGGTCGTCTTGCGCGGAGTGGCGAAGCAGTGGAGGAAAATACACGAGCCCGCGGCCGGCACGCGCTCGACGGTGTTGTACTCGACGGCCAGCCCGAGCCGGTAGTGCGGAATGGCGCGCATCCTTTCCGCGCTGCGCCAATCCGGCTGGGGGACGGCCGAGGTCTCGACAATTCGCGTGTAGTATTGCGAGCGGGCATCGTCCACCGCGACCGTGTCGGGCTTGACCATCAGAAAAGGGACGCGCGTGGCGTGCGGCGCAAAACCGAAGGCCGTGCCGAGCGCAAACACGCCGGCCGGCGAGCGCCCGTCGCCCTCCTGTTTATGCAAGCCCGCCGGCGCGGGTGGCCAGGCGCCGCCGGGAGCGAGCCCGTGCCGGCCGAGCAGGACCGGGGCCGGCCCGCGCGCCACATGCCACGCCTGCCCCGGCGCGGCACGCTCGAGCAGCCGGAGCGTTCCCGAGGTGGATGACCAATCCTGCGCCAGCACGAGGATGCATTGGCGGCTGGCATCCAGCGAGGGCTCGGCGGCGGAGAGAGACATGGAGAAAAGGGCCGAGACTGCGAGGAGGAGCCGGAGTCTCATGGGACGGCAGTTAGCAGACAATCGGACCGCGAGACAATGAAGATCACCTCTTCCTCTTACTCCTGCTCCTGCTCTTGCTCGATCTCCGCTCAGCATGCCGACGAGTTCCGCCGTCAGGCGACAAACGCGCCAGAGTTCCAGCGCGCCTCTCGCCGGCGGATGGGCTGTTCATTTTCGCGCACCGCCGGAGGGCGCTGTCGAAATGTGAGCATATTTTTGGCCGGCGGCGCCGGGTGCGCGCTCTCATCACCTGCGTAAACTTCGCAAAAGCGCGACTGGCACAGCGGTTGCTAAAGGTGCGTCCCGCAGCAAGGGCAGGCCACTTCTCACCTCCTCCCGCCGTGGGTTTTACGACCCGCCGACGGGAGGCGTGCAGGGGCAGGGCGGCTCCTCACTCCAAAACCAACACCCATCCGCAACAAATAATGAAACGACTGCTCCACGTGACGTGGTGTGCCGTGGCCATCCTTGGCCTCACCGTCGGCACACTTCGCGCCCAAGAAAAACCCGCCGACGCGGCTGCTCCCGCAGCCCCCGTCGCGGCCGACACCACCCCTGCGGCTCCTGAACCTGCCGCCCCGAAAGAGGGAGCGCCTGCTGCGACGGAAGCGGCCAAGGGCGACGCCCCCGCCAAGCCCGAGCCCACGATCGAGCAGCGTCTCGCGGGTCTGGAGGCGTACATCGCCAACGGCGATCCCAGCGCCCCGCTGAAAGACGCGAAAGGCAACATTCCCAAGGATCTGACCACGGTCGCCGCGAGTAATTCCGGTCCCGGTCACAACGCCTGGATGATGACCTCCGCCGCGCTGGTGCTCTTCATGACCCTGCCCGGCCTGGCGCTCTTCTACGGCGGTCTCGTCCGGCGCAAGAATGTGCTGAGCGTCTGTGCGCAGTGCCTTCTGCTCTCCGGCCTCGTGGCCATCCTCTGGTGGGCCTTCGGCTACTCGCTGGTCTTCGGCAAGAGCTATGGAAGCGCCTACCTCGGCGGCAGTGAGTTCTTCTTCCTCAAGGGCGTCACTTCCGCCCCGAACAGCGACTACTCCTTCTGGGTCTCGCAGAACGTTTTCTCGATGTACCAACTGATGTTCGCGATCATCACCCCGGCGCTCATCGTCGGCGCGATCGCCGAGCGTATGAAGTTCAGCGCCATCCTCGTTTTCATGACGCTCTGGATGTTCCTCGTTTACTTCCCGATGGCCCACATGATTTGGGGCGCCACGGGCCTCATGAACGGCGTCTGGAACGCCGATGCCGCCATCCCGGCGATCGACTTCGCGGGCGGCACCGTCGTCCACATGACCTCGGGCTGGAGCGCCCTCATCCTGTGTATCATCATCGGCAAGCGCATCGGCTTCGGCAAAGACAAGATGGCCCCGCACAACATGGTGCTTTGTATGGTCGGCACCGGCATGCTCTGGGTCGGCTGGTATGGCTTCAACGCCGGCTCGGCGGTCGCGGCCGACGGCATCGCGGCCAATGCCTTCATGACCACCACGCTGGCCGCCGCCACGGCGGGCTTCGTCTGGGCCATGCTCGAGCTCATCATCAAGGGCCACGCGTCGATCCTCGGCTTCTGCTCGGGCATCGTCGCGGGCCTGGTCGTCATCACCCCGGCTTGCGGCTTCGTGGATGCCACGGGCGCCATGATCATCGGCGTGCTCGCCGGCGTGGTTCCGTTCTTCGCGGTGGTCTACCTCAAGGGCTGGATCGGCTACGACGACGCGCTCGACACCTTCGGCGTCCACGCCGTGGGCGGCACGCTCGGCGCGATCCTGACTGGCCTCCTCGCCACGGGCGATGCCAACTCGAACCTGCTCGTCGACGCGGTTGCCGGGAAGAACGGCCTCAAGGCGGCGGTCACCGGCCACACGCTGGTCTTCGCACAGCTCAAGGCCATCGTCCTGACGCTCGTCCTCTCGGTCGTCGTGACCGCGATCCTTGGGTACGCGCTCAAATTCACCATCGGCCTGCGTCCGACGCCCGAGGGCGAAACCCTCGGCCTCGATCTCACCGACCACAACGAAGAGGGCTACATCCTCTGATTCACCACCTGGCGATTTAAGCCGGTTGGTCCGCTCCCGTGAGGGCGGCCAGCCGGCGGAAGCCGGGAAACAAACATACCTACAGGCTCATGAAAAAGATCGAAGCAATCATCAAGCCCTTCAAGTTGGAGGAAGTCAAAGACGCCCTCGCCGAAGTCGGCATCGAAGGCATGACCGTGACCGAGGTCAAGGGGTTCGGCCGGCAGAAAGGCCACACCGAGATCTACCGCGGCAGCGAGTACACGGTGGACTTCCTGCCCAAGATCAAGATCGAAATCGTGCTCGGCGACAGCCTGGTGGAGGCCGCGATGGCCGCCATCATCAAGGCCGCCAAGACCGGCAAGATCGGCGACGGCAAAGTGTTCGTCGGCCCGATCGACGAAGCCGTCCGCATCCGCACCGACGAGACCGGCGACAAAGCCGTCTAGTCAATTAGGGAACTGGCCACATAGGAAACCGGTGGCGGCCGCAAGGCTGCCACCGGTTTTTTTTGGAATGACGAATGACGAAGACCGCAAATTCGTCATTCGTCATTCGTCATTCGTCATTCGTCATTCGTCATTCCCAAACACAAAGGGCGTGCCCTCACAGGCACGCCCTCGTTGGTATCTTTTCCGCTCGCCTTTACGCGACCTCGGCATCCTCCAGCAGCGCCGCCGGCAGGAGATGCTCGATCGGCTTCTCCTTTTTCTGCAGGGCGCGGCGCAGCTTCATCAGCGCGATGTTCTGCAACTGGCGGATGCGCTCGCGCGTGACACCGAATTTCTTGCCGACTTCCTCGAGCGTCTTCGCTTTGCCGCCATCGAGGCCGAAGCGCGAGAAGATGATTTTCTTTTCGCGGTCGTCCAGGACGGCCAGCAGCTCGCCGACTTCGTCGCGGAGATTCTGGTCGCGCAGCCGCTCGAACGGCGTCAGCGCTTCCATGTCGCCGACGATCTCGCCGAACTCGGTGGAGTCGTCATCGGAGATCGGCGCGTCCAGCGACGCCGGCCGGATGGAGACGGTCTTCAGCTGCGAGACCTTCGAGGAGGAAAGACCGACTTCCTCGGCCAGCTCGTCGTCGGTCGGTTCGCGGCCGAGCTCTTCGCTCATCTGCAGCGCGACGCGGCGCATCTTGGAGATCTTGTCGACCAGGTGGACTGGCAGGCGGATCGTCTTGCTCTGGTTGGCCAGCGCGCGCTTGATCGACTGCTTGATCCACCACGCGGCGTAGGTCGAGAGCTTGCCGCCCTTGGCGGGATCGAAGCGCTCGACGGCCTTCATGAGGCCGATGTTCCCCTCGGAGATGAGGTCGAGCAGCGGCAGGCCGAGGTTCGCGTAGTCGTGGGCGATCTTGACGACGAGCCGCAGGTTGCTGCGGATCATCTTGGAACGCGCTTCCTTGTCACCCTTTTTGATGCGGGCGGCGAGCTCGATCTCCTCGTCGGGAGTGAGCAGGGGGATCTGTCCGATCTCCCGAAGGTAGATCTTGATCCCGGTATCGGAGTCTTCGCCTGATTTGTAGTTCATTTTGGGTGCCTCTTTTCTGAAATCGCTTGACTTCGCGCTTTTCTATAAATGGTACGGAAGTCGGATGCCTAAAGGTTGTGCGGGAGTGTGTGTTGGTTGGTCGACGTACCTGAGCATCTCACAGGCCGGAGAATGATGCAAATGTTTTTATCAATCTTTTTATCAGTCGCGGAGCGCAGTCGGGTTCGTGGTGTTTTGGTTTAGGAGTTGGACGGTAAGGCTCCTAATCTGTTCAAAATATTTTGACGCTGATGACAAACCGTTCATGACGCGGCGCCTTCCCCGGGAGCGGAACGGACAGATTTCGGTCAAACTTGCGGACCAAAGAGCCGGAACGGAATCGGGATTGCCTTGGGTGATGCAAACCGCCTCAGCAAAGAAGACGCTCCGGGAGGTGTGATTCTTAGCCGTGGTCCGCACAGTCCCTGTGCGG
>DASYIS010000063.1:0-10009 GCA_035997375.1 Chthoniobacteraceae bacterium
CGCCATCCTCATCCTCGACGAGGCCACGTCCTCGCTCGACTCCGAGAGCGAGCGGCTCATCCAGGAATCGCTCGCCGTGCTGCTGGAAGGCCGCACCGCCTTCATCATCGCGCATCGCCTGGCGACGGTGCGGAAGGTGAACCGCATCTACGTCATCGAAGCCGGCCGCGCGGTGGAGCACGGGACGCACGAGGAGCTCATTCGGCGCGAGGGGGGGACGTATCGGCGGCTGAGCGAGCTGCAGTTTTCGGCGTAGCCGGGGAGGGGTTGGGTCACGGCACTTCGGTGCTCACGAGCGCCGTCGAGTTTGTCGGTGAAGGTCGCCAGCCAGACCACTTCCGCGTTGTCGTTGAAGCTGCGCGTGACGCCGGCGTTGCCGACGGTCGAGGTGAGCAGCTTGAAGCTTTTCACCTTCTTCAGAAGCGGGTGGCCGGGGGTGCCGAGGTCGAGCTGGTCGCCGGTGCGGAAGAGGGTGCGCAGCGTGCCGAGGTAATCCATCGCCCAGACGCCGCTCGAGTTCGTGGTGGTCACCAGGTTCTTCTTGAGCGCCAGCGTGGCGGCGAAGATGGGGCCGCGGCCGCCGGCGACGGCGAGGGAGTTGAACGTCGTCCACTGCACGCCGGCGGGGAGGTCGCTGGCCACGGGGCTCGTGTTCACCCCGCCTTGCGCGAGCAGGCCGAACGCCTTCCCGCTGGGGATCCACCAGAGCGTGTTGATCGCGAAACCTTTCACCGCCGTCGTCGCCTTGAGCGTGGCGGGGGAAGACGAGCGTGCTGTCCGAGGCGAGCACGGGGTCCTTGAGCAGGCTGAAGTGAGTGTTGGTCGTCGCGACGAGGTGATGAATTGGGATAACGACGAGGAACTGCTGGACTGCGAGAAGCGCGAGGCGCTCGTCCGGCGCACGACGCTGCTCAGGAATCACGTCGCGAAACATCGTGCAATCTTGCTCGCTCAGGGAACGGATCCCGCCGCCCTTGAAACGGCGAAGATGGAGCAAAGCCTGTCGGAGTTCCTGGAATCCGAGGCCGCGGTTGCCGCCGCGGAAGAAGTGATGTTGCAAGCCGCGGCGCAGAAGGCGGAATCCGACCTGGCCCTGGCCGTCAGCCAGCTCGTGCTGCTGGAAAAGATGGAATCAATCCCCCAGGAGCAACTCGACGCCGCCTCCGAGGAAAGCCGCGCGCAGTTCCTCAGCGCGCGGCAAGAGTTGCACGAAAACCGCGAGGCCCTGCTCGGCGAGCTGCCGATCGAGTTGCGGCGCGAGTGGGAAGAGCGGCTGCGGCCGGAGTGAGGGGACGGTGCGCTGGCAAATTAATGGCGTCGTGACTTCGATGCTCCCTCGTGACGAAACTCCTGTTTCGTCACGCACTTGCGGGCGATACTCTGTTTCGAGTGGGTGGGGATCTACCTAAGCTCTTCGCACTGTCTCAAATTCGGATGAGCCCTATTTCCACGGTTTTGCAGCAACCCTGAGAACAATAGTGCCCAATTCGATTTCGTTTCTGACTTGGGGTTTCAGATCAATGTTTAGGGTTTGGAACAGCTTCTGAAGTTCCGGAGCGACGAGCGGGGTATTCTTTGGGTCGCGAACGCCCAAATACAAACCCGGAGGATCGCCTATGAGTGTGACTCTTTTCATTGCTACTGCGTAGCCCGCAGCCTTGAATGCGGCCTCAAGCGAGGCCGCAAACTGCGTAGCTTCAGAATCAGTCTCCGCATATTCAACCACAATCGGAATCGGTTGGAAACGCTGCAAAAGTGTTAAAATACTTACTGCTTGCGGCGGCGTGATTTGGCGGGCCCTCTGTTTAATTTCTAACTGATCGACAAGAGCCCTGGCTTCCCGCGAAGACAATTCAGCTGCGGCTAGTTTGGTCTGCGTGTCCAGTAGCGCGGATGCAGTCGCGTCCGCTTTGGTGCTATCGCGTCTGGACGTCTCGCGAGTGGCCAAGATTGTGAGCACGGCGCAAGCAACTCCAACGCCAGAGCCGCCGGCGGCAATCCAGCTCACCCACCAACGAAAACTGGAAAGTGCCGAGTCGGAAAATGAAGAAAACATTGCTTGGAGGGATTGTCTGTGGCGATCGAATCTTTCCGTTCGAGCCGAGGCAAGGGGAAAGCGTTTCCCTCGTGACGAAACTTCTGTTTCGTCACGCGCTTTGGCGCGAAACTCCGTTTCGCATGGAGGGGGTGTCTGCGGGTGGGCGAGCGGGTTGGATCAGCGGAGCAGCTCGGGTTTCCGAATACGGCGCGGCACGGTAGATCCCCCAACCACCCGAAACAGAGTTTCGCCCGAAAGCGCGTAAAGTGATGCGGTGGCCGGGTTTGCGCCAGCGCGCGATTAGCCAACACCTTGTGGATCTCAGTCACATGCCTAACTCCTGCAAAGACTGTTTGTGGGCCATCAGTTTTTCCGGGGAAAGGCCGACGTTCATTCCGAGATTGAGAATATGGAACTTCAGCTCGTCCCAGCCAGCATGTGCGCCCGGCGTTGAGAACTTCTGTTCGAGCGCCTTATGGCAGGCGCCCTTGTGGGCGTAGGCAACGTCGGACATCTCGCCGTCCGCGATTGACGAGTCGCAGGTGATAGCGGCTGCCAGGCCTGCTTCCTTAATGCGCTGTCCGCAGTAGTCGCAGATGAAGATAGGCCCGTAGCGTCCTGCGTCGTTGAGTATTTTGATCATAAGTTGGAACGGTGCGAGTCGCGGTTCAGAGGACGCGCGGGAGGAACTTGGAACATGCAAGCCTTCCTCAGGTACGGAGGCAAGGGGATATTCGGGCGCCGCGGAAGCGGTGTGCGTACGCGAGGTTCAGTCGGGATATCAATGGGAGAAGGCGATTCGAGGATATATGATCCCGCACGCGGGCGCGGACGCTTTCACTCCTCCTTCATTGATCCCCAGAGCACCCCCAATGATCCAAATCGCATCATCAACTATGCCTTTTGCACAGTTGATGAACCGATTCTTGTAATCAATGATCGAAATCGGATCAATTATTGTCCGCAAGGCATCGTTGACTACAAAAATCCGTTCATCGATGATGCCTTTTGGATCATTTATTGTCGTCTGGGGATCGTCGGGGGTGTTTTCCGCTGCTTCCGAGGTGCCCGGAGCACGGCCGGCGGTCCGTTTCCGATCATCCACGATGCTCCAGGCACCGTGGATGACGGAACGCGGGGCGCGGACTAAGGGGAGACCGGGGTCGACGGGGGCGTGGGGGTGCGGACGCTGCGGCGGCCGGGGTAGGTCTGTTTGAGGTCGCTGCGGATTTCGTCGGCGCCGGGCTGGCCGGTGCGGGCGGCGTAGCCGAGGTAGTTGTAGAAATCCAGGTCGTGTCGAGGCGATCGGAGCCGATGACCAGGAGGGTGTCGGTGACCGTCCCGTCGAGGGAGTTGAGCTGGCGTGGATGCGGTTGACCGCGCCCCAGGCGGCGCCATCCTTGTCGTATTCGGTGACATTGACGCTGGCGGGGACGAGGTCGGGGCGCTGGTGGATGTAGTCGGAGCATTTCACGTCGAAGGCGAGGCGGGCGTCGCCGAGCTTGAAGTAGCTGGCGCGCTCCTCGTCGGTGAGGCTGACGGTGAAGGCTTCGAGGAGGACGCGGAGCTCGTCGATCTTGGTAGGATGGCGGTTTCCTGGGCGGCGGTGATGACGATGGAGATGTCGTTCTGTTGCATGGGAGGAGTTGGTGGAGGAGCGGGGAACGCGCTCGCCGGTACGAATCCGTCCCACGTGTACTCAGGGCCCATGTCGTAGCGAAGAGGTTCTCCATTGGGGAGGATCATGTCCCAAGTGAGGGGGATCGGCTCGGCCACGCCACGGTTGGAAAACTTCAATGGCCGGTTGTCAAACAGGAAATATACGGGCTCGCCTTGGCCCGTGGTTTGCCGGACCATCGCGGCCCCTTCCATGGACACGGATTCCGAAGCCTTCATCCGCTGGGCGCTCGACGACGCCCGCACGCTCGAGGAGCGTTACACCACCGAGTTGCTGGTCGAGGACGCCGATCACATGTGGCATCTCAAGAACAACGTCCGCCACCGCCGGACGATCGATCAGACGCTGGCGCGCGAACGGGAGCGGTTTTTGAATCCCGCCTATCAGCCGTCGTACTCGGAAACGAGCGTGCGCCACGCCGCGGAGGTCATCGCCGTCCAGCGCGAATGGCAACTGGCCACCTGGGCGTACAAGGACCGGCCGGCGCGCGACATCGCCGTGCTCCGTTTCATGCCCGCGCTGACCAAGCTCACGATCAATACCTACATCGCCGACCTCTCGCTCCTCGCCGAGCTGCCGAACCTGCGCGACCTGACGTTCACCAGCCCGGTGTGCGAGGACTTTCGCCCGCTGGCGCGTTGCACGTGGCTGCGCCGCCTGCGGCTCAACTTCGGCGTCCCGTGGCCTGAAGTCGCCGGCCTGGAGACGTTGCAGCAGCTCGAGTTTCTCGGTCTCTGCGGCAATCTCCTCGTCCTCCCGCCCGGCCTCGTCTTTGCCCACGTGCACGAAGGCCTCCTTTCCTGCCAGCCGCTGCAGGCGCGCAGCGTGCGCGATCTTCCGCGGTTTCCGGCGTGTGAATTCCTCACCCTGGAAGGCGTCGAGCGCCTCGACGGGATCGACGCCTTCCCGCGAGTGCGCAACCTGACCCTCACCGGACCGGTGCGCGATTTCACCCCGCTCACCGCGCTGCCCGGTCTCACGTGGCTCAGCTACAAGGGGGCGCTCCCGCTCGATGTGGCGCCGCTGGTGCGTGCGCCGGCGCTGCTCCATGCCGGCTTCGAAACGCAGCACACCTTCGGCGTCGAAAAGGATCCGCCCCGCGACTACGCGCCCCTCGCGGCCTCACCCACCTTGCGCGAAGTGGTCGTGACCGGCTGCCGGCCCGTCGAGCTGGAGGTCGCCGCGCTCAATGCCGCGCTCACTCCGTGGGATGATTTCTTCCTGCGGCCCGAGCCACGCCCCGTGCCGCCGCTGCGGGTCATCATCGCGCCCCGCAAGCTGCATCCCAGGCAACCCGAAGCGCACTCGCGGCCGGATGAGCAGCTCCCTCCCGACATCGGCATCCGCGAGTGCGAAGAGCAGTGGATCAAGCGCTTTGGGACGGCATTGGTCGGCGAGTGCATCGGCCATCGCGACTGGGGATGCGTGGGCGCGCGCGGGATCGACCGGTACCTCTTTGCCGGGCTCGAATGCTACGAAGACCTCCCGCGTTTTCCCGAGATCGTCGAAGCCCTCCGCACCTTGGTGGCCCGGCTGCGCTCAGAGTACGTCGGCGAACTCTCGATCTGGCTGCGCGTGCAGAAGCCGGAGCTGACGCCCGCCCAGCAGCAACTGCTCGATGAGTTCCAGGAACGCGAGGATGAGGCCGCCGCCGAGCAGCGGCGCCGCGACCGGGAGGAGCACGTCGAGCGCCTCCACCTCTTCCAGCTCAAGCAACAGCAAGGCGAGGCCATCGACCCCAAGGAATTCTCGCCCTCCCCGCGCGGCCCCGATCCGACTCCGCCGTGGGAGGAGGAGAGCGACGAAGACGACGCCGGCGACGAAGGCTCCGGCAACTTCGCCGTCAAAACCAAACCCGACCCGCCGCCGGACCCCTACGACGACGATCATCCCCTCGCCAGGAACTACCACCTCTCTCTGACCTTCACGCTCGGCGAGGTCTGGCTCGACCCTCGCTTCGCGGGGCTGGGGCTGCATTTGCTGCAGCGGGAGGCGGCGGATGAGGAGATCGCGGAGGAGCCACCACCTGCTGCATAGGGGCGCAAGTGCGTCCCCTCTGGCACCGCGAGGCGCCCCATCTCGTCGCACGGGCTACCCGGCGTGGCCGTGCTGATTGTCCGATGGTCCGACGGCCCGACGGTCTTGCTCAAACTCCTCCAGCCGGCGCATAACCTCCTGGGCTACGAACTCGGGCTCGGCGGTGGTGCCGGTGGCTGCGGCAACGCGCGGCGGGGTGCCTTCGGCTCTGAAGAGGACCGCGCTCATCGCCAGCTTGCCCTCGAGCAGCGCCGTGTGCACGCCCACCGGCAGGGTGCAATCGCCGCCGAGTAGGCGCTGCAGCTCGCGCTCGGCGCGGACGGCGATGTGCGTCGGCTCGTGATCGATCCCGCGCGCGAGGGCGCGGATCTCCGGCGCGTCGGTGAGGCTCTGCAAGGCGATCGCGCCCTGGCCGATGGCGGGGAGGAGATACCGCGCGAGCGAGGAGACGTGAAAACTCATCCCCTCGAACTCCAGCACACCGCTCTCCAAGGCAAACCCGAGGCGCTCCAGGCCGGCTTGGGCGAGGACGATGGCCTCGGGCTTGACCGACGCGCCGAGCTTGCGCAGGCGCGTCTGGACGTTGCCGCGCCATTCGCAGATCGCGAGATCGGGACGCTTCCATTGCAACTGCCGCGCGCGGCGGACCGACGACGTGCCGATGGTGGAACCGTGCGGCAGTCCCTCGAGTCCGCCGGGGTGTTTCGAGAGGAGAATGTCGGCGGTGTTCGCACGCTCGAGCACGGCGGCAAGCTCGAGCCCGGGTGGCATGTGGCCGGGAAGATCCTTCAGGCTGTGGACGGCGAGGTCGATGGAGCCGGCGAGCAGCGCATCCTCGAGCTCCTTGGTGAAGAGGCCCTTGCCGCCGGCTTCGCCGCTCTTCAGGAGCGAGAGGTCGAGCTTCTTGTCGCCGCGCGTGATGAAGATTTCCACCTTGACCTCCAGCGCGGGAAAGACCTTCGCCAGCGCGGCGCGCGTGAGTTCCACCTGCGCGAGCGCGAGCGCGGAACCGCGGGAGCCGAGGATGAGCGGACGATCGAGGTGGCTCACGTCCGCGCCCGCTCCGGTTCGCCTCCCGAGACGGCGGCTGAAAAGGCGACCGCCTGGGCCCAACTGCCATCGACCCACGCCTGAAATTCCGTGACGTGGCGCTCGATGATTTCCTCGCACGCCACCATCTCCTGGCGGCGGACGCTCTTCGAATCCTCCGACACGCGCTCGAGGTGGTCGATGTCGTAAAGATAGACGCCGTCGATCTTGTTGACCTCCGGTTCGAAATCGCGCGGCACCGCGAGGTCGATGCAAAAGAGCGGCCGGTCGCAGCGCGTGCGCATCACGGGCGCGAGCTTCTCTTTGGTCACGACGTGATGCGGCGCGGCGGTCGAGCCGATGAGGATATCGACCTCGTGGAATTCGCGCGCCCACTCGTCGAAATGGATCGCGCGTCCGTTCATCTTCGCGGCGAGGACGACCGCGTTTTCATACGAGCGATTGGCGACGAAGATTGCCTTCACGCCGCGCGCCCGGAGCGCGCCGGCCGTCATTTCGCTCGTCTCCCCGGCGCCGAGAATCATGACCGTGCACTTCTCCAGCCGGCCGAAGATTTTCTCCGCCAGCTCGACCGCGACGGACCCGATGGAGACGGAGCCGCGCGTGATGTTCGTCTTCGTGCGGACCTCTTTCGCGACGTTGAACGCGCGCTGGAAAAGCTTGTTGAGATAGCGCGCCGTCGTCCCGCCCTCGTGCGAGGCCTGGTACGCCTTTTTCACCTGGCCGAGGATCTCCGTCTCGCCGAGCACCATCGAGTCGAGCCCGCAGACGACGCGGAAAAGATGGCGCACGCTTTCGGTGCCGAGCCGGCGGACGAAGGCCTCGCCGAGCGGCTCGCCGCTGCGCGTCTCGATGTACCGGCGCAGCGCTTCCTGGCCGCGCACGGGATCCTCGGCGGTGGCGTAGAATTCCACGCGATTGCAGGTGGAAACGACGACCGCCTCGCCGATCCCCTCCAGCGCGGCGAGCTCGCGCGCGACGCTGCTCATCGCGCCCTCGGGCACGGCGAATTTCTCGCGCACGCCGACCGGCGCGGTGTGATGATTGAGACCGGCAAAGAGGAATTCCATGGCCTAGGGGCGGGCCGCCGAGGGGACGAGCTGCAGGGTGAGGAGCATGACGCCGAAGGCCGAGATGGAGACGATCGCGACCTTGCGCGGCGTGACGCGGTGGGCAAAGGTGGCGACGATCAGCCCGCCATAGAGCACCCAGACGCCGACGGAGATGGCCCAGAGCAAACGCGAGTGGGCCAGCCCTTGCGAAATGCCCGCGAGCAGGCCGACATTGAACAGCACGAACCCGACAACGATGAGCCGGCTGTTCGCCACCGCGAGATCGCGGATCGCCGGCAGGTGATAGAAGGCCGTCTTGATGTGGTGCGTCTTCAATTGCCGCTCCTGCGCGAGGTACATGACGCCCGCGACGCACGCCAGCGCGAACGCCCCGTACGCGACCACCGAGAGCGCCGCATGCAGCTCCAGCCAAGGATTGACCGCGGTCGCGCGCACGACGGGCGCGGGCGGAATGAGCAGCGCGACGATTTGAATCAGAAAGACGAGCGGCGAGGTGAACGTGCCGAGCAGCGAGAGCCGGTACGCGGGGCCGATCGCGAGATAGAAGAGCACCATCGACCAGCAGAGGAAGACGAGCACCTCGAAGAGATTGCTCAGCGGACAGCGGCCGATCGCCTGGCCGCGGACGAAAAGGAAGCCGGTTTGGAAGACAAACCCGCCGGCCATGGCGAGGAAATTCCACCGCGAAGGGCGCAGCGACCGCGCGCCAAAGGCGTACATCGTGTAGCCGAAGCCGAACAGGTAGCAGAAGGTGGAGATGACCAGGAGCGTGCGGTCCATGGGGGATCTAGGGAATCCTGCTCTTGCTCCTGCTCCTGCTCTTAATCCCTCGCGCCGCTCCGCATCGATCAGGAGCAGGAGCAAGAGCAGGATTGAGAAAGAAAAGTAGCATTTGCTCAAGATTGCCGTGTTTCCCTCGCGACAGCAACCCGAAGCTTACGGCTGGTCAGCGGCGCCGATTTTTGCGACAGACTGCGCCGCATGACCACCGACGCCCTTCCGCGCCTGCGCGCCGCCATTCGCGATGTCCCGGACTTTCCGAAGAAGGGGATCATCTTCAAGGACATCACGCCCATCCTCGCCGACCCAGCGCTCTTCAAGCTGGCGATCGACGTCTTCGTGGAATCGTGCGCCGGCCTGCGCGTGACCAAGGTCGTAGGAATCGACGCGCGCGGCTTCATCTTCGGCGCCGCCGTGGCGTACGCGATGGGCCTCGGCTTCGTGCCGATCCGCAAGAAGGGCAAGCTCCCCTACCAGAGCCAATCGGTCGCCTACCAGCTCGAGTACGGCGAAGCGATCGCGGAGATGCACACCGACGCGCTTCACCCGGGCGAGCGCGTCGTGCTCGTCGACGACCTCCTGGCGACCGGCGGCACCGCGGCGGCCGCGGCGCAGCTCATCGCGCAAGTGGGCGCCGAGCTTGTCGAGGCGCAGTTTCTCGTGGAGCTCGGATTTCTGTCGGGGCGGGAAAAGCTCGGGACGGTGCCGGTGCGCGGGTTTTTGGGTTTCGACTAGCCTGTGGAGATGTCACTCGCCAACTCCATCTTTATCTTATCTTGCGAGCGCTCCGGGTCCACGCTCTTGCGCCATCTGCTCGATACTCACCCGGAGATCTGCAGTCCGGGAGAGCTCGCGACGGGCGCATTGGCCCAGTCGCTCTTGCTGACGATCTCCCGCACGACCGCTTTGACGCAGCCGGCCCTCGAGACGGCGCGGGCGCGGAGGGATTTCGCCGCCGCGGAGACCCGGCGGATGATCGCTGAGATCATGGATCGATATGCGCGGGAGAAGGGCAAACGCTACTGGTGCGACAAGACGCCCGCCAATTCAAGTTGGTTGGATGCTCTCGACCTGGTTTTTCCAGACGCGCGATATCTCTGCCTCTATCGGAACAGCCTCGACGTGGCGCGCTCCTGCCTGGCCGCGAGCCAGGGCGGTTTCATGTGGGAGATGGCGTCCCCCGCCGGCCTTGCGCACCCGCGTCGCGCCGGCCTCGGCGGGCGGCGTCTCCAAGTCCGCCAGTCCGCGCCGCACGGTAGTGACGGGCGAGCCCCGTGGCCCGAGCGACGGCCCGCAGGCCGCCGCGCCCATAGACTTTGGCTTCCACACCAGCAAACTCCCGGATTTGGCGCT
>DASYIS010000064.1:0-13867 GCA_035997375.1 Chthoniobacteraceae bacterium
GATTACTTGCCCACTCGACGCGCCCGCGACCCGCCCGCTACCATGCCCCCCATGAGTGAACCCGCATCCCCCGCCCCGATCGGCTCGACGGCGGCGGCGCACGCGAAGCCGCCGGCCCAGCGCTTCGACCCCGTGTACGTCAATGCGATGTCGCACTTCTACCGCGGCGAGCTCGGGCGGATCATGGCCTGGCGCGCGCGGCTCGATAACACGACGAACTGGGCGATCACGGTCACCTCTTCCATTTTCACCGTCTCGTTTTCCTTCGCGCAGGTGCCGCACATCATCTTCTTTTTCAACATCGCCATCGTCTGGGTGATGCTTTGGATCGAGGCGCGGCGCTATCGGTTTTACGATGCCTTTCGCGCCCGGGTGCGGATGCTGGAGGCGCATTTCCTGGTGCCGATCGTCGCGCAAAACACCTCGCTGCTGCAGGGCGACTGGCAAAAGCTCGTGAGCGAAGACCTGCTGCTGCCGTCGTTCAAGATCGGCAAACTTGAGGCGATCGCCCGCCGGCTGAAGCGCAATTACGGCTTCATCTTCATCATCATCCTCGTCGCGTGGCTCACGAAGATTTTCCTCCACGGCCATCCCGATCCCGATGATCCCACGTCGCAGATCGTCTCCGTGCGCACGTTTTACCAGGCGCTGCATGTCGGACACATTCCGAGCTGGTTCGTCGCCGCCCTGTTGCTCGGCACGCTGCTTTCGGTCTTCGGCATGGTCTTCTACATCTCGCGCCAGGGGACCGGGGAGATCTCCGAGTTCGGCTCGCACCGCAAGCTGTGGCGGATTTGAGGCGCACGCGACGAACGTCGCCGCTGCTCATTCCGCCGCCCCCTGGCCGCCCGGACCGCCTTTCCCTCCGCGGCGTTCCTGGAACGGCTGCGGATGGGCGGGATCGAATTTCGGGTTCGGCGCCGGCATGCGCGCGTCCACGGCCTGGAGATATTCGCGCAGCCGCCGCTCGAGATCCGCGGTCTTCTTTGCCTGTTCCTTCGCGAGATCGTGCTGCTCCGCGGGGTCCTTCGCGAGGTCGAACAGCAGCGGCGCGCTCGCTTCGTATGGCCGGATCAGCTTGTCGTTTCCGAGCAGCAGGGCCGACGCCGGTCCCTGCTCGTCTTTATCGTAGTGCGGAAAATGCACCACGAATTCCTCGCGGGGTCGCTTAACGCTGGCGCCCGGCACGTCGCCGAGCACCTGGCTCAGGCTTCCGCCTTCGAGCGTTTTTGGCAGCGGCTCCGGCACGCGCGCCAGCGCGGCGATGGTCGGGAGAAGGTCCACGGTCGTCGCCCGCACGTGCGTGCAGGCGCCCGCCTTGATGCCCGGTCCGCGCACGATCAATGGGACGCGGAGGCCGCCCTCCCACACCGTCCCTTTGCCATTCGCGAGCGGCCCGTTCGCGTTCCGCCCCTGCGCGCCGTGGTCCGAGGTGTAGATGAAGTAGGTGCGGTCGGCGATGCCGAGGGCGTCGAGCTTCGCCATCAGCAGCCCGATCGTGGTGTCCATGTCCTGCGTCACCGCGGCCGAGCCGACCTGTCGCTGATCGCGATCCGTCGTCGCCCGCTTGCGCACGTCCGCGTAGCTCTCCGGCCGCGCATCCGTCCCGCCGCGTCCGGCGTAGTGCGAGACTTGCAGGTAAAACGGCTTCCCGGCTTTGGCTTGCCGCGCCATGAAATCCATCCCCAACTCCGCCGTGGCGAAGGCCTGTTTTGGATTCGGGTTCTCCACGTTCTCCGGTCCGCCATTGTTGTTTGGTCCGTCGTTTTCGTCGAACCCATGGCGCGACGGACTCACGCGCCCCACGTGCCATTTGCCAAAGTGTGCCGTGGCGTAGCCCTGCCGCTTGAGCAGCTCGGGGATCGTCACTTCCGACTCCGCCATCTCGTTCGCCGATTCGGCTGGGATCAGCTTGCTGCCGGTCTCGGAAAAGCTGCTCTCTTTTCCGCCTCTTCCCTCGCCGACGAAAGTCATGTGCAACGCCGCCGGGCTGCGGCCGGTGAAGAAGGCCGCGCGCGTCGGCGTGCAGCGCGGCGAGGCCGCGTAGAAATTGGCAAAACGCATCCCGCCCGCCGCGAGCTTCTCCAGGCTGGGCGTGTGCGCGAGGTTGCTCTTCGAACCGGGGACCGCGTCATCCATCTGCACGGAAGCCGAGGCCCAGCCCTGCGCCTCGCCCATGATGACCACGAAGTTCGGTCGGGTCAGTTCGGCCGCGGCGAGCGGGCCGGCGGCGCTGACAACGCATGCTAAGACTGCGATTAATTTCATGCGGGACGGGGTGGGGGAATTACTTGAAAGGGGCACCGCTGATGTCGATGTCGGGCTTGGTGTTCCAGCGTTTCGTCCAGCCGGGTTTCTCGATGCGCGTGCGGAAAAGGACGGTGTTGTCGAGGTCGAGGTCGTCGCTCCAGATGAACTTCGCCCCTTTGAAATCGGCCTCGAAATATGGCGCCTTCGGGTTCACACGCTCCTCGGTGAACTCAGTCGCCGCGGGCCAGGCGTGGTCGTCGAAGTCCACCGTCCACCATTTGTCGGGAATGGGCGTGTGCTCGACGCGCGGATTTTTCACATCGCGCTCGAGCGGGCCCTTGAAGAAATTCTTTGCCTTCCACGTGGCGTTGCTAACCGTGCCGTCGCTGAATTTCACGATGAAGCCGCCGTCGCCGATGTGGTCGCCGTACTCGAGGCCGGTCTTCAGGTCGGCGTTGTCTTTCGCGATGACCGCGATGGTCATCGGATACTCGGGCAGGATGTCGAAGCTCACGACGTTGTGCGGCGTGAACTTTATGGAATCGACCGCGACGAGCTCGCCGTTGATGTACATGGCAAACCAGTTGTCGGCATAGACGCTGACGCGCACGGTGTCGCTCATCGCGGGCTTGATGAGCCCTTTGTTATCAGGCCCGCCCTTGCCGCCGCCGCCCGGCGGACGGCGCTCGCCGGCCGGAGTCTGCGGCTGGGCTGCCGGCGGCTCGCGGCGTTCGGGCGCTGCGTTCGCCGCGCCTTCGCGAGCGTAGACGACGTCCAGGGAGGCACTCGCGAGCACCTTGTCCTTGAGCGCGGCGAGCAGCACTTCGCGGTTCACGGCGCGGAGCGCCTCCGTGATCTGAGGCGGCGCGGAGAGGGCGTAAACGGTGACGACATACGTCTTCGCACCGGGGCCTTGCGAGTGCGGCGGCTCGTAGCCGAGTTGGCCCTTGAAACTCGTGCCGACCTTGCCGACGCCTTGCACATTCTTCGGCAGGCTCGTCGTGCTCGCGGGGATGTCCCACATCGTCCAATACGATTTCACCACATTGCCGGGCGCGAGGTGATCCATCACGATCGCGTAGCTCTGCGTGCCGGCCGGCGCGCCTTTCCAACTGAGCGGGAGCGTCGCGCCGCTGCCGTCGCCGGTGTAGTCCACGGGCAGCTTGTGATCCGCGCCCACCTCCGGGCTCGTGAGGACAAAGGCCGCGTTCGGTTTCTTCATCGCGTCCATGCCGATCACGGGCGCGTTGCTCGCGGCCGGCGGATTTTCCGGTCCCGCGCCTTCACGGCGCGGGGGGCGGTTCGGTCCGTCGCGCGGCGGTTGTCCGGCGCCCTCGGCCGGAGGCGGACCGCCGCGCTGCGGGCGCTCGCCGTCTGGACGGGGTCCGCCTGGTCCGCCGCCCTCCCGTGCCTGATAAGACTCCTCGTGCTTCGTGCCGTCGACCGAGATGAACTGGAACTTCCACGCCCCGTTGCCCAAGTCCGTGTACTTCACCGTGCCGGCCTTGCCGGAGACGGAGTAATTGAGGTTGCGCTCCTTCTCATCCGCCGAGGTCGTGAAGCCGGTGATCTTCGCCTCGCGCAGCGGCGGGAGAGCCGGCCGCACCGATTGCGCGCGCGGCTGCGGATCGACCTGCTGCTCGCGCTCGACGACTTCGCCGTGGAAGCCGCCGTTGATATACGGGTACTTCGTCGAAGCATGGTAGTGATAGCCGAGCGCGGCGGTCGCGTGGCCGTTGAAGGCATCGAGCCCCGCGGGCGCGGAACCGTCCGGTTCGGTCAAGCCGTAGATGGCGTAACCATCGAGCGCATACGCGATCGGCAGCGCCTTCCCGAGCACGGTCTGCAAGTGCAGCGGCGCGGCGTGGTAGTGGTAATCGTCCGCGCGTCCGCAATGCCCGCCCCACTCGTCCAGCTCGCCGATTTCCTGCGAGATCTCGCCGCGATTGTTTTGCGGATTGAAAATGGGAATGCCGTTTGCGGCCAGCGCGATCGCCCCGCGCAGGAAGCGATTCTTGATCGACGCGGGCGTCTTCGCGGGCACCGGCACGAGCGGGATCTGCCACGCATTCGCGCCCGTGTAGTTCTGCGGCAGCGGCACCTGCTGCTGCCAGGCGGTGATGCCGACCATCAGGTTGTGCGCGGGCAGGCCGTTGCTTTCCACAAAGAGAAAGCGCTCATCCCAGCGCAGGCTCACGCGCGGGGCGAAGGCCGCGAAGGACGCGGCTTGCGCCGGTCGTTTTTCCAGCGCCACGCGCGGCTGCGGCGCCGGCGCCTGCACGAGGATGAATCCCGGCGGTTTCACCGAGCGATCGTACCGCGGGTGCTCCTCGCCGGTGGTGAGATCATGGGCGGAAGCGATGCCAGCGAAGGCGAGGAGAGGGAGGAGGCGGGAACACGCAGGAGGCATTTGCATTTTCGTGAGGGGTGAGCGAGGCAGGCCGGGAACGACCAGGCGCCCACACCGTAACGCCGCACGGCACGGATCACGTCTGAATAACGCGCAAAAGCTTTCGGGCGCCCTCACCGCAAACGAGATGCTCCGGACTCGGCAGGCTCGTTTCTCCGTTGTTATCTTTCGCCATGGACACCACCACCCGCCCAACGCCACCCGATCCCCGCCTCCCGCCGCTCGACCAATTGCGCGACGTGGTGGCGAAACTCCGCGGGCCGGGCGGGTGCCCGTGGGACCGCGAGCAGACGCACGCGACGTTGCGCGGCGGCCTGCTGGAAGAGGCGTATGAAGTCGTCGCCGCCATCGACGCCGGCGACGATGCCAACCTGCGCGAGGAGCTCGGCGATTTGCTGCTGCAGGTGATCTTTCACAGCCAGCTCGCAGCGGAGGACGGGCGCTTCCAGTTCGACGATGTCGCCCGCGAGATCGCGGGGAAGTTGGTGCGGCGGCATCCGCATGTCTTCGGCGCGGAGAGCGCGGAGACCTCCGCGGCGGTGCTGGTGAAATGGGATGAAATCAAGCGCGCGGAGAAAGGGGGCGCGGCCGCCGCGGCCTCGCTGCTCGACGGTCTGCCGGTCGGTCTGCCGGCGCTGCTGCACGCGCACAAGGTGCAAAAGAAAGCGGCGAAGGTCGGCTTCGACTGGCCCGACGCGCCACCCATCATGGCCAAGGTGCGCGAGGAGATCGCGGAGCTGGAGGAGGCGATCGCGGGCGGCAGTGCGGCGGAGATCGAGGGCGAATTGGGCGATCTCCTTTTCTCCGTGGTGAATCTCGCGCGGCATCTGCACGTGGAGGCCGAGGTCGCGCTCAGCGGCTCGACGGAGAAGTTCTCCGCGCGCTTTCGCGACCTGGAAGGGCTGGCCCGCGAGCGCGGTTTGGAGCTGGAGAAGATGACGCTCGGGGAGATGGATGTGCTCTGGGAAGAGGTGAAGCAGGCGCGGAAAGGCTGAGCGGCGACGATTCCAGAGAGAGATGGAACCAACCACGACCACCGAGGATCCGGGCGGACTGCACATCGTGCGCAGCCACGTGCTGGAGGCGAAGTGGGGCGAATTCCGCACGCGGGTCGCGTTTCCGTGCGCGCTCGGGCTCACGCTCTCGGTCGTCCTGGGACTCGTGACCGGCCGGCCGGCGTGGGGCCTGATCATGGCCGGCGGTGCGCTGGCGGTCGGCTTCGGTTCGTTTCAGATGATCGGCCGCTCGCGCACGGCGGCGATGATCGTCGGAACCCTTGGGATCGCGCTCTCCACGCTCGCTGGCTCCCTGCTTTCGGTGACGGAAGCTGGCCTGCTCACGGTGGCGGTCCTCGCGGGCTTCGGCGCGGGTTGGCTGACGGCGCTCGGGCCGGGCGTGGCGTGGATCGGGCTGCAATGCGCGATCGCGGCGATCATCTCCAGTGGGTTCCCGAGCTTCGGCCCGCCGGCGCTGGAGCGCGGATCGCTCATCCTTGCCGGCGGGCTGTTGCAGACGCTGATCGTGCTCTTTTTCCGCCGGCTCCACACGCATTTCCATGCTCCACCGAAGGAGGATCCGTACGAGGGGCTGCGCCCGGCGGTGCGGCTGCTGCGCGAGAACTTCCAGTGGTCGTCGGCCTCGTTTCGTTACGGAATCCATCTCGCGCTCACGCTGGCGGCCGCCGCCCTCGCCGCCCGCGTGTTCGCGGTTTCCAACGGCTACTGGGTGCCGATGACCGCGCTGCTGGTCCTGAAGCCGGACCCGCACCATACGCTGGGGCGCGGCCTGGCGCGCATCGCCGGCACGCTGGTCGGGGCAGGGGTCGCGACCTTGCTCGCGGTGTGGCTGCACCCGAATCCCGTGGCGCTCGCGGGCTTCGTCGCGCTGTTCGGATGGCTCTGTTTTTCGCTGGTGAACGTAAACTACGGGCTCTTTTCCGCGTGCATCACGGCCTACATCGCCTTTTTGCTCGCCTTCACCGGGCAGCCGACGAAGAACATCGCCATCCACCGCATCGCGAATACGCTCATGGGCGGGTGCATCGCGCTGGTGGCGTACGCGCCGGGGATCGCCCGGCGGAGGGCGGCGCCGGAGGCTCCAGGCGGCGGGCCGCGCGATGGAGGGCTGTAGCGGCCAGCGACCGAAACGGCGAACCAATGCGAAACTTTTTCCCGTCATGAAAACCTTCCTCCTGTGTGCGTCTGTGTGCGCTTTCCTCGGCACGTCCTTGCGGTGCGCGCCGAAACCGCCGGTGGCGGCGGAATATTCATTGGCATTGTCCAGTGGCAGCATTCACGCCGCCCAGCGTTCCGGGAACTCGCTGTCGGAGATCCGTCTGGTCATGACGACATCGGAGGGAACGCAGACGACCACGGCGGCCACGGGTTCCATTTCGGAGCCTGACGCCAACGGAAATTTCAAAATCACCCTCTACAAGGCGACCGTCGTGATGGCGAACGGGGTATCGGTGCCCGCAGATACGGTGGAATTGCCCATCATACTCCCCAAAAAGAAATAAGTGCCGGGGCGACGCCTCGGCCTCCCCGCCGACCTGTCGAGAGCCCGGCCACCAAGCATCCGGCGGACGATTAATAAAATGTTGATTAACTCGCGAACTGCTCTCCATTAAGGTTTCGTCATGCGCCTCGCTTCCGTCATCCCATTATTTCTCTGCTCGGTTCTCTTCCTCCTGGCGCCGAAGGCCGGCGCGCAGGTGGCCATCGCGAATGAGAAGGTCGCGCTGACCGGCGAGGCCGATCCGTACGGGGGGTTGCTCCCGAGCGACCTCACGGTGTTTCGCCTCGGAGACGATGGGACGGTCCTCTTTCATCAGGATGGTCCGACCGCGAGCCGGCTCTACTCCGGCACGTACGCCGGCACCGCCCGGCGGCTGGCCGACGGGGCGCGGGCCACGGGCAATCGGCCGGTGACGGACTTCCTTTTCACCGCCGGCAACGAAGCGGGGCAAATCGCCCTCATGGCTTATGACGGCGGGTTGCGAAATATTTATCTACTCACCGGAACGACGCTCAAGACGGTCGTGGTCCAGGGGGCGGACGCCGCGGGCGACGGAGAGTTCAGTTTTCTGTATGACCCCTCGCTGGATACGGTCGGAAACATGGCGTTCAAGGCGGACACCACCCAGTCGGGCTTCGGCATTTTCTTCGTCGGTGGAACGGCGACTCCGCCGGTCGTGAATAAGGTCGCGGTGGCGGGCGCCGCCGCGCCGGAAGGGGGGACGTTCACCTTTTTCGACTACCGGACCCGCGTGGCGACGCAACGCGACGGCAGGGTGGTCGTCTTCTTCAACGCCGCCATGACCGACGACTTGGGCGTGGACGGGGCCGGCTTTTACGCGGCCCTCGTCGGCGGCGGACCGCCGACAATCACCCGGGTCGCGAATGGGCTGCATACGGACTTCGTCGCCAATCGCGTCGGCCAGGTGGTGTATGTCGATTTCACCGCCATCAATCTCGCGGACGTTACCGGCTCGACCGTGCTCGCCCAAGTGGGCGACGCGGCTCCCGGCGGCGACACGTTCTCCACCTTCGGCGACGCGGCGATCAACGACGCCGGGACCGTGGTCTTCCAAGCGACGACCACCGCGGGCCTGCCGGGCCTCTACGTCGCCGCCGGAGGGGTGGTGAGTCAGTTGGCCGGCTATGGGACGTTCACGGGCGCGGAGACCTTGCAGGGATTTGGGACTCCGCAGATCAATCAAAACGGGCTGATCGCCTTCAGCGCCGACGTGGGGCGCGGCGGCACGCCGGGAACCTCGATCTACCTTTCCGATGGGACGACGCTCGTCCGGGTGATCGGCACCGATGACGCGCTGGCCGGCTCGGCGATCCAGCCCTCCGCCCTCGAGAACGCGCTGCTGCTGGCCCCGAACTCGCTGAACCTGCACGGCCAGTTCGCCTTTTCCGCCAAGCTCGCCAACGGCAAGGCCGGGCTCTTCACCTCCACGCCGACGAGCCGGCTGCTGGCCGGCGGACCGGGTGTGTGGGACGACGTCGCCACCTGGAGCTACCGCATCGTGCCGGGGCCCGACACGCCCGTCATCGCCGATTCGGCGGCCGACGTGGTCTTGCAGGGGCCGACCGCGCCGGTCGCCCGCAAGGTGCGCTCCGTGCAGGTGGGCGGCGGGACCGGGACGACGACGTTCCATCTCCAGACGGGCGGCACGCTGACCGCGCCCAAGGGGGTGACCCTCGGCGACCACGGCGTGCTCTCCGGCTCGGCGACGATCGCGGGCAACCTGACCATGCTCGCCGGCTCGCGCCTGGCCCTGGACCTGGCGGGCGCGGCGCGACCCGCCTACGAATTCCTGCACGTGACGGGAACGGCCACGCTCGGCGGAACGCTGGACGTCGCGAAAATCAACTCGTTCGAGCCGACGCGCGGACAGTCCTTCGATCTGCTCGACCTGACGAAACGCGTCGGCACCTTCGCCGCCACATCGCTGCCCGCGGTCGACCCCGCCGGCCAGACGTGGGATGTGACAAAGCTCTACACGACCGGCGCGATCGCCGTCTCGGGCGCCACGCTCTTCGCGCCGACCGCCGGGGTCTTTACGGGGACGTTCGAGGGGAACCCCGTCGCGCCGGCGAATTCGGGGTCGCTCCTGCTCACGCTGGCGCCCGGGGGCCGGCTGAGCGGCTCCATCTACTACGCCGGGCGGCGCTACATTGTCGGCGTCACGCTCAACGTCGACGGCTCGGGAACCGTGAGCTTCGGGTTGCCGAAGAAGACGCTGCAAGTGCAGATCGCCATGGTGAACCAAGTCCCCCAACTCACGGCCACCGTGAGCACCGGCGGCGTCGCCGAGTCGCAGGCCGTGACGACGCGGGCGAACCCCGTATTCCCCGTGAACAGTCCGTACGTCGGGCATTACACCATCGCGCTCCCGCCCGACCCGGCGCACCCCGAGGCGACCTTCCCGCAAGGCACCGGCTACGCGAAAGTCACGGTGACCACGCGCGGCCTGGCCTCGGTCGTCGGGGTGCTCGGGGACGGCACGCCGTTCAGTGCCGGCGGTCCGCTGACCACCGCGGGCGAGTTCCCGTTTTATCTGCCCGCGTACGCGCTCAAAGGGTCGGTCGTCGGCAAGCTCGCGCTCCATGGCGCCACGCCCGCCGACTCGGTCGAAGGGAGTTTCCGCTGGCTGAAGTCCACCACGACCGGCAAGTTCGCGAGCCCGATCGACGCCACGATCACGGTCTTCGGCTCCGGCTTCAAGAACCCGGTCGCGCCCGCCAAGATCCTCACCTTCGCCAATGACCAGGCGGCCTTCCACGCCGTCGGCGGCAACGTCGACCCGCTGCCGGACAAGACAGTCGTGCTCGGCACGGTCTACGCGTTCAAGTCCACCACCTCCGAGCCGTTCGCGTTCACCTTCTCGGCCGCCACGTTTGGGTTGGGTTCCGGAAACTTCCGGGACGCCGCCAACAAACTCCGGACGATGAAGGGCGTGGCGTTGCAGAAGCAGAACAAAGTCGCGGGGCTGCTCATCGGGACGGATCAGAACGGGACGTTTGATATTGAGTGAGTCGGAGGTTTGAAAACGCTAAATCCGAGGCTACTGCTATCTCAATGAACGCCGAATTTGCACATCTCCTTCAGCTTGGCAGGGCAGAGCGTTTGCAGCTTGTGGAAGATCTCTGGGACAGCATCGCCGACGAGCAGCCTCCTCTCCCAGTGCCAGATTGGAAGATCGAAGAGGTGCGCCGCCGTCAGGAGAAGTTCCAAGCGAACCCCGAGAGCGGAAGAACTTGGGAGCAAGTAAAGGCACGAGCGCGGGCGCGCAATGGCTGACCGGCTAACGAACTGAAGTCTACCCCTCCCGATGGTAAGGCGCGCCGGCCTTGATGCTGTACGCCCGGTAGATCTGCTCCAAGGCCACCACCAGCGCGAGCTCATGCTGTAGCGTCAGTCGGCTGAGCGACCAACTCCAGCCGGCCGCGGCGCGTAGGGCTTCGGTGTGGCCGTCGGCGCCGCCGATGAGGACGGCGATGGACTTCACGCGGCTCTGCTCCCACGCGCTGATCTTTTCCGAGAACGCTTTGCTCGTCATCTGCTCGCCACGCTCGTCGAGGACGATGCGGAATTGGCCTTCGCTTCGCTCCAACAGCGCCGCGCTTTCCTGCTCGCGCGAGCCGGCTTTGAGCGAGGTGAATTCCACCTGCGTGCAGCTGCCGAGGCGCGCGGCGTATTCCTCGATCCCCGCTTTCGCATACGCCAGCTTGGGCTTGCCGATCGCGAAGATGTGCCAGCGCATGGGAGGTTTACCTGGTCCGAATTTGCCAACGAATCACTCGAATTGGAACGAATGGGGCATCTGCACTCCGAGCGTTCTTCGATGGGTGCCCAGATCTCCCGCGCAACTGCTTCATTCGTTTAGATTCGAGTGATTCGTTGGCAATACTCCGGTGCCCCCAGTCGTCAGGCGCGCCGTGCTATTTGCCGGCGCCGTTGTTCAGGCCACTGAGGTATGTGTAGCCCTTCAGCGCCTTTTCGTAACTGGCGAGCATGCGCATGGCCTCGTTCGGCTTCAGGCGGTCGCCCTTGATCGCGGCATCGACTTGCAATTTCACCAGGCGAATGAGCTCGGTCTGGTTCCACTGGGTCAGCGCGAGCACGTCGCCGATGGTCGAGCCTCCGATCGTCTCCTCGATGTACCAGCCGCTCTCTTCATCTTCATCGAGAAAGAAGTGCGCCTCGTTCACGCGGCCGAACAGGTTGTGCAGGTCGCCCATGATGTCCTGATAGGCGCCGATGAGGAAGAAGCCGATGTAGTATGGCCGGCCCGGTTGCAGGCGATGCAGCGGAAGCGTTTCCTTCACGTCGCGCAGATCGATGAACTTGCTCACCTTGCCGTCGGAGTCGCACGTGATGTCGACCAGCGTCGCCTGGCGCTCGGGGTATTCGTCGAGCTGATGGATCGGCATGACGGGAAAGAGCTGGCCGAGCGCCCAGTGGTCGAGCAGCGACTGGAAGACCGAGAAGTTGCAGACGTACTGGTCCGCCAGGGCGATCTCGAGATCCTTCACCTCGTCGGGC
The DNA here is from genome assembly GCA_035997375.1 of Chthoniobacteraceae bacterium. Taxonomy (GTDB): domain Bacteria; phylum Verrucomicrobiota; class Verrucomicrobiia; order Chthoniobacterales; family Chthoniobacteraceae; genus DASYIS01. The sequence continues at coordinate 11,720 of DASYIS010000064.1, forward strand.
ACGTATTTCATTCCGGCGCAGGCCTGCACGATGCGATGCGCGATCTGCCAGAAGATCGCCTCGATCTTCCCCTTCGCCTCGAGCTCGAGCAGGCCGAGTTCGAACATCTGTTGCCCGCGCTCCTTGATCTGCTGCGCGTCGTGCAGCGTCTCCATGCGGTTTTGCTGCGTCATGTTCCGCTGGATTTCCAGCATGTCGCTCACGAGCTTCGGGTCGCGCTCATTGACCTCGAGCGAGATCGGCGGCTTGTCCTTCTCGATGGAGCCAAACGCCTCGACGATGAGCACGGAGTGGTGCGCGACGATCGCGCGGCCGCTCTCGGAGGTGATGGTGGGATGCGCCACTTTCTCCGCGTCGCACACCTCCATGAGATTGTAGACGATGTCGCGGGCATACTCGGCGAGCGAGTAGTTGGCGGAGCTGTCGGAGGCGGTGCGCGAGCCATCGTAATCGATGCCAAGGCCGCCGCCGACGTCGATGTAGCCCATCTCGTGGCCGAGCTTCTTGAGCTTCGCGTAAAAGCGCGCGGCCTCGCGCGCGGCGCGCTTGATCGTGCCGATGTCCGGCACCTGCGAGCCGACGTGGAAATGGACGAGCCGCAAGCAATGCGCGAGGCCGGCGGCCTTCAGCGTGTTGCTGGCCGCGACGAGGTCGGCGGTGCTGAGGCCGAACTTCGCGTTCTCGCCGCCGCTGTTCATCCACTTGCCGGCGCCCTTCGCGGCGAGCCGCACGCGCACCCCGATCATCGGCTCGACGCCGACCTCGCGCGAGACGGCGAGGATCTGCTCCAGCTCCTCGAGCTTCTCCACGACCATGATCACCTTCTTGCCGAGCTTGCTGCCGAGCAGCGCGTTCTGGATGAAGAGGGTGTCCTTGTACCCGTTGCAGATGATGAGGCTCTCAGGATCCTTGTGGATGGCGAGCGCCGCCAGCAGTTCCGGCTTGCTCCCCGCCTCGACGCCGAAGTGGAACGGCGCCCCGGCGTCCATGATCTCCTCCACCACTTCGCGCAGCTGGTTGACCTTGATCGGGAAGACGCCGCGGTAGACGCCCTGGTAATTCATCTCCGCGATCGCCTCGGCGAAGACCTTGTTGATCTTCTCCACGCGATGCCGGAGCAGATCCTGAAACCGCAGCACGAGCGGAAAAGTCAGCCCCCGGTCCTTCGCCTCCTCGATCGCTTCCATGATGTCGATCTGCTTCGAAGCGTCTTGCGTCGGCAGGATCGAGATGTGGCCCTTGTCGTTGATCGTAAAATAGCCGGAGCTCCAGCGATCGATATCGTAGAGAGCAATGGCGGCGGGAATATCCCAGGGCGGCTTCGTCATGAGGCGCGGAAGTGTAGGAACGAGCGACGCGAATTCAATAGGAGGTTCGTGATTTTTTGGGGGCGTGGGCGGGCGAGGGGGCGGCTGGTGGCGGGCCGGCTCCTGCTCCTGCTCCTGCTCTTGCTCCTGCTCTTGCTCGGATCCTTTCCGACGCCGGCGTGAAATCTCGGAGGAGCAAGAGCAGGAGCAGGAGCAGGAGCAGGATTAAGAGGGGCCGCCGCCCCATTCCCGAAAGATTCGCTTGCCCGGACGGCAAGTCGTATCATCCTATCCTGCGGGCGTGTGCGCATTGCGCGCCGGCCCTTTCCTGGTTGTCCCAACATGAACAAATCCGTCGTCCCGGTGGAAATCCGAACTGTGCTCCCGTTCAACGCGGGCCGCGCCGTTTTCCTCGGGAATGACGAGAAGGTTTTCGTCATCTACGTCGACGAAAGCGTCGGCCAGGCGATCTCGATGTTCATCAACGAAACGCCGAAGGAGCGCCCGCTCACCCATGACCTCATCGGCCACCTGATGGCGGCGCTCGGCGCGAAAGTGGAGCGGGTCATCATCAACGATTTGAAGAGCGAGACCTACTTCGCGCGGCTGATCCTGAGCGCGGAAAACGAGCTGTTCGAAAAAAAGATCATCGAACTCGACGGCCGTCCCAGCGACTGCATCGCCCTCGCGATCCAGCAAAAAGCCCCGCTCTACGTCAGCCGCGAAGTCTGGGACGAAGTGGAAGACCGCTCCGACGTGCTCAAGCAAATCGAGGAGAGCGAGAAGGAAGGCGGGGAGAGCCCGGAGGCGGAGGAGTAGGGGGAAGCTTGAAGCCTGAGGC
>DASYIS010000065.1:0-5891 GCA_035997375.1 Chthoniobacteraceae bacterium
AGCTCGACCTTCGCGATCAATTTTTCAGGGTAGAGGGCCGGCGCGGTGGCCGCTCTCACCGCTAAGTCGTCGGTGACTTCCCACACCCGCGCGGTTTTGTCCGCGGAGCCGGAGGCGAGTTTCGCACTATCGGGCGAGAAACGAAGCGACGTGATCCGGGCGGTGTGCCCCTTGTAAACTGAGGCAGGCGAGCCGCTGTCAGCGTGCCAAAGGTAAAGTCTGAAATCCGCGCCCGCCGTCGCGATCCACTTCCCATCGGGGCTCACCGCCACCACGCCGGTCGGCTCGGTGCCCAGCGTGAACTGCGGCAGATTCGGCTCGCGCTGCCAGAGCTTCACCTGGCGGAACTCGCCGGAAGCCAGCAGCAGGCCATCGGGGCTGAAGGCGAGCGACTGCACGAAGTCGCGCTGGGCGGCGCTCTTGTAACCGCTGCGGCCCGTCTTTTCCGCGAGCTTCGGGTCGGTCAGGCGCGCGGCGACCTGGCCGGTCGGGACGTGGTAGATAAAGATCTGGTTGGCGCGTCCGCAGGCCGCGAACTGGCCGTCCGGCGTCACCGCGAGCGCGGAGATCGGGTGCAACCCCGGCGGCAGCGGCTTCCAGGTCAGCGGCATCGGCTTCGCTTTCACCGTGCCGGTCGCCCCCTGGTCGATCCAGGTGCGCAGGATCGCCAACTCCTCCGGCTTCAGCACTTCCGCGCCGACCTTATTGTTCTTCGGCGGCATGAACGGCTTTTCCAGTTTCGCCGACGTGGTCAGGAGCAGGCTGTCCAGGCCCTTCTTCGGCTCCGCGACCGGGCCGCTCTTGCCGCCTTTCTGGATGGTCTGCGGCGTCTCCAGCACCAGGTCGCCCTTCGCGTCGGCGGCATTGTGGCACGCGAGGCAGTTGCGTTTGAAGATGGGAAGGACGTTCGTCTCGAAGTCGATCTTCTTCTGGAGCGCTGGAATCGGCGCCGGCGTCGCGGCGGGCGGAGCAGCCTGCGCGGCGCCCACGAGCAGCAGAGTGAACAACAAGAGGCGCGCCGCCCGCGCGAGCCGAAGGCCTTGGACTGCGGCAGCCTGCTGCCGCTTTTGCGGAAGTCGCAGCCTGCTGCGTGCGGGGGGGAGTGCTACGGACTTCCTCCCCACCCGCAGCAGGCTGCGGCCACCACAAAGCGGCAGCAGGCTGCCGCAGTCCCCTTCGACAAGCTCAGGGCCTTCGGCGAAAGCGCTTCGCGCGCCGGCAGCCACCCCCCGTGATTGCTTCACAAGCTTCGGGGAGGTCAAAGAGGCTAAGGAAACCGCGGGCATGGAATCTAGTTGTGGGGTTGTACGCACACCTTTTGCCGGTTATCCTTCGGGATAGCTGCGGTCGGTGCCGTGTTTCCCATATAGCTACCATGTCCCTTTTGCTTAGACTCTTGTTATGTTTGTCGATCATCGCTTCTGCGCGCGCCACCCTAGTGGCCGCGGAAGCGCCTCACGTTGAGACGCTAACCATCGAGCCGGCCGAAGTGACGCTCTCCGACGCGGATCAGTCGGTCCAGTTCCTGGTGACGATGAAGATGAGCGACGGCACCCTGCGCGACGGCACCCGCCAGGCGCAGTACGCGCTGACCCTTCCGGACGGCGCGCCCGCCGCTGCGATCGGTGTCATCGAAGAAGGCCGTCTGCTCCCGAAGGGCGACGGCGTCATCACGGTCCACGCCACCATCGTCGATGCCGCTTCGAAGAAGGCCGTCGGCGCCGCCGCGAAGGTCACCGTGAAGAACTTCACCGTCGAGCGTGACCTCCATTTCATCAACGACATCGAACCCGTCCTCGCCAAGACCGGTTGCAACTCCGGCGGCTGCCACGGCAAGGCCTCGGGGCAGAACGGCTTCAAGCTCTCGATCTTTGGGTTCGATCCGAAGTTCGACTACGACGCGCTGGTCAACGAAGCCCACGGACGCCGCGTCTTCCCGGCCGCGCCCGAGCAGTCGCTCCTCCTGACCAAGGCCACCGGCACGACGGTCCACGGCGGCGGCTCGCGCTTCGATGAGAAATCGGAAGCGTACAAACTGCTCGCCCGCTGGATCGCGCAAGGCGTCCCCTACGGCGACGAAAAGGCGCCGAAGGTGGAGCGGATCGAGGTTTTCCCGCGCGAGCGGATGCTGGCCGGCGTGAACGGTCTCGGCGAGCAGCAACTCCGCGTGGTCGCCCACTACACCGACGCGTCGTTCCAGGACGTGACGCGGCAGGCGGAGTACAAGGCGCAGCAACCCGACATCTTGAAGGTGGAGCCGACCGGCCTCGTCAGCACGCTCGGCCACACCGGCGAAGGCGCGGTCATGGTCCGCTACATGGGGCAGGTCGATGTGGCGCGCGTCGCGGTGCCGTTCGGTCCCGCGCTGCCGGACTCCGCGTACGCCGGCTTCAAGCCGAAGAACTTCGTGGACGAGCTGGTCGAGGCCAAGTGGCGCAAGCTCGCCATCGCGCCGAGCGCGGAATGCACCGACGAGGAATTCCTGCGCCGCGCGAGCATCGACGCGATCGGCAGCCTCCCGACGCCGGAGGAGGTCGAGAAATTCATCGCCGACCAGTCGCCGAACAAGCGCGATCAGCTCATCGACCGCCTGCTCGACCGGCCCGAGTACGCCAGCTTTTGGGGCCAGCAGTGGGGCGACCTGCTGCGGGTGAAGCGCGGCGGCCAGGCGTCGTTCAAGGCCGGCACCTATGCCTTCTCCGGCTGGCTGCGCGCCGCGTTCGCGCAGAACATGCCGTACGACCAGTTCGTGCGCGCCATTCTCACGGCGCAGGGGGAATCGGCCGAGAATCCGCCGGTCAACTGGTACCGCCACGTGCGCAACACGGTGGGCATGGTGAATGACAGCAGCCAGCTCTTCATGGGGACGCGCCTCTCGTGCGCCAACTGCCACAATCACCCCTACGAGAAGATTTCGCAGGACGATTACTGGGGTTACGGCGCCTTCTTTGGGCGGGTCAGCTTCAAGCGCGGCTTGGGCGACGAGCAGGCGGTCATCGTGAAAAAGGACGGTGGCGTCAGCCAGCCGCGCACCGGCCAGGCAATGAAGCCAAAGGGTCTCGGCGGACCGGAGTACGAGTACGTTCGCGGCGAGGATCCGCGCGGAAAGCTCGCCGACTGGCTGGCCGAGCCGACGAACCCGTATTTCTCCAAGGCGATCGCGAACCGCCTCTGGGCGCACTACATGGGGACGGGCCTGGTGGAGTCGGTCGACGACATGCGCGTGACCAATCCGCCGAGCAACCCCGAGCTGCTCGACCGGCTGGCGAAGGAGATGGTCGACTATCAGTTCGACCAGAAACACCTGATGGCCACGATCATGAAATCGCGGACCTACAGCCTCTCGTCCGAACCGACCGAGCAGAACAAGACCGATCATCAAAATTACGCGCGCTACACCCCGCACCGGCTCTCGGCCGAGACGCTGCTCGACGCCATCGACAAGGTGACCGGCACGCAGGAGAAATTCGACGGCCTCCCACTCGGCACCCGCGCGATCGAGCTGCCCGATGAGTCCGTGCCCAGCTATTTCCTCAAAGTCTTCGGCCGCTCGATGCGCGAGACCGCCTGCGAATGCGAAAAAAGCTACGCGCCGAACCTCTCGCAAATCCTGCACCTGATGAATTCGCCCGAGCTGCAGGCGAAGATCGCCAACAACAAAGGCCGGCTCGCCGACATGCTGAAGGAGAACAAGACCAACGAAGAGATTCTCCACGAGTTCTATCTTCTCGCCTTCGGCCGCGAGCCCAAGGCCACCGAAATGAAGGACGCGCTGGAGATTCTCGAAGGGAAAGATCGCAAGAGCTCCTTGGAGGACTTTTTGTGGATGTTCCTGAACTCGAAGGAGTTTCTGTTTAATCACTAGGCATGCTCACGAACTTAGCCACGCAAGCATCCAATTATGCCGAAGGCATTCAATCCTATAGCCCAGGGTTGCGAGGAACGAGCTACCCTGGGGGTTCGATCTACCGTAGGGTCAACCCTGAAAGGGTTGCAGCGAACGCGTGTCTCGATGCAACTCTTTCAGAGTTGGGCGCTCCTGCATGGCAAACCCAGGGTAGCTCGTGCCTCGCAACCCTGGGCTATAGGATGAAACGCCTTCGGCGTTGACGCCAAACCGATTTCGACTCTCTCAAGTAGACTGCATCTTACCATTACCTATGAATATCGACGTACACAGCGGAGCCTATCGTTGCTGCGATGGCATCACCCGCCGCAGCTTTCTGAAAGCCGGCTCCCTTATGCTTGGCGGACTTTCCTTGAGCCGCTTGCTCCAACGCCAGGCGATGGCCCAGGCCGCCGGCGAGAAGGTCAAGGATATCAGCGTCATCCTGTTCTGGCAGGGCGGCGGACCGAGCCAGCTCGACATGTGGGACCTCAAGCCCGACGCGCCTTCCGAGTTCCGCGGCTCGTTCTCGCCCATCAATACCAAGCTCGACGGCCTGCAGGTCTCCGAGCACATGCCGCGCATCGCGAAGATCGCGGACAAGATGACGCTCATCCGCTCCGCCACGCACGGTGACGCGGGGCACGAATCCGCGAGCCACACGTTGCTCACCGGCTACAAGCCGACCAACGACATTCCCGCGAATGAAGCGCCGGCCTACGGCAGCATCGTCGCCAAGGAAATGGGCCCGCGCGTCGACGGCTTCCCGGCCTACATCACCGTCCCGACCGCGCCCAAGAGCTCGGCCGCCGCGTACCTCGGCGTGGCGTACAATCCTTTTGAAACGCAGGGCGATCCGAACACCGACAACTTCGACGTGCGCAACCTCAAGGTGCCCGGCGGCCTCACGCTCGACCGCCTCGAGAACCGCCGCAACATCCTGGCGCATTTCGACACGCTGCGCCGCGACATCGACTCCTCCGGCCTCATCAGCGGCATGGATACCTTCAGCCAGCAGGCTTATAACATCGTCACTTCGCCGAAGGTGCAGGCCGCGTTCGACATCTCGAAGGAAGACCCGAAAACGCGCGACCTCTACGGCCGCACCACGTGGGGCCAGAACACGCTCCTCGCGCGCCGCCTCATCGAGTCCGGCGTCCGTTTCGTCACCGTGAACGTCGGCGGCTGGGACACGCACGCGAACAACTTCGAGGCGCTCAAAAACCAGAAGCTCCCACAGTTCGACCAGGCGTTCGCCGGCCTCATCGAGGATCTCGACCAGCGCGGGCAGCTCGACAGCACGCTCGTCATGAGCTGGGGCGAATTCGGCCGCACCCCGCGCATCAACAAGGACGCCGGCCGCGACCATTGGCCCAACGTTTTCTCCGTCGCGATGGCCGGCGGCGGCCTCAAGCGCGGCTTCGTCCTCGGCGAGAGCGACGCCCGCGCCGAGTTCCCAAAAGAGCGCCCGGTCTCGCCGCAGGACATCCTCTCGACGATGTACGCCCAGCTTGGCATCGACCAGACGAAGGCCTACGTCAACGAAGCCGACCGCCCCGTGCCGATCCTCTCCTACGGCGAGCCGATCCGGGAGATTATCGCGTAGCCGCCTGAGCCCGTGGCGCGTTGCTTCCGGGCGCGAAGCGCTTTGGACTGCGGCAGCCTGCTGCCGCTTTCGTGGCAGTCGCAGCCTGCTGCGTGCGGGGAGGCGGAAGGCTCCGCACCACCCGCAGCAGGCTGCGGCCTCCACAAAGCGGCAGCAGGCTGCCGCAGTCCAAAGCGGCTACGCCGCGCTTCCACGCGCCCGTCTCCGGACGCTATAACCTTTTCTATGCGCCTCCTCCTTCTATTTGCGCTCCTCGCCACCGTCGCCTACGCCCAGGAGCTCCCGGTCCCGCAGCTCAAGAACATCTTCCCGCCCGGCGCGCGCAAGGGCACCACGGTCGAGGTCGAGCTCGGCGGCGCCGGCCGGGAGGGGACGAACAAGCTCTATTTCAGCGACCCC
>DASYIS010000066.1:0-4823 GCA_035997375.1 Chthoniobacteraceae bacterium
ATCCTGGCCGCGCCCGTGGCTTCTGCCGCAGGCGCGGCCTTTTCCTGTCCCTATGCGCCGCCCTTTTCTCGCGCTGCTCGCCCTGGCGCTCGGCGCGCTGCCGGCGTGGGCCGACACCGCCACGGCCGTGCGTTTTCTCGAGCGGAAGGTGCAGGACGATCCCGCGAATTACATCGCCTGGAATCAGCTCGCCGGCCGCTATCTCACGCTCCTGCGCGACGGCGGAAATGAAGAGCAATTGACCAAGGCCGAACAGGCCGTGGCGGCTTCGCTCAAGGCGATGGGACTGCCGCAAAATGCCGGCGCGCTCGCCGTGCGCGCCGCGGTGGAAAGCGCCGGCCACCGCTTCGGCGACGCGCTGGCCACGGCCGTGCAGCTCCAGCCGCTCGCGTCCGATGAGACCGACGCGTGGCAGCTCATCGCGGACGCGCGGCTCGGGCTCGGCGACTACGCGGAAGCGCAAAAGGCGATCGCCAAACTCGCGGCGGCCGGCTCCAGCCCAGCCGTGATCGAGCCGCGGCTGGCCCGGCTCGAGCTCGTCCACGGCCGCCCGGCCGAGGCGCGGACTCATTTTGAAGCCATGCTGAAAGCGGTCGGCGATGGACCGCCCGAGCTTCGCGCGTGGGCGCTCGTGCAACTCGGCGAACTCGCTTTCCGCACCGGCGACTGGGAGACCGCCGAGCGGCACTACCGCGCCGCCCTCGCGGCGCGCCCGGAGGACATCGCCGCACAGGAGCACCTGGCGGAGTTCCACGGCGCCGCCGGCCGCCTCGAGGAAGCCGCCGCGCTCTATCAAGCCGTGATCGAGAAGACCGGCCGCCCGGAGTTCTGCCAGGCGCTCGGCGACCTCTATGCCTTCGCGAAGTCGCCCGAGCAGGCTCGGCCATGGCAGCAGCGCGCCGAAGCCGGCTACCTCGCCTCCGTGAAGGCGGGGCACGTCCTCTACTTTCACCACCTCGCCGGCTTCTACGCCGATTCCCAGGCCAATCCGGTGCAGGCGCTCGCGTGGGCGCGGCGCGACCTGGAGTTGCGTCACAGCCTGGAGGCGTGGGACGCGCTCGCCTGGGCGCTGTACCAGAACAATCAGTTTCCCGAAGCCGTCGAGGCGATCGGCAGGGCGCTCGCCTCCGGCACGGCCGACGCGCATGTGCTCTATCATGCCGGCCTCATTCGGATGAGCGCGGGCGACCTCACCGGCGGCAAAGCCGCGCTCCGGCAGGCCGTCGCCGCCAATCCCCACTACGCCGCGTTTCACGTCCACCGGTGAGGCGAAGCAGCGCTTCCTTTCACGCCCCCGCCGAAGTATCTGCTTGCATTGGCTCTTCGCGCCTCTGCATCTTCAATCCAGCAGGGCCGTTCGAGGGATAACATCCAACGAGAATAATTGTTATGATCAAAAAATCGTTCCTCCTGATCCTCGCCGTTTGCTCTTTCACCATAGGCGCCAAGGCTCAAGCACCACGGGGCGTGGTCTATATCGAAAGCAACAACGGCAACGTGCCCGGTCGCAATTCGATCCTCGCGTTCAAACGCGACCAGAATGGGCATCTCACCCCACTGGGCGAATTTCCGACCGGCGGGACGGGAGTCCATCCGCTGCCGATCGACGTGGGGAACCTCGCCGGAACGCTCGGGCCGTTCGACTCCGACCAGAACCTCATTTTCAACTGGGATGCCACGCGAATCTACGCCGTCAATTCCGGTTCCGACTCCATCGCCGTTTTTGACGTCAAGGAAAATGGCCGGCTGGAGGCCGTGAAGGGCTCGCCGTTTCCCTCCGGCGGACGCCATCCGGTGAGCGTCGGACTGGCCTCGTGCGGCGATACCCTCGTCGTGGTCAACAAGGATTACGACCTGACGCGCCCTGGGTTCAACGTCAGCCAAAGAGCGCCGAATTATACCACCTTTCGTGCCGAGCGGAACGGCAAGCTGATCCCGGTCCCGCATTCGACGATCATTGCAGGCCTCGGGGGCACGCGCGGGCCTGGCAACCCGACGCCGACGCAGGCGCTGGTCTCGCCGAGCGGACAGTTGGTCTTCGACGCGGATACGTTCGGCACCGCGATCCACTCGTTCGTGGTCCGTCCCAACGGCCGCCTCGAACGCGCCGCTTCGCACGGGACACCGGCGGCGGAGCGGGCCCCGATCCCGCCCTTCGGCGATCTCCTCCCGAACCCCGCGGGGCGGCCGTTCGTCCTCGGGTTGATTGCGCATCCGCGCGAGCCGGTTTTCTACGCGGGCTTCGTCTTCGAAGGCCGGGCGGGCGTCTATACCTACAATCGGGACGGTGAGATTCGTTTCGTGCGCTCGACCGAGGCGGGCCTGGGCATCTGCTGGCTGACGACGAATGCCTCGGGCAATCGCGTCTACACGAGTAACACGCTTTTGAATGCCGTCTCGGTCCTCGATACTTCCGATCCTCTCCACCCCGTGAAGCTCCAGGATTTCACGCTCGCCGGCCCGCCCGCCGGATCCGAGCAGTTGACGCTCGATGTGCGGGGCGAATACCTCTACGTCGTCTCGCAACAGGCGATCGCCGGCATGCCCCCGGAATCGAATGCGCTGCACGTACTCCGGATCGCGCATAACGGAACGATCGCGGCGCAAACCGATCGCGTCGTCATTCCCGTGACGCCATCCTGCCCGCAGGGCGTGATCGCCAGATGATCGAGCGCGGCAGGGACCGCTGAGCTGAAGTCAAGAGGAACACGCCCGCGAGACAGCCATCGCCTGCGTGGTGGGGTTGAAAATTCGAAACGCATTGCCCGGCGGCCGTTCTGCCGCCACGTTTGCACCTCGCCATGCTGCTCGATGACTTCCTCTCCCGGCTCTCCGTCGAGGGGCTGGCTGTCGTGACGGCAGAGGAAACGCTGACCGCCAATGAGGGATGGCTCGAGGTGGTGCGCGGGTGGGATGCCGTGCAACGCCGGGAGTTGGCCTTCTCCGCCCCGGACCTTTCGCCGGCGGCGGCGGAGTGGGCGGCGATCCGGCTGTATCGCGGCTGCCAGTCGTTGATTTGCCGGGAGGTGGCGCCGGATGACCTGCGGCGTTTTCTCGCGGAGCCGTGTCCGGAGCCGCCGGGCGCCGCCGCCACGATCTATTCCGTGGATTTGCTCTTTCGATTCCTGCCCGATCTCGTGAAGCTGGCGCGCCAGGTCGCGAGCGGCGACCCGCTCGTCGCCGAGTTGCGGAAACTCGCGGGCGCCTGGCCCTTGTCGTCGGTTGGCATCGAGGGGGTCGGCGAAGTGGATGCGGCTCCCGTCCTGCGGCATCCGGGATTGCGGCAGCTTTACGTCGATCGTATCCTGGCCGCCGGCGACACCGGGCGCCTGAAAGATCCGGCCGTGCGGCTGGCGGTGCAGACTTCGCTGGGTATGTTTCCCGAGCTGTCGCCCAAGGTGGCCGCCGCCCTCGCTCTTCCCGCATGAACACTCCGTACGATCACTCCGCCATCCTCGACCTCGGGCGCCGGCTGCACGCCGAGGTGCTCGATCCGATGAAGGGGACCTTCGTCGGGAAGGACGAGATCATCGATCTGCTCGGGCTGTGCCTCGTGGGCGGCGAGAACCTCTTCATCCTCGGCCCGCCCGGCACGGCGAAAAGCGCGCTGGTGCACGAGCTCGCGGCGCGCCTGGAAGGCCGGAGCTTCGACTATCTGCTCACCCGCTTTACCGAGCCCAACGAGCTTTTCGGCCCCTTCGATCTGCGGAAATTGCGCGAGGGTGAGCTGCTGACCAACACCGAGGGGATGCTGCCCGAGGCGTCGCTCGTGTTCCTCGATGAGTTGCTGAACGCGAACAGCGCCATCCTCAACAGCTTGTTGCTCGCGCTGAACGAAAAGGTGTTCCGGCGCGGCAAGGAGTCACGCCGCATCAAGGCGTTGATGTTCGTCGGCGCGAGCAATCACCTCCCCGAGGAGGATGCGCTGCGGGCGCTGTTCGACCGCTTCCTGCTGCGGGTCCATTGCGACAACGTGGCGCCGGAGCAGCTCCTCGCCGTGCTCACGGCCGGCTGGAAAATGCAGCGCACCGAGCCGCCCGCGCCCGCCACGCTCCATTTCGATGCGATGGAAACGCTCCAGGGGGCGCTGCCGCACGTGGAGCTCGGCGGCTGCCGCGGCGCGTACGTCGAGCTGGTCCAGCGCGTCCGCCATGCCGGCATCCCGGTTTCCGACCGGCGTGCGGTCAAGCTCCAGCGCCTGGTCGCGGCGAGCGCGTTGCTGTGCGGGCGGATGGAGGCGCGCCTCTCGGACCTGTGGGTGCTCAAGCACATCTGGGATACCGAGGAGCAGCGGGAGGTTCTGCACTCGCTCGTCGGCACGGCGCTCGCCCGCGAGCCGGTCTCCGGGGCGGACCATCCGCGCGCGCGCGCCGGCGAAGTCGCCGACGCGGAAAGCATCGCGCGCGACCTCGAGACCATCGCGGCCCAGCTGCCGCAGGCGGATGCGACGGAGAAAAGCTACCTGCGCGACCGCCTCGGGATTCTCGATGGCCGCTGCCACTGGGTGGCGGACGCCGAGCAGCGGGAATTCCTGGCGCAGCGCGTGGCGGAGCTGTGGGGGGGGCAATATGGGCGCTGAGCGGGAACGGTTCAGTTGAGGAGCGGCCGCGGCTGTGGCGCGGGCATCCTGCCCGTGGAGCCGCGCACGTTTTGCAGCGTTACGGCTTACGGCACGAAGTCCGTCGAACTCAGCGACACCCGGATCGCCGGGTGCATCCGCGCTACGTGCACGGCGCGGCGACGTCGCCGAATGCGGAGGCGTACGCCTTTGCCGCGGCGCAGGTGAAGAAGGCGCTGGAAGTCACGCACGAGCTGGGCGGCGA
>DASYIS010000067.1:0-14136 GCA_035997375.1 Chthoniobacteraceae bacterium
AGGCCCAATGCGGCTCGTACTTCGCGCCTTCCGCGACCCAGCGTTTGATCAGCTCCTTCTGCGCCGCCGTGAGCACCTTGTGCGACTTCGGCGGCGGCATGATTTCGTCCTTGTCGGTCGACAGGATGCGCTCGACGAGAGCGCTCTCCTCCACCTTCCCCGGCACGATCGCGATCTCGCCCGATTCCGCCGGCTTCATCGCCTCGTCGCGAATGTCGAGCCGCAGTCCGGCCTTCTGTTTCGCCTTGTCCGGCCCGTGGCAGGCGAAGCAGTTATCCGAAAGGATCGGGCGAATGTCCCGGTTGTAGCGCAGCGGTTCGGCGGCCGAGGCCGCTTGCAGCGAAAGCGCGACGCAGAGGATGAAGATAAGTCTCACAGCGAGTTCGGGGAGTGGCACTCCGGCCGCCGAGCGGCCGTTCAGGAGCGCAGGATGCGTGAGAAGATAATGCTTCGGGGCGCGAAATCATAGCCGCGAAATCCGCACCCCGACTCGGGTCGCGGTTGAATCTTACTTCGCGTAAAGCTCGATCTCCCGCAGCGTCACCTGATGCGGCCCCGTCTGGCCGCCGGCCCACGGAACGTCTTCAGTCGCACCGCCGCCGAAGGTCGCGTCATGCACGAGCAAGCGAATCCTGCCCGTGGTGACCGGGGCAAACTCGTGCTGAAAGATACAGCGATCGGAGAAGAAGCTGTCGACCTTGGTGCGCGTGGGCGGAGTCAGGACTTTGAAGGTCTTCAGCGGTTCCTTGACATGCTCGATCGTGACCCATTCGCCGCCGCGCTCGTATTGCAACTCGTAGTCGACCAGCGTCCCTTGCGATTGCCACGGGACCGGGGCGTAGATGATCACGCGGCCGACGGCGGCGGGCGCCGGGAGGCGGACTTCGATCCAGGCGGGGAATTCCTTCGTGTCGTCCATCCACGGCTGCGGCGAGGTCTTCTGCGCGTAATACCAATTCTCCAATTCGCCGTTGATCAGCTTCTTGATGTCATCCGCGACGGGCGTTTTGCCCGGTCGCATGCCGGTGCCGGACGCCGCGACCGTCACTCCCTCGGCGCGGGCGAAATTGGCGCCGAAATCCTGGGACACGACTTCGATGCCCTGGCCCTCGCCCATTTCCACGTAGACCGGAAGCTCGGGCACCGGAAGCGTCAGCCGCCCGCCGGCCACCGGGAGGTCCCGCTCCACGCCGAAGGCGGAGACGACATGCAGTTGAGCCGCGCCGCCTTTCACCAGCAGCTCGACCTTGCCATCCGGACTGCCGGCGCTCATGAAGGCCGCGACGCGCTTCTTGTCGCCCTCATAGAGATTGCCGAGGTACAGCTTGTTGCCGTCCTTCCCCAAGTCGTACGACTTCGAGAACTTCGTGCCGTACAGCTCTTCCGAGAAGACGCGCATGAGCGGCCAGGCGGGATTGAACCCGCGGTCGTCATTCTCCCACCAAGTGGGAAAATCCCAGAAGCCGTGGCTGACATCGTACCAGAGGTCGTTGTGTTCCTTGGGCAGGCCGTATTGGTCGAAGACCAGCATTTGCAGCATCGTCCAGCGGCCTTGCAAGCGCGGCTGATAGGCGCCGTAGACCGCGGCGAAGTAGCCCTGCTCCGTCTGCCAGAGCTCCGTTTTGTCCGCGTCGTATTTCTTCAGCAGCGCCGTGAGCGCGTCCATCGAGGTCCGCGCGAGCCAGAGGTCGCCGTTGGTGCCGTTGTAGGAGTGAAAGGAAAAGGCGTCGAGGTACTTGCCGCCGCCGGCGGCCAGGAACTCCTCGATGAAGCCCAGTCCGCTCGGGAAGGGATTGATCGTGACCGTGCCCGGCCCGGCGACGTGCAGGCTCGGATCGACGGACTTCACCGTCTGGTAGAAGTCGATCATCTCGTTCTTCAGGAAATCGGCGCCGTTCGAGCCGCCGTTCGGCTCATTGCGCGGCTCGTAATACTTCACCTCGTTCTTGAAGCGCTCGACGATTTGTTTCACCCCGTCGAGGCGGCCTTTGGTGCCATTGGGAAAGGCGATCAAGAGCGCGCGCGGGCGAGCCGGGTCTCCCGGCTGCAGGAAGGAGTAATCGGCCGCGATCTCAGGCTCGAGCTGCTTGATGCTCTCCGCCGGCTTGGACGCATCGGCGGCATGCCGCCGGGGTCCCATCCCGCTGATCCCGCGCATCACCGCGTCGCCGGTCGATCCCGGCTTGGGCGCCGCATCGAAGCTCGGCTGCAGCTTCGGAAAATGCGGGTCGTCGCGGACGACGACGAACATCGTGCCGCCCACGGCATCGCCGTACCACTGGCGGTATTGCCACGCCGCGCGCGCGGCTTCGTCCTCTTTCTCCGTCGTCTTGTCGCCATCCAGAAACTTCTCTTCCGCCGTCCGCGGCGGTTTCGGCGGCGGCAGCGGCTTGGCGAAGAGATAGAGTTTGTACCATCCCGCCGGCTGACTCTTCAGGGTGATCGAAGCCGCGGCGGGGCCTTGATCCACGACGTCGCCCCAATAGCTGCGGACCTCGAAGCGCTCGGCGGGCAGCCCCTTCAAATTGGCGGGCCCCGTGAGTTGAAACGCGATCGGCTCGCCGACATAAAAGAGCGGGTTGCGCTTGCCGCAATCGACCTTTACCTGGTCGATCGGGAGCTGGTGCAGGAAGCCGCCCTTGGGCCCCTTGACTTCCGCCGGCGGAGCGGCGGCGCCGAGCCAGGCGTGCATGAAAAAAGCGGCGGCCGGCCACCAGACACGCGGGGAGAGACGGCGGAGGGACATGGCGCGTTCTGGCAGGGGCGGCGTTAGAACGCCAGCCCGATCGAGAAATGCACCGCGCCCCACTTCTCATCCAGCTTCGGCATCGGGTTCAGCCCCACGTCCAGGCGCACCGGCCCGAAGGGCAAGCCGTAGCGCAGGCCGAGGCCGACCGCGTACCGCATCTCGTCGAAGCCCGCGTCCGAGTGGTCGCCGGCGAGGTTGCCGGCGTCGATGAAGAAGGCGCCGCGCAGGGCGTCCTTGAGCGGGAACGTGACCTCGGCGTTGAACATGGTGAAGGCCTCGCCGCCGATCGGGTTGCCGTGCGGCTCGCGGGGGCCGAGCTCGCGCTCGCGGAAGGAGCGCACGCTGTTGGGCCCGCCGTTGAAGAACCGCTCGTCGATCGGCACTTCCGTGAAGGGGAGGATGACGCCGGCGCGTGCGCCGAGCGCGAGGATGACCTTGGGGGTAAAGAGCGGGGTGAAGTACGTGACCCGGGCGCTCGCGCGGCCGAAGGCGAGCTCGCCGGCGATCGCGCCCGCATCGATCCCGGTGGAAACGATGTAACCCTTGATCGGGTTTTCGCGTGGCTGGCGAAAGTCGAACGTCTGCGTGAG
Organism: Chthoniobacteraceae bacterium; assembly: GCA_035997375.1. Classification (GTDB taxonomy): domain Bacteria; phylum Verrucomicrobiota; class Verrucomicrobiia; order Chthoniobacterales; family Chthoniobacteraceae; genus DASYIS01. The sequence goes on from DASYIS010000067.1 coordinate 3,340, forward strand.
ACCGACGGAGACGAGCTGATACGACGTCGACCCGAGGTAGATCGGATCGATGACTTCGCTGGTCACGTCGACGTTCTTTCCCTGGAGGAAAACGCCGAACTCCACGTTCGGGTTCAGCTTCCGCGTGAGGTCGGCGCGAAAACCGGTCTCGCTCTTGTCATAACCAGTCTCGGTGCGGGTCTGGGCGAAGACCCGCGTGCGCAGGCCGAAGCGGCTCTCGAGAAACCACGGATCGACGTAGAGCAACTCCGCCTTCAGGCCGCGCTGGGAGTAATCAACGTCGAGCGAAAGCGGCCGCCCGTTGCCAAAGAGGTCGCGGTCCGCGAGGCGCAGGCCGGCGATCGCCCCTTCGTAGGTCGAGTAGCCGAGCGAGAAGCCGATCTCTTTCGCCTTCGCTTCCTCCGCGGTGAAATCCGCGCGCACTTCATTCGTCGGGAGCGGGACGGTGTTGATGCGGAGGTTCGTAAACAGGCCCGTGTTCAAAACCTCGCGGTAGCGCTCGTCGAGCAACTGCGGCGTGTAGACCTTCCCCTTGAGGTCGCCAAAGCGATGCTCGAAAAACCCCGGCTTCAGCCGGTCGAGCCCGGCCACCGTCACGCCGTCGAAACGATAGACCGGCCCCGCTTTCACATGGAAGACAACGGGGACGAGCCGGTTGTTCAGCCGACCGGGCGTCGTGTTCTTCGGGTCGGCGGTCGCGCTGACCGTGGCCGCATAGTAGCCCTGCGTCTTGTAGTAATAGAGCAGGTTATGCTCCATCGCGTTTAGCCGCTGCGTGGTGTACGGATTGGTGATCGGCTCGCCGAGGCCGTTGATGAGCTGGTCGCGGCCAAACGCCGGCTCGCCGACGAACTCGATGTTTCCGAACCTGTAGAGCGGCCCCTCCGTGATTTTCACGGTCACGTCCGCGGCGGAGCGGTCGGCGGTGTAGGTGATGATCGGGTCTTCAACCTTGGCTTCGAGCCGGCCCTCGGATTCATAGTAGCCGCGGACGCGGGCGACGCCGCTGCCCATGTCGCCTTCCACGAACGGCACCGCCGGCGCCTTCTTCGTATCGCGCTCCTCCGTGCCGCCGATCATGTACTCGTAAAGCGTGTTTCGATCGACCTGTTTGTTGCCGACGAACTCCACGTGGCGCAGATAGGTGCGCTTCCCTTCCTTGATCGTCAGCTTCAGGCGCCCGCCGACGATCGCCCAGGTCACGTCCGCCTCCGGGTAGCCCTGTTGGTGGTAATACGAAGCGAGATAAAAGGCCGCATCGTCCGCGCGCGGCGGCGTCAACCCTTCCCGGTCGATCTCCTTGATCTGTTCGGTCATCGGCTGCTTGAGCTGATCGGCCGTGAAGCTCGTATTCCCGATGAAATCGATGAGCCCCGTCGTCTTCGCCGGCAGCGGCTTCAGCGAGTCGTCGCGCGGCATCGGCTTGAACCGCCCGACCCGCGTCCCACTCGCCGGGGTGGCGGGGGGCGGAGCGGCCAGCGCACTCGCGGTGCAGAGCAGGGTGACGGCGAAAAGGACGCGCATGGGTCAGCGGAAGCGCAGCAGGTATCTCACACGGCCGGTAAATGCACCAGTCACGTCGACATTGCCCAGCAGATAAGTATTGTCGTTGATTTTAACCTTGGCCGCAATCTCCTGCCGCCCCGTGCGGGCGTCCACGTTGCCCGCCTCGACTTCAAAGCGGTTGAGCACCGGCGTATTCTCGCCCGGCCCCTTGTTCTTGAAGATCTTGTGGTAGAGCTGCTGGAAGAGCAGCGAGGCGGCGCGCCCGGCCAGGACTTCACTGTTGCCCGTGAGCTCGCTGATCGTCGTGCCGGTCGCGAGGAGCGAGAGGATGTCCTCCTGCGGCAGCGGCGGTTCGCTCGTCATCGAGACCTTCGGATCGTTGGCTGGGCCGAAGATGTAGATGTGAATGCGGTACTCGCGAATCTCGGACTCCGCGTTGATGTCGAGCTTCGGCTGCAACATTTCGTCCTTGGAGAAGGTGACGAATCCGCGGTCGATCCGCAGCTTGGAGAAGGGGAGGGAGGCGACCAGGTTCTCGATGCGGACGACCCCTTCGAGGTACGGCTCCGCGCCCGTCCCGCCAAACTTCAGGTCGACCGCCGCTCCGCCGTTGGCCATGTTCCCGCGCACCTGAAACGGGTCGTTCGGCCGCGTCTTGATCGCGATGTCGAAGGTCCACTTGTCCATCGGCGGCGGCAGCGAGATGGTGGCCGGCCCGGCGACCGATTTCGGGGCGGGCCGCGCCTTGGCTTTCGGCCGGCCCGGCAATGCGATCGGCAGGATGTCGATCTCCTTGAAAAAGCGGCTCTGCGTCACGTAGACCACGCCGGCGACCTTGCCGCCGGCCAGCGGGCCCTCGATCGCGAGGTCGGTATCGATGCGCACCGTGACGGCGTCGTCGCGCTTGACCAGGATCTTGTCGGACTTGATGTGCAAATCGAAGGCCGGCTCGTTGAGCTTCGGCAGAAGCACCTTGCCGGCGATGTTGAGCGTGCCGCCGCCGAGGTCGCCGTTGAAGTGATTGATGGTGACCTGCTTCTCGGTGAAGCCGAGGTTGAGCGCGAGTTTGCCGATGTTCGGGACGTTGCCGTTGTTCAGCCGCGCGTATTCGAGCTTCACGTCGGTCGTGCCGCTGAGGTTCGGATTGCCGACGGTGCCGGTGACGTGCGCATCGATCGCGGCGGTGCCGGAAATGCTGCGGACGACGGGCACGACCTTCGGCAGAAAGGCGAGCGAGGAGGGCGGGAGCTTGACCGTGAGATCGATCGGCAGGTTGTCGTCGAGCTTCTTGTTCTGTACCGCGGCCTCGAGGTCGAGCGGCACGCGGCCCTTGATGACCAGCGGCTGGATCTCGCGCTGGCGAGCGGCGGCATCGAGCGTCAGCTCCTTCTCCGAGTAGTGCGCGACGAAGTCGACTTCCGCGCCCTCGAACTTCGCGGCGGCCGGCGTTTTCAGGTTCTTCGCGTTGATCTTGAGATGTGCGATCGGCTTCAGCACCGTGCCGGCGACGAGCAGGTTCATGCTCACCGTGCCGGTGACCGGCGGCTTCTGCCCGAGCGTGACCATGAGCTTCGCGATATCGAGGTCCTTCGCGTTGACGTTTGCGCCGAGTCGCTGTTCGAAGGAGACGGGCTGCTCCTTGTTTTGCGGATCGAAGGGGACCAAAATGTAACCGGTGAGCGCCTGCTGCGTCCCCTGCATGAGATTGATGTCCTTGAGTTTCGCTTTCTTATCGCGCCACTCCAGCTTGGCATCGAGCGTCGTCGCCCCGGTCGCCACGTGGAAGGCGGAGCTCTCCACGAAGTCCGTGCCGAAGATCGTGTCGAGCTGCAGTTGCGTAAGGTCGAACTTGCCGTAGTGCGCCTTGTCGACCTTGAGCTCCAGCTTGCCGAGATGCTCCTGCGGCTGGAGCTTGCCCTGGCTTTCCACCGAGAAATCGAGCGCGCCGCCGAGGCTCTCCTTCACCCCGAACGTCGCGAGCAGCGGTTGCAGCACCGCGAGATCCTTGAAGAGCACGAGCACGGCGGCTTCGTAACTCATCGGCTCCTTCAGCCCGACTTTGCCGCTGACCGCGAGCTGATCGGTCTGGTTGATTTGCAGGCCGATCCGCTCCACCTGCGCTTCGTTGTTCACGACTTTCACCTCGCCCGCGAGCCGCGCGGCCTTGAAATCGCCGAAGCGAAAATCGCCGCCGTCGATCTGGACGGAGCCGTTCAGGACGTCGTCCACGGAGGTGATCTTGCCCGCCGCGTCGAGGTGCCCGGTCAGGATGACTTGCTGCAAATCCGGGTTCGACGGATCGGACTTCTTGCCGAGATGGAAGCTCTCCAACTGCGGCGCCTTGATCGCGAACTCCGTGTCGAGCGGCGCCGGCGCGCCCTTCGCCCGCGGGAGGCGATACGTTCCCTTGGCCGTCACGCTGTTCTGGTCGCGCGTGACGCTCGCGCTCGTCAGCGTAAGGAGGTCGTCGCGCATGAGCGCATCGACGGCCACGTTGTCGACCTCGATCTCGCCGAACCGCAGCGTGCCGGCGTTCAGGCTGACATGCGCGTTGAGCCCGTCGAATGCCGCGGCGCCCTCCGGTTGGTCGAGCGCTTTCACGGCGGTCACTTTGATCGCGGCCGTGCCGACCGCCAGTTTCTCGTTGCCGATCTTCGAAGCGGAGAGCGCGAGGTCCACGGCCGCGCGCCGATTGTGCAGTCCGACCTTGCCGCCGCCGCTGAGCACGCCGCCGATCGCCTCGGCCATGAACGGATGGGTGGCCGCGGCGAGATCGGGCGCATCGATCGAGAGGTCCGCGTCGCCCTCAGTGTGCGAGAAATCGTTGATCGACTCCGGCAAATCCGCGACGGCTTTCAGCGAGACGGTGCTCGGTCCCATGGTGACTTTCGTGCCGGTGAGCGTCGCCTTGCCCTTGGCGAAATTGATGTATGTCTCCGCGCCGTCGATCTCCGCCGCGCCGGCCGTGAAGCCCTCGACGCGCAAGGAAGCGTTGCCGTCCCAGGTGCGCGGCTTTTCCGGCTGGCCGGTGAAGACGAGCTTCAGCCAGCCCAGCCGCGCGAGCGGCGGCTCCTTTGCGCCGAAGTATTTCGCCGCGGCCTTCAGGTCGATGTTGCCGGCGTCGAGCGTCAGCTTGGTGTCGTAGGACTTTTCGAGGTTCTCACCCTTGGCCTTCAGCTTCGAGCCGGCCAGGCCAAGGTCCAGCCCGCCGCCAAAGAGCCGCGCCTGGAGGCGCAGGCTTCCCTTGTCCTCCGCGCGCTGCGACGCGTCATAGTCGAACTTGGCAATGATGAGCTCGGGCGAAAGGACGAGATTCTGGATGACCAGGTCGCGCTTCACGTAGCTGGTCGTGGCGTCGATGTGTTCCCACGCCGGCAGGCCCGGCACCGCGACGCGGTCGATCTTCAGGTAGCCCGCCTCCCATGGATGCAACTTCAGGCGGACGTGCTTCACCTCCGTCGTGGCGCCGTCGTCGCCATGCACGGTGATGCTGAGGTTCTCGATGTCGGCTTTGTCCGCGTAGAGCGCCGGCTGGCCGAGCAGGTTGTTCAGATCCTCCGCGATCGACTTTTTCTCCTTCGTCGCCTCCTTCGTCTTGCTCGGGCCGGGCCGGAAGACGAGGTCCGCATTCCGCAGCTCGTACGACTCAAGAAACTCGCCGACGCCGTGCTTGATCAGCTTCGGAAGCGAGTACTGGAGCCGCACCGCCTCGATGGAGATGTTCTCGATCGGCGTCTCCCCGGTGGGCGTCGCCTGCACGTGCAGCACGCTGAGGTTCGTGAAGATCGTCCCCTCGAAATGGACGTCGAGCTTCACGTTGTGCTTCGCCGCGATCTTGATCAGCGCGACGCGCGCGACCATGAAAAAGAGCGGGCGATGGAAGATCGCGAGGATGAGGAGGACGATCCCGAACCACTTCAAGGTTCGTCGGAACCACCCCCGCCGGCGAGGTTTCGCGGCGGCGGCAGTTTTGCGGGCTGGCGTTTCCGCTGGCTTGTCGGGCATGAGTTGGCGCATAGGCTAGCAGTCCGCATCGCGTCCGCAAGGCAACGTCTCCGAGATGTCTCGCTTCTCCCACCTCTACTCGCGTTTCATCGACGGTGCTCGCCGGAGCCGCCCGCGCGTCCATCGCGGGGCAAAATTCGTCTGGGCGGTGCTCGTGCGGGTGGTGGTGAAATACAACGAGACCGACGGCGAACAGCGCGCCGCCTCGTTCGCCTACTACGCCTTCTTCTCGCTCTTTCCGTTGCTGCTCTTGCTGATCAGCATCGGCGCCATGCTGCTGGGCGACGACCCGCACGCGCGGGAGCACGCCACCACCTCGGTCGTCGATTTCGTGAAGGGCTTCATCCCGGTCGCGGAGGGCCAGGCCGACTGGTTCGTCAAGACCTTCGACGGCGTGGTGAAGTCCCGCAACAAAGCCGGCGTCATCGCATTCCTCGCGCTGGCCTGGAGCGCCATTCGCTTCTTCCAGGCGCTGGTCCACGGGGTGAACAAGGCGTGGGGCACCAAGGAGTATTCGTGGTGGCGGCTGCCGATCCAGAATCTCTTCATGGCCGGCATCGTCGCCAGCGCGCTCTTTCTCGGCGTGGTCATCCCGCCGATCATCAACCTCATCGAGTATTATTTCTGGACCACCTCGAACGACGCGGGGCTCAACCTGCATTTCTTCAAGGGCATCTTCGTCTTTGCCCGCGCGACCGTCCCGAGCATCGTCCTCTTCTACGGCTTCAGCATGCTCTACAAGTTCGCCCCGCGCCGGCGCACCACCTTCCGCGAAGTCTGGTTCGCCTCGCTCCTCGTCACGCTCGGTCTGCAAGGACTGCAGAGCCTCTTCGTCTTCTACTCCACTAACATCGGCGAATTCAACCGCCTCTACGGCACCCTCGGCAGCGTCATTGCGCTCCTCATGTGGATCTACCTCACCGGCACCGTCATCATCCTCGGCGGCTGCATCTCCGCCGCGACCTACGAGGTGCGGATGAGTATTACGGACCAGTCGGAGGCGAGCACGGCGAGTTGACGGGGAGAAGGAGTGCTCGGAGGGGGACTTGAACCCCCACGCCTTGCGGCATGCGCCCCTCAAACGCACGTGTCTGCCATTTCACCATCCGAGCTTTTTGGAAGTGAGGGGCAAATGGATAGCCACCTTTCCCGCACTGGCAAGAGTTTCTTTCCGAATGCGCGAAATGCCAAGCGGAATTCGCGCGCCGCACCCGCGAGAGCGCTGGCTTTTTCGCGCGCGGCTCCGTAAAGTTCGTCACCCATGAAACTTCGATCCTCCCTCTGCATCGCCGGCGCCGTTTCCCTCCTGCCCCTCGTGCTCTCCGCCCAGGTAGCGCCGGCACCCGCGACGCCGGCTCCGGGCGCCACCGCTCCCGCCGGGGCCACGCCCGCGAAAAAGACGCCGCTCTCTTCCGCCGACAAGCAGTTGATCAAGAGCGCCGGCGAGCCGCAATTGGCGCTGCTGCATTTGACCGAGATCATCGCCGGGGAGAAGCCTCCCGGGTCCGCGACGGTGCAAAAGCTCGCCGGCGGAGCGAAAAAAGCGATGACCGACTCCTGGGGTGAGATCGGAGACCTCGCGCTTCGTCACGGCGACGGGATGCCGCCCACCACGAGGACCGCGGCGGAAACGAAAGAGCTGGGCGAACTGCGCAAGCTGGCGGCGGACAAGTTCGACAAGGCGTACCTGAAGGCTTTCCAAAAGGAAGCGAAGCGGGCGAACACCGCGTTCACCTCCGGCTCCAAATTCGCGCAAGACCCCGACCTGAAAGCCGCCTTCGCCAAGTTCCAGCCGATCGTCGCGAAGATCGAGACCGACGCCGCCGCGGCGGAGAAAGAGGGGAAGAAGTAGGTTCCCGGTGGAACTCCCGCGCGCCCCGCTGGAGCGAAAACACAGTGCGGGGACGCCCGACCGCTACACCTCGTCACCGCGCGAATCGAACCGCCCGATGTAGAGGAGATAGACGTTCTCTTCGTCGAACGTGTAAAAAAGCCAAACCCGAGCACCGTCGATGCGATCCAGCGGCAGCTTCCAGACGGAATCATTTACCTTCGCGCCGAGTTCCGGCTCCTCGACCACGGACTGCGCAGATTCAAGGAATTCGTCTCCAAGCTCTGCGCTTCTGAACAGCTTGAACAAAGCATCGTCGAAAAGATGCTCGTGAATGAGGTTACGCCGTTTCACACCGCCCCCGGGCCAAAGCCGCCTCCGCGGCCGCGGTCAGCGAACGAGCGAACTCATCGACGCCCGGAGGCGCTTCCACAAAATGAACGCGTGCCGCCGCCGCCGCCGAGATTCTCCCGTCTTTCACCATGGCGGCGAGCCGCGCCTTTCGTTCCTCCACGGGGAGTTCCATCGCAGTTTTGGCGGTAAGCGCGATCATGGCCGGTGACTTCTCTTTAAGCCAACTCGACCGCTGAAGCAAGCGCGCGCCTTCTATGACTTTCAGGACTGCGCGCGCCCATCGCGCACATTCCAAAAACCCCGGCTTGCCCAACCCGCCCCCGCTTGCTAGGCTTGGAACCCTTTTTCTATGAGCACCACGACGATTGCACCCGAAACCACGGCCAAGGCTGCGCCAGAGCGCGGCGAATTGATGAGCGGCGCGGACATCCTCGTCGCCTGCCTGGAGCGGGAAGGCGTCGATACGATTTTCGCGTATCCGGGCGGCGCGTCGATGCACATGCACCAGGCGCTCACGCGCTCGACGAAGATCCGCACGCTGCTGCCGCGCCACGAGCAGGGCGGCGTGTTTGCCGCAGAAGGCTATGCGCGCGCCACCGGCCGCGCCGGCGTTTGCATGGCGACGAGCGGCCCGGGCGCGACCAACCTCGTGACCGGCATCGCGGATGCGCTGCTCGACTCCGTGCCGCTGGTGGCGATCACCGGCCAGGTGCCGCAGGCAATGATCGGCAAAGGCGCTTTCCAGGAGACCGACGTATTTTCCGTGACCGCCCAGATCGTGAAGCACAACTACCTCGTGACGAACGTGGACGACATTCCGCGGATCGTGAAGGAGGCGTTTTACATCGCGCAATCCGGCCGGCCCGGCCCGGTGCTGATCGACGTGCCGAAGAACATCCAGATCCAGACGACGCGGCCGGTTTTCCCGACCGAGGTGAACCTGCGCGGCTACGACCCCATCCGCCACGCGGATGACCTGGCGCTGAATGAGCTGGTGGGGCTGATCGAGCAAGCGAAGAAGCCGATGCTCTATGTCGGCGGCGGCATCATCTCCGGCAACGCCTCGGCGGAATTGCTGGAGTTCGTGGAGCGGACGCAGATTCCCGTGGCGACCACGCTCATGGGCATCGGCTGTTTCCCCGAGACGCATCCGCTTTCGCTGAAATGGCTCGGCATGCACGGCACCGTGTACGCGAATAACGCGGTCAACGAAGCGGATCTGCTGCTCGCCATCGGCGTGCGCTTCGACGATCGTGTGACGGGCAAGTTCTCCGAGTTCGCGAAGCACGGCACGATCGTCCACATCGATCTCGATGAGTCGGAGATCAACAAGAACAAGATCGTCAAATTGCCGATCGTGAGCGACGTGAAGTACGCGCTCGGCCGGGTGAATGCCCTCCTCGAGCGCGCGGGCAAGCGCCGCCAGCATTTCGAGAAACTGACCGACTACCAGAAATTCCCGGAGTGGTACGGGCAAGTCGCCGAGTGGAAGGAGAATTTTCCCTTCTACTACCAGGATACCGACGACGTGATCCAGCCGCAGCACGCCATCGAACAGCTCTACAACCTGACGAAGGGCGACGCGATCATTACGACCGGCGTGGGTCAGCACCAGATGTGGGCGGGGCAATTCTTCCAATACAGCGAGCCGCGCACCTTCATCACCTCGGCCGGCCTGGGGTCGATGGGTTTCGGTTATCCCGCGGCCATCGGGGCGAAGGTCGCCTTCCCGGACAAGCAGGTGGTCGATATCGACGGCGATGGTTCGTTCCTCATGAACGTGCAGGAGCTCGCGCTCGCGCACATCGAGGGGATCGCGGCCAAGGCGATGATCCTCAACAACCAATGGCTCGGCATGGTGGTGCAATGGGAGGACCGTTTCTATAACTCCAACCGCGGCCACACCTTCCTCGGCGACCCGAAAAATCTCGAGCGGATCTATCCCGACTACGTGAAGATTTGCGAAGGTTTCGGCGTCCCCTGCGAGCGCGTCATCTACAAGAAAGACCTCATCCCCGCGCTCCAGCGGATGCTCGACTCAAAAGAGGCGTACGTCCTCGACGTGATGGTGCCGTACACCGAGCACGTGATGCCGATGATCCCGAGCGGCGCCACGTACAAGGACGTGATCTACCAGGGCCGGCAGACGCTCAAGGCCGGCACCGGGCTGTAAGGCCCGCTCAGCGCAATCCGTAAAACCGCGCCGCGTTGCCGCCAAACAGCGCGGCGCGCTCCGGGTCGCCGAGGCGCCAGGTGTGGCCTTCCACCAGCCGGTAGACTTCCTCGTAGCTCGCGGCGAGCAGGCAGACCGGCCAGTCGGAGCCGAACATCAGGCGCTCGACGCCGAAGTGCTCGAACACGACGTCGAGGTAGGGCGCGAAGTCCTCGGGCTTCCACGCGGCATGGTCCGCCTCGGTCACCAGGCCCGAAACTTTGCACATGACGTTCGGCGCCTTGGCCAGCTCGGCGATCTGCTGGCGCCACGGTGAAAGCTCGCCCGAGGCGATGGGCGGCTTGGCCATGTGATCGAGCACGAACGGGCGCTCGGGAAAGAGCGACACGAGCCGGATGGCCGCCGGCAATTGCCGCGGATAAACGAGCAGATCGTAGGTCAGGTCGTGCTCGCGCAACGCGGCAATGCCCCGCACGAAATCCGGGTCCATCAGGAAATTGTCGTCCGGCTCATCCTGCACGACGTGGCGCACGCCGACGAATTTCGGATACCGCGCGAGCTCCTCCAACTCGTCGTTCACGCGCGGCGAGCGCAGATCGACCCAGCCCACCACGCCGCGAATCCGTGGATGCCGCTCGGCCATCCGCAGCAGCCAGCGCGATTCCACGAGCTTCTGCCGCGCCTGAACCACGATTGAGCCGTCGAATCCCAACTGCGCCTGCTCCGCCGCGAGGTCGTCCGGCAGCCAGTTGCGATGCAGCGCCGAGCCCGTCGGAATCCAGGGATACTCGGCCGGATTGTAGGACCAGAAATGCTGATGCGCGTCGAGGCGGGGAATGGGCACGGTGAAGGTGTCCGTGAATACACGAGATTTTCGAGAAGGGGAAGGAAGTGGTCCGCACAGTCCTCTGTGCGGTCAGGCGCCGCC
>DASYIS010000068.1:0-12746 GCA_035997375.1 Chthoniobacteraceae bacterium
AACGCGTCTTCGGCTTCCTCGGACTGGCCGCCTCCCTCGCGCTCGTCCTGGTGCTCGTTCATCCCACCATGCGCGGGCCGGGCACCAGCTACCTAACGCTGCCCATGGGGATGCTCGCGTTTGCCCTCGCGGTCGCGGTCTTGCGCCGGCACCGCCCGGCCAGGAGAACCGGGCTGGCGGTGCTGCTCGCGCTGGCCGGTTTCGGGTTCTCACTCCTGCTGCGAAACGAAGGGATGACGGGAGAATACCAAATGGGCGCTCATTGGCGTTGGTCGCAAACGCCCGAGGCCGCGATGCTGGCGGGGCGCAAGGCCGATCGGCCGGCTGTGCGAGCCGCGGCCGGGCAGCCCGACCTGACCAATCCGGAATGGCCCGGCTTCCGCGGCGCCGATCGGGCGGCCCGCGCCCACGGCCCGCTCATCGCCACCGACTGGGCGGCCCATCCACCGAAGCAACTCTGGAAAATCGCCGTTGGGCCGGCCTGGTCGTCGTTTGCCGTCGCCGGCCGGTTCCTCTTCACCCAGGAACAACGCGGTCCGGCGGAGACCGTGGTTTGTTACGACGCCGACACCGGCCGCGAAGTTTGGAACCGGCCCATCGAAGGCCGACTCGACGATCCGCTCGGCGGGCCGGGACCGCGCGCCACGCCGGCGCTCGGCCGGGGTGGCTTGTTCGTCACGTGTGCCACCGGAGCGTTCCTGCGGCTGAATCCCTCCACGGGCGAAATCGTGTGGCAACAGGACCTCAAAAAGGTGGCCGAACGCAGTAAGCTGCCGGTGCCGATGTGGGGATTCTCCGCGTCGCCGATCGTCGCCGGCCAGGTCGTGATCGTTTACGCCGGCGGTCCGGGCGACAAGGGACTGCTGGCCTTTGACCTCGAGTCGGGCGCGCTCCGCTGGTCCGTCGCGGCCGGCCTCGATTCGTACAGCTCGCCTCAGCTCAGCGCCATCGCCGGCGAGACCGTGCTCCTCATGCTCACCAACGATGGCCTCGTCCTGGTCGATCCCGTCGCGGGCCAGACCCGGCTCAATTACGAATGGAAGTTCGGGAACTACCGCGCGCTGCAACCCGACGTGGCCGGCCCGGATATGATCCTGCTGCCCACCGGCATGAGTACCGGCACCCGCGCCATTCGCGTGACCAACGCCGGTGGCCAACTGGCGGCGACGGAGTTGTGGACCTCAAAAAACCTCAAGCCGGATTTCACCGATCTCGTCACGTACCAAGGTTACGCCTTCGGCAACGATGCCGGCATCCTGACCTGCATCGATCTGAAAACCGGTGACCGCCAATGGAAAGGCGGCCGCTACGGCAAAGGCCAGGTGCTGCTCCTCGAAGATTCCGGCCTGCTCCTGATCGCCGCCGAAGACGGCCAGGTCGTCCTCCTGCGCGCCGATCCAAAGCAGCATGCCGAAGTGAGCTCATTCAAGGCGTTGGACGGAAAGACATGGAACCATCCCGTGCTCGTCGGGGACCGGCTTTACGTTCGTAACTCCCAGGAAGCGGCGTGTTATCAACTTCCGCTGGCTGGGGCCAGTAATCAGTAATCAGTGGACAGTAATCAGAAGGACGCCGCGCGTTCGTCGGAGCGTGCAGGACTGATTACTGCCCCACTGATTACTGATTACTTCCGCCCCCCTATTCCTTCACGCGGATGTTCCGAATCTGAATCGCGCCGATCTCCGCGCGGAGCATGAACCGGCTGGGCGCGGTGGCCTTCGAAGTGCGAATCGTTTCGGCGCCGATCTTGTGCTCGACCTTGTCCCCCTGAACGATGATTTCCAGCGTGGTCCACTCGCCCTCCTTCACGTCCTTGGTCTCCTTGCCTCCGAGGACGACATCGAACTTCGTGCCGCGCAGGAAGAAGTCGTTGTTGCATTTCGGGCCCGCGTTGAACTCGAGCTTGATGTGCACGTCCCCGGTAAATTCCTTCGTCGTCTCGATGTAGGCCTGCCCTTTCACGGCCGGGTCATAGACGAGCGTGCCCTCCACCACCTTGAAGCGGCCGCCGAACGCTTCAGTCTTGCCCTGGAGCGGCTCGGCCGCGGCGGTTTTCGCGGTCTGCCAGCCATCGAGATTCTTGCCGTTGAAGAGCAACGTGAAGCCGGGCTCCGGCGTAAAGTCAGCGGCGGCGATACGCGGCGGCGTGGAGACGAGCGCGAGACAGGAGAGGAGAAGGGCCAGGGGGAGGATTCGCATGAACGACACTTCATTCCGAAAACCGCGTCTGGGCGAGTCCCAATTGCCCGTGTCGGGAGCAGGCCTGCGCTTCCCTCGTTCGCCCCGCCGTCAGAGGCTTTTCCGGCCCTGTCAGCGCCGGTTTGCACCGCTGTCAGCATCTCCGCGAGGGGCTGTCAGCGTCTTTTTCACCCCCTGTGATCGTCCGCGAGCCCCATTGTCAGCGCCTTTTTCACCCCTGTCATCGTCCGCGAGCCCCCCTGCCACGCCGCCTTGAAACTCCGTTTCCCGAGCCGCTCGTGCTTCGTTGAGCCGTTGTGATGGCGGAGCAGTGCGTGAAACGGAGCTTCGAGCGGCCCGCGAAGTTTTTTTCCTAGTTCCAGACGCACGATCGGTACATACAAGTTTCGGGCGGTTCGCGCCCCCCGCCCGTGCCCCTCAACCATTGCCCCCGCATTATGGCTGCACCCCACCTCTTCCTCGCGCTGACGCTCACGTTCGCCCTCAGCGCGCAAGCCGCAACGCCCGCGCCGGCGGGCGATTTGCCGGGCGCGATCCAGCGTCAACTAGCCGTGCGCGAAACGCTGAAGAAACAGGCGGATGATGCCCAGGCGACCCTGAGCAAGTGGTACGAGGGGGCACTCGATGTCTTGAAGAAAGACGCTACGGGCAAAGGCAATCTCGATGCTGTGGTCGCGACCGATGCCGAGCGCGCGCGGAAGGAGCGCGATCTGACGGCGGAGGAAAAGGGGGCGCTGCCCAGACAACTCCGCGATGTGCGCGCGCAATACGATCAGGCGCGGGCGCAGCGAGCGACTCAGCAGAAAGCGGCCCTGACGGCGGCGGTGCGGGAATACGCGGCGACGCTCGAAGCACTGGAGATAAACCTCACCCGGAAGGGCGAGCTCGATTCCGCACTCGCCGCGCGCAAAGAGCGCATGGCCGTCGCCGAGGAACTCGCCACCCTGACGGCCCCGACGGCAGCGGTTGCGGCATCCCCGGCGACGCCGCGGCCGGCGGCTCCTGCGTCCCCCGCCGTGGGCAGTCTCGCCGGCCCCGCGACGACCAGCGTGGGAAGTGTGAAGCTCGCGGATGCCACCAAGGAGAGGCCTTTCGAAAACACGCTGGGCATGAGGTTCGTGCCCGTGCCGATGGCCAGCGGACCAAGCGAGGGACAACGAGTGCTCTTCAGTATTTGGGAGACCCGCGTGAAGGATTATGCGGCGTATGCGCGGGTGAAAAAGGTGGATGGTGCCTGGAAGACACAGGAAAGAGATAAAGTGCCCATTGGTCGCGCACCGGACCATCCTGTGTGCGCAGTAAATATGACGGATGCAAAAGGCTTTTGCGACTGGCTTACCGAAAGGGAAATAGCCGACGGGAAGTTGCCGAAGGGAGCCAAATATCGCGTACCGACGGACGAAGAGTGGAGCCAGGCGGCTGGACTCGACGAAAAGAACGGAGGGAACAAAACGATTTATTCCTGGGGCGATGAGTACCCGCCCAAGGAGAACAAAGTCGCGAATTTCGCCGATTTATCCTATCATGCGAAGTTTCCAAAAGGGACATGGGTCGACGGGTACACGGATGGTTTTGCCACGACCGCACCGGTTGGGAGTTTTCCACCGAATCAGTTTGGCCTGTTCGACGTCAGCGGCAATGTGTGGGAGCTGTGCGTGGCAGGAAGCGCCCGAAGTAAGCGAGGGGGATCTTGGGATATGGACAGCAGCGGCTATATGCGGCTCTCGGCTCACACCTCCGATCCAGGCGACGGTCGCCACGCTACTGTGGGCTTTCGTGTTGTCCTGGATACCGGTGCTCCTGCTCGATAAGAGCAAGCACACGAACTCAGGCAGGGCGCAACTTGCTGGAAAGTTCGGCCTCGGGGCGCGAGTTCGATGGCTACAAGCACATCGGACGCTTCCTTGAGCTGATGCAATCGCGGGCGCGTCTTTCGTTGAAAAACGCCAGCGCCGCGTGAGCCGGATCAGCGCCGAGCCGGCTCAAAACATCTTGCCGAAATCCTGACGCGTGCCAACCCAAAGCCAGACGACATTTTCGCCGTCCCGCTCGCCAACAGCGCGGTAGCCGCCGCCAAAGCGCACGGACCAGAAATTCCGGGGACCGTTCAGCTTCTTGAAGCGGAGGCTGGGATGATCGGGATTGCTCATGAACAGGCGGTAGGCTTGCCGCGCCTGAGCACGCGCCTGCTCCGGCAGGAGATGATAGAGCCGCCAAAAGTCGGCAGTGCCCGACGATCTCACAGGCGCGCCGGGTCGATCGCGCGCGGCTTTTCGCGAGCGAGACTTTCGTCCGCCCAGCGCGCGAAGTTCGCCACCTTGGCCGGATCGGAGAGGTGGCGATCCCATTCCTCCTCGTCTTCCTCGTCCACGACCTCCAGCGAGCGCTGCACTTCCTTCGCCTTCAGAAACTCGGCGTACTCGAGCAGCGAAGACTGATGGGCCGGCTCCAGGCTGTTGAACAGTTCAGCCACGGCTTCGGGCAAACTGACGGTGTGGGACATGCCTTGAGGATACGCACGCCGTTGGGGATGTCGAAGATGTTTTGCCCGCCGGCTGCGCCCTCACTTCTCCGGCAACGGCACCTGGGTCGGATACATGAGGTAGGCCAGCAGGTCGCGGACTTGCTCGGGGGAGAAGGCTTGGAAGAGGCCTTCGGGCATCATGGAGACGGGGGAGATTTCCTCGCGGGCGAGGTCGCGGCGGTCGAGGGTCAGCGGTTCGGCGGGCGTGCGGAGGGTGAGGGAGCGGGCGTTGGCTTCGCCGAGGACGCCGGTGAGGACGCGGCCGTCCTTGAGCGTGAGGATGCTCATGCGGTAGTCGACGCTGACGACGGCGCTGGGGTCGACGATGTTTTCGAGGAGGTAGTCGAGATTGGCGCGGCCGGAGCCGGTGAGGTCGGGACCGATGTTGCCGCCGGCGCCGTACATCGTGTGGCACGCGGCGCAAACGGATTGAAAGAGGGCGCGGCCCTGGCTGAGGTTCGCCTGACGCAGGACGGCGGGGGTGAGCTGCGTCTTGAGCTTCTGGATGGACTCGCGCTTGTCGCCGGCGGTCTCGCGCACGTCGCCCCAGACCTCGGCGAGTTTCTTCGTGAGCGCCTCGTCGCCGAGTGCGCGGATCTGGCGCGCGTGAAAGGCGGTGAGGTCCGCGCGCGCGATGTTCGTTTTGCCGGGGCCGAGGTTGGCGAGCAATTCCGCCGCGTACGTGGGCCGGGAGACGAGCAGCTCGAGCACGGCGGGGCGGTCCTCCTGGATGAATTTGCGATAGTCGGTGGCGAGCCGCCGCGCGAGGGCGGGATCGTTGTACCCCGCGAGCCCGCGCACGGCGACGCTGCAGAGAAAGCGCGTCGAGAGGAGCTCGGTGCAGATCGCCTGCAAATCCGGCGGACGGCCGGCGATGAGCGCGCGCAAGGCGGTCTGGCGTTGCGCGAGGTCGGCCTTCGGATCGAGCGCGATTCTCTTCACATCCTCGAGCGCGCGCCCGGTGCCGAAGAGGACGCTGAGGTCGCGCACCAGCTCGCTCGGCGGCGCGCTCGCGGCGAGGCGATCCCAGACGGCAGGCTTGGGCGCTTTCTGCCAGCCTTTGAACGCCTCGGCCATTCCTTCGAGCACGGCCTGCTGGCGCCCGGCGTTCCGCGGATCGAGCGTCCGGGTGAGCAGCTCGTTCAACGGCGCGGGCTGCTCCTCAAGCTTCGTCGCCAGGATGCGCGCGGTCCAGCGCGCCACCTTCGGCCACGCGCCGGCGGCGGTGGAAACCAGCGCGGCCGGATCGGTCTCCGCGAGCGGGATGAGGCCAAACCAGACCATGTCGGGGAGCTGCGCGTCCGTGGCGTCCTCGGCATGCGAGAGAAGCGCGGCCGCGAGCGGGGCGCGCTGCGCCGGCGGCAGACGTTGCAAGGTCGACGCGAGCGAGAGCCGGACGAGGCCGGAGGAGTCTTCGCGCGCCACCTTCACGAAGAGCGCCAGCGATTCCGAGTCCTCCGGATAGACGGCGCCCGGGCGCGGCCCGACGATGGTGTCGAGCGGCCAGAAATCCGTGAGCAGCCGGATGGCCCAGACGCGCATGTGCTCATCGGGATCGGCCAGCAGCGCACGCAATTGCGCGGGGGTCGTGCGGCCTTCCTGGTATTGTTTCCAGAGCGCGGGCAGCGGGCCTTCGCCCATGAGGCAGCGCGGCTTCAGCATCGGCGCGTCCTTCGCCGAGTCGCCGTAGCTGATCTTGAAAATGCGCCCGCTGGTGCGATGCACGCCGGTGGCTTTGTGGCACTCTCCGGTGTCGCTCCAGTCGAGGACGAAGGCGTTGCCGTCGGGTCCGGTGCCGATCTCGAGGCCGCGAAAGAACGGGTCCGCGCTGAAGAGGAAATCCGGCTCATGGCGGCCGACGTAGCCGCTGCCGAGGCGCTCCAGGCGCTCCATGTTCGCGCGCCGACCGTGCATGTTCAGCGTGAACAGCTTGCCCCAATATTGCTCCGGCCACGTGTGGGCCTGGTAGATCATCATGCCGATGTGCGCGTGGCCGCCGCCGAGCTCGCTCGCCGAGCCGGCGCGCAACGCTCCCGCCCCACCGCTCCGGTCGTAGTGGTAGTGATCGGCGATCGTGTCGAGCCGCTCGTAGACGCCGGGATTCGGCGACGGCCGCGAGTCCACCAGATGCGCGCCGTGGATGAGATGCCAGAGATGGCCGGTGACGGTGTTGATGAAAAACAGCTCGCCGTTTTCATCCCAATCATGCCCCCACGGATTCGTCGTCCCATGCGTGAGCACCTCGACGATTTTCCGCTCCGGATGATACCGCCAGATGCCGCCCTTGATCGGTACGCGCTGGTCATCCGGCGTGCCGGGCACGCCGAGCCGGCCTGGGCACGAGTGGCCGCAGCGCCCGTACAGCCAGCCGTCCGGGCCCCAACGCAGGCCGTTGGCGAAGTTGTGGTAATTGCTCGGCGCGACCGTGAAGCCATCGAGCACCACTTGCGGCGGACCGTCGGGCACGTCGTCGCCGTTCGCATCGGGAATGAAGAGCAACTGCGGCGGGCACATCAGCCAGACCCCGCCGCGGCCCGTCTCGACGCTCGTCAGCATCTGCACGTCGTCGGTAAAGACCTTGCGCGAATCCGCGCGACCGTCGTGGTTTTTGTCCTCGAAGATGAGGACGCGGTCGCGCAGCGCGAGGTCGAAGCGCTGCGACCCGCCGGCATAGGTGTAATTCTCCGCGACCCACATCCGCCCGCGCGCATCGAACGCCATGGCGATCGGGTTCTGCACCTCCGGCTCCGCGGCGAAGAGGTCGACCTTGAACCCCGGCGGCACCCGCATGCTCGCCGCCGCCTCGGCGGCGGGCATCGGCGAGCTCGGGTCGACCTCGGTGTTGAAGGGCGGCGGAAACTCCGCGGCCGTCGCGGACATCGCCGCGAGGAGGAAAGCGAAGACGGTGGAGGGAAGGAAAGTGGGGTTCATTTCCGACCGCTTTCCTAAGCCCGAGGCCGCGCGGCGTCGAGCGTGGCGGTGAGGCGGAGCCGCGCGCACCGTCGCCGGCATCCAAAAAGCAGCATATCGCCTCGCCTATCTGGATACCCCTGGCGACACTGCGAGACCCAAAGCTTCGGTTGCCCATGACCGCCCGCGAACTCCAAGCCCCTGCCTGCGCCGGCCGCATGAAACGGCTCTGGTATGCCGGCTGTCACCGGCTCTGCGCGCGAGTTTATTTCGAGCGAATTACGGTGCTCCATCCGGAACGCGTGTCCGCCAGCGGCCCGAACCTGTATGTGGGACTGCACCGCAATGGCGCCGTGGACGGGTTTGTCTATCGCCAGGCCGTGCCGCGCGGCGTTTTTCTGATCTCGACCCAATTGCGCCGCAGCTTTTTCGGGCGGCTGTTCTTTTGCGGCATCGCCGTCGCGCGCAAAAGCGATGAGGAGGATCGCGGTCAAAATGACGAGGCGCTGCGCGAGTGCATGCAACTGCTCGCCAGCGGCGGCGACTTGTTCGTTTTCCCCGAAGGCACCAGCTCGCTGGGTCCCCGTCATTTGCCTTTCAAGAGCGGCGCGGCGCGCATTGCGTTGGATGCGCTGGGGCGGGGCGTCCCGCTCCGCGTCGTGCCGCTCGGCATCCATTACGAGCGCGCGTGGGCCTTCCGGAGCAAGGTCGAGGTCGTCGTGGGTGAACCGATTGCCACGGAGTTTCCGGACGGCTCGAGCGAACTGGCCCGGCTCAAGGAAATGAAGCGGCGCATCACCACCGCCTTGGAATCCGTCGGCACGAATTTTCCCTCGGCCGAAGCTCAGGAAGATGCCCAGCGCATTGCTTACGTCGCGACGCTGGGGACGCCGCGCAGTTATTTTGCCGCACTCAAAGCGCTGGAAGCCGGGGTGCCGGAGCCTTTGCTGGCCGGCTGGCGGGACCTGACGTCGCGACTCGCCGCGCGACGGGTGCTGTTGCATCAAGGCGTGCCTCTTTTCCCGATCGGGCCGTGGATGCTCTACCTGGTGCTGCTGCTCGGGCTCGGGCCGCTCGTGCTCGCCGGGGCGCTGGTCAATGCTCCTCCGCTGTTCCTGGGCTGGCTGGCCGCCCGCAAGTTTGCCGATGACCGGAACGTCATTGCGCTCTGGCGGAACCTCGTCGGGCTGCCGCTGTTTGTGCTTTGGTTTGGCGTCGTCAACCTCTCGCTCGCGTGCTTTGCGGGTTGGGCGTGGGTGCTGGGTTACGTGCTGCTCACGGTCGCGGCTCTGAAGTCGCTTTACCGCGCAAAAAAAGTCGGCGTCAGCGTTTGGAACGGACTGGTCCACCGGGATCTGGCCCCGCGGGCGCATGCGTTTCACCAGTCGGTCCTGCAAGCGCTCGCTCGCTCATGAACGGGCTCCGCAAACCCAGGCTCCTGCCGCACGAATGGTTCTTCGGTGCGTTCCTGTTCGTGACCTGGCTGCGGTTGGTCGCCGCGGTAGGGCCGCTGGACCCGGATGCGGTGCTCTATCTCGCCTTGGTGCTGGTCAACGCCGGCCTGCTTGCGTGGTGCGAGGTGCGCGAAACCCGGGCGCGTTGGCTCGTACGGCTATGGCAATATCCCGTGCTCATGAACGTGGTCTTCATGACGATGGGTTCCACCGCGCTGAAGGTGGCGTCGCACCGGCGGGACGCGGTGTTGCAGCAGATGGATGCCATGCTGGTCGGAACGACCCCGAGCCTGCGCGCCCAAACCATGGTCGCGCCCTGGCTGACGGAGACACTTAGCTTCTGCTACCTGCTGTTCTTCCCCTACCTGCTCATCAGTTGGATATATTACGCGTGGCGGGGATGGCCGATGCTTCGCCGCCTATTCGTCGGCCTGTTCACGATCTATGCGTTCGGATTTCTCGGCTACTCCTTCGTGCCAGCCGCCGGGCCATATCTCGCGATGGCGGATCAATTTGCTGTGCCGCTCACGGGTTGGGCGATCACCCGGCTCAACGCTTACGTCGTCGCCCATGGCAGCAACGGCGTGGATGTTTTTCCCAGTCTGCACTGCGCGGTCTCGTGCTTTCTTTTGTTTTTCGATCGCCAGCACGCCCGCCGGCGATTTCGACTTTACGTCGTGCCCTGCACGGGCCTGTGGCTGGCGACCATTTATCTGCGCTACCATTACCTGGTGGACGTCCTGGCGGGCTTTGCGCTCGCGGCTTTTGCGCTGTGGCTCGTAGAGCGCTGGGCGAAAGGTAACGGTGCGCCTGCAACTTTCAATTGAACCATGACTCACACCTTCCGCTTCGATGACCCGCTGGCCCCGCTGCTCGAATTGAGCGGCGGCAAAGGCGCAAACCTTTCGCTCCTCACCCAACGCGGCTTTCCGGTGCCGCGTGGTTTCATCGTGAGCGCACCCGTCTATCGAGATTTCATCACGGGGGCGGATGAATTCCTCCGTCGCGTCGCCGCGCTGCCGTTTCAGGACGCGACCGCGCTGCGTGCGGAGAGTGAAGTGTTGCAGGCGGAAATCTCGCGGCTGCCGCTCCCGCCATCCGCCGCGGAGGAGATCGAGGAACAGCTTGGGCAGTTCCCGGAGGGCACCGCCTTTTCCGTCCGCTCCTCCTCCACGATGGAAGACCTTGCGGGCGCCGCGTTTGCCGGCCAGCACGAGACTTTCCTGAACGCGGTGGGGGTGGCGGACGTGCTGGCGCGGGTCCGCGGGTGCTACGTTTCCCTTTGGGCGGATCGGGCGATTGCGTATCGGCACCAGCAAGGTTTCGACCACGCCCAAGCCGCGATGGCGGTCGTGGTGCAGCAAATGGTCCCGAGCGAGACGGCGGGCGTCGGCTTCAGCATCAATCCGGTCAACGGCCAGCTCGGCGAGATGGTCATCAACGCCAACTTCGGCCTCGGGGAATCCGTGGTCAGCGGCGAGGGCGAGGTGGATCAGTGGATTCTCGACAAGTCCACGCGCGCGGTGCGCTCGGCGCATATCGGGCAAAAATCCCGCCAGGTGGTCAGCGCGGCCTCGGGCACGCGCGAAGTCCACCTGGCCGGCGCGGAGGCGGAAATACCCAGCCTGCACGACGGCCAACTGGCGGCTTTGGCGGACCTGCTCCTCCGGGTCGAGGCGAGCTACGCCTTTCCGCAGGACATCGAATGGGCGTTTGCCGACGGCCAGCTCTGGCTGCTCCAGTCGCGTCCCATCACCACCATCCCGCCGCGCTGGACCCGCGATGAATCCGCCGAACGGTTTCCCAACGTCATCACGCCGCTCACCTGGGATTTCGTCGAGTCCGGCTTTCATCGATCCCTGAACCATTCGTTCGGCCTGCTCGGTTTTCCGCCTTTTGCGGGCAAGTGGTTCGCGAAGTTCGACCACTACATCTATGGGAACCAGAACGCCGTTGAGCTTTACGCCCGGCGCGCGCCGTTTGTCGTGCATTCGCCGGACGAGCTGCGCGCGGCCATCCCGCAGTTGCGCGAGCAATTCGGCTGGGTGCAGGATCTGCCCATCGCGTGGATGCGCGACCTGGACCATTATCTCGTCACCCTGGGCCGGTTTCAGGCCGAGCCGTTGGCAGGCCGGACCCCGTTGGAAATCTGGCGGCACGTGCTCGCGGTGAACGAGCACGGTGCGCAGTACTTTCTGCCGAACATCGCCATCTCGATTGCGCACGGCATGATCTACCGGATTTTGCATGGGCTGCTGAAGCTCGTCATCGGCCCGGCGGACGCGGACCTGCTCTTCGATCACCTCATGGCGTGGTGCGAAACGAAGACTGGGCAGATCAACAAAGAATTGTTCGAGCTGGCGCTGCTTGCCCGGCAAGACGGAGTGTTGGAGGAATGGATTTGTGGTACGCCTTCGCGCGAACTGATCGCCCGCGATGCGCTCGCCGGATACCCCGGGTTCAACGCCCAGCTCCAGCGGTTTCTCCGCGACCACGGGCATCGCGAGGTGGATTTCGATGCCTACACGGCGACGTGGAGCGAGGCGCCCTGGATCGTGCTCGATAACCTCCGGCTCATCCTGCAGACGCCGATGGATCGCACGCCGAAGGAGAAGGAGCGCGAGCTGAAAGTGCGCGCGCAACAGGCCGAGGTGACCTTGTTCGCGAAGCTGCCGGCGGACCTGCATTTCTTCTTCCACGAGTTGCTCCGCCTGGCCCGCACTTACACGAGCCTCGACGACCTGGAGCATTATCAGACGACCCGGCTGACGCCCGTGCTGCGCCGTGGTCTGCGCGCCCTGGGCGAATGCCTCGTGCCGCGGGGCATCCTGGCGGAACCGATGGATGTTTTCTTCGCGCATCAGGAGCAGATCGAGCGCGCGGTGACGGTGGATTCGCCGGAGGTGTGGGAGCAATTCTCGTCCCAAGTGCGCGAGCAGAAGGCGGCTTACCTTGCGGATCAGGCACGTACCCCCGAATGGATTCTCGGCCAAAATGAGGCCGCCAGCGAGGGCGGCGATGTATTGACCGGATTGCCTGGAAGCCCCGGCGTGGCGGAAGGGCCGGTGTTTCTCGTGTTGACCCCGGATGATTTTGCGAAGTTCCCCAAGGGAGCGGTGCTGGTGGCGCGCACGACGAACCCCACGTGGACCCCCTTGTTCTACAGCGCCGCGGCGGTGGTGACCGAAAGCGGCGGACCGCTTTCGCACGGCGCCGTGACCGCGCGCGAGATGCGGATTCCAGCGGTCATGTCCGTCAAAGAGTCGCTGACGCGGTTGCAAAACGGCCGGCGCGTGCGCGTGGACGGCGCCGCGGGCCGGGTCGAGTTGCTCGGCTGATGTGCGCGCTGCCTCCGCGTGATCTACCCTTCTATCCCCTTCACCGTTATACGCGCGCCGGCGGGAGTTTTGTTCGCGTTTCGCGGCGCGGATCAAGCTGCGGCCTTGAGGCCGACGGCGCAAAGCAGTCTGTCGAGATCCAGCGCGAAACGTGAATCCCGATCGCGTGGCTCGATTGAGAAGTTGAACCACGAATGGACACGAATGAACCTAGCGCGGCGAAGCCGGGCAACCAAAGGGCGGGAGCGCCGTGCGGATGCGATGTAGCTGGTGATGAAAACAACCACCGACACTTTGCACGGCACTCCCGAAAGCTTTCTC
>DASYIS010000069.1:0-9714 GCA_035997375.1 Chthoniobacteraceae bacterium
ATCAATTCCTGGTCTATCTGAAGGGCGGGGCAGCCAATCCGGTGAGTGTGTCTGCCGACTCTTACCAAGTGGACAAAGACTTGATCGAGCCTCCTGGCACCGTTTTGGTCTTTCGGTTCGTAGCGGCGGGGAACAGCTTTACTCCACCGCCCACCGTTGCACTATTCGCCGTGAATGAGGTGGCGGGAATCGTCAAAAAGTCGTAGGTGCTGCGCGGCGGCGAACCCCGGCGACCTTCCTGTTCGAAGGAGGGGCGAGATTCACGGGATGAGTGGCTTGGCCGTCGATGGGAGGCGATTGGAACACCTATCATGAAAGTCATACTACTGCTTCTGACCCTCTGTTACACCGTTTGCGCTGCCGACCATTCTGGCGCCGGTTGGGAAACCGGATCGGCCGAGTCCGCGAAGGTTGCTGTTCCGAAAGGATGGCGGAGCATGGACGGCATGAAACCCACGATGCCGATTTATCGGCAGGGCGACGGCCTTGGGGTTCCGGCGGTCGATGAGACAGGAGCACCGCTGCAGATCGGATTGACCGTGGAGAAATTCCCACCGGCCGAGGAGTCAACCGAGACCATCGCCAAGGAACTGGCCAGGAGTGCCACCAAGAATCCGCAATTGAAGATGGTGGGTAACGAATCCGTGGAGGCGGTCAAATTGTCCGACCAAACGGCGGCGACGCTCGTGACGACAGAGTTCATCAAGGGTGGTGACCGCCGGAGTCTCCAAATGAAACTCATCGGGAAGGACGGCAAGGGACAGATTTGGATTGTCAGCGGCTTTATGGTTGGCGGCAAGGAGAGCAAATGGCCGACGCCAAAGAGCAAGCTCGGCGTGTGGCTTCGGGCGCACCTCGTTTCCTTGACCCTGACCGGGAAGGACATTGATCAGAAGAATCTCGAGGCGGCATACCGGGAGCGCGACCGGGAAAAATGAACAAGGGAGTCGAGCGCCGCCACGGCCGCGCGCCGCAACCGCCGCTCACGCCCAACATGCGCCTGGTGACTTGGAATTGCTTTCGTGGCGAGTGCCTCGCGCGCGCCGCGCAGGTCGCCGATCTCGCGCCGGACTTGCTCTTGCTGCAGGAGTGCGCAAGGCCGGCGTCGAACACGGAGCGCGTTCGGTGGTTCGGCGACAATCCGCGGCACGGCATGGCGTTTGTCGCGAGCGACGGGTTCGAGTTGACGCCGGTCGCGCCGGCGGCCGGGAGCAACGACTCGGTCGTCCCGATCCGGGTCGAGCACCGGGCGACGGGGTTCAAGCTCACGGTGTTCGGCGTGTGGGCGAAGCCGCGCCCGACCTATGTGGAAGCGATCCGGCACGGCCTCGCGGCGCACGCGACGCTGCTCCGGGAGGGGCCGATCGTGATCGCAGGTGACTTCAACAGCCACGCCAGGTTCGATCGGCCGGGGAAGCCGGCGCACGGAACGCTCGAAGCGTGGCTGCGGGATGAATTCGGGCTGGTGAGCGCCTTCCACGCGCGCAACGGGGCGGGCGCCGAGCCGCCGACGCATTACTGGCGGTGGCAGGAGGCGAACGGCTTTCACCTCGACTATTGCTTCCTCCCGGAGGCGTGGCGCTCAAATCTGCGCGGCGCCCAGGTACTGGATGAACCGGCTGGAAGCCGCGGCAGCGATCACCGTCCGCTCATCATCGATTTGGAACTGCCGGAATTGAAGGTCCACGAGCGCGCGACTCCAAGCCCGGCTCCCACCCGCCGTTTCCAGTAGCGATCCCCTTCACCCTGCGGGATACTGTCCGTTCTCATGGAGCCGATCCGCCACTTGTACGTCCACATCCCCTTCTGTCCGAAGGTGTGCCCGTACTGTTCCTTTTACAAAGAGGCGAGCGATCGCAACAAGACGCAGGCGTTTCTCGATGCCGTCCTCGCCGAGCTCGATCTCCGCCAACGCGATCGGCCGGTGCAGCCGGAGACGATCTTTTTCGGGGGCGGAACGCCGAGCGCGCTCTCCACGCCGCAGCTCACGTACTTGCTCACCGGCTTGCGCGAACGGCTGGACCTGTCGCGGCTGCACGAGTGGACGCTGGAGATGAATCCCGCGACCGTCTCGCTGGAGAAGGCGACGGCGCTGCGCGAGCTCGGGGTCAGCCGCATTTCCATGGGGGTGCAATCGTGGGACGACGCGCTGCTGAAGGTGCTCGGGCGCGTGCACCACGCCGCGCAGGCGGAGCGGAGTTACGAGATCCTGCGCGAGGCGGGCTTCACGAATGTGAACCTCGATTTCATGTTCGCGGTCCCGACCCAGACGCGGGCGCAATGGCGGAGCACGCTGGAGAAAACGATCGCCCTCGCGCCCGAGCACATCTCCGCGTACTGCCTGACTTACGAGGAGGACACGGCATTCTATCAGCGCTTCCAGAGCGGCGAGTACCGGCCGGATGAAGGGTGGGATGCCGATCTCTTCGAGCTGACGATGGATCTCCTCGGCGCCGGCGGCTACGCGCAATACGAGATCTCCAACTACGCGCGCCCCGGACGCGCGTGCGACCACAACCTCGCCTACTGGACTGCGCGCGATTACCTCGGCCTCGGCCCGAGCGCGTTTTCCACCGTTGGCGCGCGACGCTGGCAGAATGTCCCCGACACCACGACCTACACCGCGCGCATCGCCGCCGGCACGCATGCCGAGTCGTTCGAGGAAGTGCTGCCGCCCGCCGTGCGCCGCGCGGAGCAGATCGCCTTTTCGCTGCGCACGAGCGGCGGCATCGACCGCGCGGCGCTCGCCGAGTGGCCGGCGGAAGTCGCGGAGTACGAGGCCGAGGGTTTCCTGGAGCCGGTGGCCGATCGCCTCGTCCTCACGCGCCGCGGCCGGCTGGTCGCGGATACGATCGCGGGGACGTTTGTGTGATGGGCCACGGAGGTCTGGATGGCCGAAGGCCTGCAACAAGCCAGCCCAGGGCAACGCCCTGGGTTGAAGCGTCTAACGGAATAGCCCTGAAGGGGCGTCACAAGAGCGTCGATTGTGCCGCCCTTTCAGGGCGGTTCGCAGGTGGCGATTTACCCAGGGCGTTGCCCTGGGCTGGCTTGTTGCAGGCCTTCGGCCATCCAGCCCTCGCGTTTCGAGGCAGTCTCATTGGCGAACCGGCAGCGCCTCCAACTTCTTGAGGGTTCCACTTGAAATCAACGCCTGATCAAAGTGAGGCGGCACCTGAGGGGACGACGATCCTCATCGTCGGCGGCGGCCCCGCTGGGTCCGTCTGCGCGGCCTTTTGCGCGCAGGCGGGGCTGAACGTCACACTGCTGGAGCGCGCCACTTTCCCGCGCGAGAAGGTCTGCGGCGATTGCCTGAACCCCAACTCCTGGCCGATCCTGGACCGCCTTGGCGTGGCGGCGCGCGTGCTGGAAATGCCGCATGCGCGGCTCGCAACCGTCACCTTCGCGGACGCCGCGGGCCGGCTGCTCGACTACCCGCTGCCGCCCGCCGGGCGCGGCGAGATCGCGGTGCCGCGACGCGAATTCGACCACTTGCTGCTCAACCACGCCCGCGCCGCGGGAGCGACCGTGGTCGAGGAGAGCGCCGTCACCGAAGTTGCGCGCCTTGCTTCCCCCGCGGGCTGGGAGGTGACCGCCGCCGGGGAGCGTCATCGCGCCGGCATTCTCGTGGCCGCGGATGGCCGCAACTCGACCGTCGCGCGCCTGCTCGGTCTCATGCCGCCGGCGGCCAAGGACCGCGTGGGCCTGCAAACCCATCTCCCACTGCCGTCGTCGGCCCAGGCGCGCGTGGTCATGCGCTTCCTGCCCGACGGCTATTGCGGTCTCGCCGATGTTGGCGCGGGCCGTGCGAACCTCTGCCTGGTCGCGAGTCCCGCACGCATCGGCGCGGTGAAAGCGTGGGCGACCGCGGAGTTTCAGCTTCCCGCCGATCAGCCGTGGCGCTCGATCGCGCCGCTGGAGCGCCGTGCCATCACCTCGCCGGAGCCGACACTCCTACTCATCGGTGACACCGCGCGCGTGGTCGAGCCGTTCACGGGCGAAGGCATCTACTACGCGCTCGCCACGGGCGAGTTGGCGGCGCGATGCATCATCGAGCACCGGCTCGATTCGTATGCGCAAGAGAGCCGCGCGCTGTACCGGGGGCGTTTGTGGGTGAATGGGCTCGCGCGCGCGGCGTGCAAGCATCCCCAGTTGGCGGCGGGCCTCTTGCGCGTCGCGCGGCACTGGCCTGCCGCGCTTGGGCTGCTGACGAGAAAGGTGACTCGCGGCGCCTGACCGCCCCCGCCACGTGAGGCGCGCGCAAGTTCGAGCGGCGCCTGAGCAATTCTGAGCAAGCGCGGCTCCCCACTCTTCCCTACACCTCGCTGTCGTGAACTTCGCCCATCTCCGCCGTCCCCCTCTCCTCGCCGCCGCCGTTGTCGCCCTCAGTCTTGCCCACGTGCAGGCCGGAGACGCCCCCGGCGCCCCGGCGACCTCCGAATCGCGCTACGGTCTTTTCGGCCTGCTCGACCGGAACAGCTCGTACGGCAAGGGCCTCTTTCCCGAGCCGTTCCTCATCGATGACTCGGACCTCGAGGAAGGCGAGATCCGCTTCGACTGGCTCCGCACCGCGCGCGGCTCCTCCCACACCGACAACTTCCGCGTGGAAATCGAGAAATCGCTCGGCCCGGTGACCCTTGAACTGGAAGTCCCCTACGAGCGAAACGTCGCACCCGGCGAGCGCGTCGACGGGATCGCGAACATCGACCTCGGCGCCCGTGTTCCGGTGTTCCAATGGGTGAACCAGGGCAAGACCTTCGACACCACCTTCGGCGTGGCCTTCGAGTGGGGGATTCCGAACGGCTCGGCCGTGAGCAAGAACGGCGAACTCGTGCCGAAGATTTTCAACGACACCCGCTTTGGCTTGCTGACGCTGCAGACCGTCGCCGGCCTGTCGTTCGTCACCGGGCCGGGCGAAGCAGGCGGCTCCCGCGCCTTCGAGTACGGGTTCACGCTCGGGTTCACCATCGACCACAAGGTGCTGCCGATCCCGGGCGTGCAACAGATCATCCCGGTGTTTGAGCTTTCTGGCGAACACGGCCTCAACAAAGAGGAGGAGGGCGTGGACAATCTCACCGGCCTCGCCGGCGTGCGGATCAATCTCGACTCGATCGGAAAGATCCAGCCCCGGCTCGGCGTCGGCTACGTCTTCCCCTTGAACAACATCGCCCGGGAAGATTTCCATTCGGGCGTTTACACGAGCCTCGTCTTCGAATTCTGATCGGGCGCATGAAGCCCGCCTGCTGCCGCGAGGGCGCCTTGAGCCGCCGTGAGTTCCTGCTGTTGACCGCCTCCACCCTGGCGGTGGCCGGCTGCGAATCCGTCCCCGCCGGCGGCTCCGGCCATGGCGCGGGGCACGTCGTGGATGCCGGCCCCGCCGGCCAGGTCGCGGAGGGCGCAATCTCCAGCGCGCACCAGGGCCAGGGGTTTTTTCTCACCCGGCAGGGCGGAAAAGTGATCGCGCTCTCGTCGTACTGCACCCACCGCCGCTGCGAGCTGGAACCGCAGGCCGACCGGACTTTCCATTGTCCCTGCCACGGCTCGCATTTCGACCCGGCCGGCCGGGTCGTCCACGGCCCCGCCACCTGCAACCTCCCGGTCTTTCCCACCTCGGTGGACGCGAACGGGCACGTGTTGGTGACGGTGGGGGCGTAAGCACGCTTTCCCACGGAACTTTGCTCGCCACTCCAGTAGATGAATCTCCCCACACTCTACCTCGAGACCACGATCCCGAGCTATTTGACGGCGCGGCGGAGCCGAGACTTGCGGCTGGCGGCGGATCAAGAAACGACGGAAACATGGTGGGAGACTTGCCGACACGAATATGAACTCTTCACTTCGGAAGTCGTTGAGGTGGAAGTCGCGGGCGGTGATGCAACCATGGCGGAGGCGCGGTTGCGAAAGTTGGACGGCATTCCTCGACTGCCTGCGCAACCGGAGGTGGACGAGTTGATTAAAGATCTGCTGAGCAGCGGGATCGTCCCGGAAGTCGCGACGCCGGATGCTTCGCACATCGCCTTCTCGGCCGTCCATGCGATGGATTTCCTGCTCACTTGGAACTGCAAGCACATCAATAATCCCCACCTCTTCCGCCGCATCGAACGGGCCTGCGCCGCGCGCGGTTTCTCCTGTCCGGTGATTTGCACACCGGAGGAACTCCTGCCACTGTGATCTTATGGAACCGAACCCGATCCTGACGGAAATCCGCGCCACGCGTGAGGAACTAGCCCGCAAGTCGGGGTATGACGTGGGCAAATTCATGGATTTCATCCGCGAGCGGGAACGGGAGTCAGCGAGGCGGGGAGTGACCTTCGCGCCAGTGGCTGGCCTCGGAACCAAGGTTAAGAAGGCGGACGAGTTGCTCCCCTCCGGAGAACGAGATCATCGCAAGCTCGGTTCGCCGGCGCGGCCACCGCTTGACTCCGAGTCCTCCCTCGTGCGCGAAGATCCAGCGGATACTCCCTCCCAGTAACGAGGAACAAAGACGCCGCCTCAGGCCGGCGTCGGCACGCTGCCCTTTTTCATCTCCGCCAGCACGTGCTCGGCCTGCCGCCACGCGAGGGCAAGGATGGTGAGGGTCGGGTTCTTGTAGGGATTGGAGACGAAGGTGCCGCCATCGGCGACGAGGACGTTCGGGCAGTCCCAGACTTTGCCGAAGGGATCGGTGACGCCGTCGGCGGGCTTCGCGCTCATGCGGGTGACGCCGATCTCGTGGTTCACGCTGCCGCCGGCGGTCATCGCGGTGCGCGGATCGGCGGCGGGCGCGCTCGGCTTGCCGCCGGCGGCGGTGATGAGCTCGGCGAAGGTCTTTTGCATGTGCGCGACCTGCTGGATCTCGTAGTCGCTCCACTCGAAATGGAAGCGCGGGACCGGGATGCCCCACTTGTCCTTCTTGTCGGGATCGAGCTCGAGAAAGCTCTTCTCGTTCGGGATCATCTCGCCGCGCGCGTGGAGGTCGACGAAGCTGCCGAAATAGCGGCGCGCCTCCTGTTTCAGCTTCGTGCCGAACAGGTCGCCGACGCGGGCCGAGCTGACGCTTCCCATGTTCGGCATCGTCCGTCCCCCACCCCACGCCATGTAGTAGCCGCGCGGTGAGCCCATCGCCTTCGCGCTCGCGGCCATCGCCTCGGAAAACGGCGCGTAGGTGTGCATGGAGGAGGTGCCGTCTTCATTGTGCAACGGCATGTTTTCCAGCACGGGAATCTGGCCGCCGAGGCTGGAGCCGGTGGAGTCGGTGAGCCAGCGGCCGAGGTGGCCCGTGGAAGCGCCGAGGCCGTTGGGAAATTTCGCGGACTTCGAGTTGAGCAGGATGCGCGCGGTCTCCAGCGCGCTCGCGCCGAGGATCACGATGCGCGAGGCGGCGTGCTCTTCCTTGCCGGTCTGCTTGTCGATGAAATGGACGCCGGTCGCGCGGCCCTGCGCATCGACCGTGACCTCGCGCGCCATGGCGTCGGTGATGATGTCGAGGTTGCCGGTCTCGAGCGCCGGCGGGATGAGGACGGTGGGCGATTGGAAGTTGGCCTTGATCGAGCAACCGCGTCCGCACGGCGTCGCGTAAAAGCACGGCGCGCGGCCGGGGAGCGGCTTGGTGAGAATGGCCATGCGCGACGGGATGACCGGGATGCCGATCTTCTTGCCGCCGCGCTGGAAGAGCAACTCGTAGGCGCGCGGCTTGGGCGGCGGCTGAAAGTGCGGGCTGTCGGGGTCGTTCGGCAGCCCTTCCGCCGAGCCGTAGAGGCCGGTGAACTCATCCACCTTGTCGTACCACGGCGCGACCTCCTCGTAGGTGATCGGCCAGTCGAAGCCGAGGCCGTCGGTGCTGCGCGGCTTGAAATCGCGCGGCCCCATCCGCAAGTGCACGCGCCCATAGTGATTAGTGCGGCCGCCGAGCATGCGCGCGCGCCACCACATGAAGTTCTGCGACGTCTTCATGCGATTCTGCACCGTCCCTTCGGTCCACGAATCCTTCGCCGTGTCGCGGACGACGTACGGCTCGCCCGGCACCGCCCAGCCGCCGATGTTCGCATCGTAGAAGCCGTTCGGTTTCTCGGGCGTCGAGACGCCGCGCAGGGGCGCATCGGCCTGGCTCTGAAACATCGGCGTCTCGGTCACCGGATCATAGTTGCGGCCGGCTTCGAGCATCAGCACTTTGGCGCCGCCCTTCGCGAGGACATAGGCGGCCATGCCGCCCGCGGCGCCGCTGCCGACGACGATGGCGTCGTAACGTGGGGCGCGGGTTTTGGAGGTGGTGAGGAAGGGCATGGGAAGAGGGGATGAGTTACGCGACGGCTCACGAACCACGATTTCGGGGGGCGATATGGCGGTCGATCGGCCAGAAAAGAAAGCGCTGCCAGCGAGGAAACTGAGCGATACGTCGCCTGCGCTCCTCGGAAAGTGTGAAGAGCAGCACGAACGCGAGGACGATCAAAACGGCGCCCCCAATGTAGAACATTCGTGACATGAGTGCTGCGAACTCGGCGGTTGAAACCTGCCGCCCTCCACTAAGAATTGTGTCGTCGTGGAGGAACCAGAGCAGACGATACTTAAAGAGCGTGGCGCAGACAAAGGCGCCGATGCCACCCAAGAGGGAAGAGAACGGCGTGGAACCCATGTGGCTTATCGGGAATTCATTGGCTCAGGCCAGCCCGGCGTGCGCGAGCGCCTCGGGCGGCGGCCCGGTAAATTCCCCCGTCGGCACATTGCCCGTGTAGCCGATCGCCTTCCATCCTTCGGGCGTTGTGTAGTAACCACCCGCCGCGCGATCGCGGAAGACGGTGAAGAACGCCTTCGCCTGCTTTCGCGCGTCGGTCCCTTCCTTTACGATGTCCTCAAGGAGCGCGGTCTGTTGCGCGACCGCGCTATCCGCGAAGCCCTTGCCAAAGCGTTTGTTCGCTTCGCCATCCAGCCACGCCAGCCCATCGCGGATCAACTTGCGATCCTTCACCTGCTGGTCGTACGGCGCGCTCACCCATTCATCGATGAAATCCGGCACGCCGACTGCGCTCGCCGCGGGGCCGAACTCATCCGCGGGAATGATGACATCCGCGAGCGCGGCCACGGTCTTTTTCTCGGCGTCGGTGAGCAGGCGCGGCCACGGGATTTCTTTCTTGAGCAGATTGGGGTCGAAGCCAAGGCCGGGCGCGTCGAGCTCGGCCGCGAAGCCGCGCAGATTTAGCGCGGAGGCCACGGCCGTGACCGCGAGGATCCGGCGGATCGCCTCGCGGCGCGAGAGTGTGCGGGCGGTGCTGGATAAGGGAGAGGCGTTCATGAGGAAGGATGCAGATGAGCGCGAAGCGCGAACGGCCCGGGGAGCGCACGCGCCCTCGCGTGCCGGATTCGGCGCCCTCGCCGAATCCGGAGGCGCGCGGCACGCCGTTTAGGAAGTTTGCACCCGCGGTTCGTTGAACACGCGCTGCCCGGCGAGGGCGCCGGGCAGAACACGCGAGGGCGCGTGTGCTCCCCGGACCAAGCTGCCTGCGGCAGCTGCGCAACTGCGTGGTTTCGACTTATCATGTTTGGATCGCGCCGGGGTTTGCTAGCTCCCCATGGAGGACTCCGCGACCATGAGCGTCGTCCAGTCGCCCGAGTTCACATTGTAGTAAACCCGCCGGCCGTCCGCGCTGAAAGTCGGGTGCGGGTGATTGTGCCGCCACGTCTTCGCGCCCTTGGCATTGCTGAAAATCTGGAGCACGACCCAGTCGTCCTTGGCCATGGAGC
>DASYIS010000070.1:0-5178 GCA_035997375.1 Chthoniobacteraceae bacterium
GAAGATGTTCGCGCGCCGCGGCAGGGCGTCGCTGAAGATCGGGACAAAGGGCCGGTCCTTCAGCCGCGCGAAAGCCTCGCCGGCGAAGAGCGGCTCGAGCTGCGTCATGCTGAGCGGGCTCCGCACCTTGTACAGGTCCGCCTCCGTGAGCTGGAACCGCTCGAGCAGCAGGCTCTGGATATCGGCCGGGCAGCTTTCCTCGACCTCGATGCGGACGGCGTCGCCTTTGCGCGCGCGGATGAGCTCCTGCTCCAGCGTGTGCAGCAGGTTCACCGCTTCCTCTTCGTCGATGTACAGGTCGCTGTTGCGCGTGATGCGAAAGTCATGCACGCCCTCGATCTTCAGCCCCTGAAACAGCTCGCCGATGTGCATTTTCACGAGGTCGGCAAGGAAGAGGTAGTCCCACCGCTCGCCGCCGTCGTCCTTGCGCGGCTGCAACCGCAGCAGCCCCTTCACCGAGCGTGGCACCTGGACGATCGCGTAGAGCGGCTCGCCTTTGCTGCGCGGCTTGCGCGCGCGCACGATGAGGTTGTGGCTCTTGTTGACGACCTGCGGGAAGGGGTGGCTGGCGTCGACGGCGAGCGGCGTCAGCACGGGGAAAACCTCGGCGGCGAAGAACTTCGCGGCCCATTTGCGGTCGCCGTCGGTCAGGTCCGCCGGCGCGAGGATGCGGATGCGCTCCGTGGCGAGGGCGGGGAGGATCTTGTCGTACCAGAGCGCGTATTGCGTGGTGTAGAGCTCGTGGACCCCTCGGTGGATGTGGTCGAGAATCTCGCCCGGCAGCATGTCGTCCGGCCCGGTCTCGGTGACGGCGCTCTCGATTTGCTGCTGCAAGCCGGCGACGCGAATCTCGAAGAACTCGTCGAGATTGGAGCTGAAGATCGCGAGGAATTTCACGCGCTCGAGCAGCGGCTGGCTCGGGTCGGCGGCCTCCTCCAGCACGCGCCGATTGAACTCCAGCCAGCTCAGCTCACGGTTGATGAAGTTCTGCGGGGCGGAGAAATCTGGTTTCATGAAAGCAAGCGGCGGACGCCGAAAGCGCATCCTC
Organism: Chthoniobacteraceae bacterium; assembly: GCA_035997375.1. GTDB lineage: Bacteria > Verrucomicrobiota > Verrucomicrobiia > Chthoniobacterales > Chthoniobacteraceae > DASYIS01. The sequence goes on from DASYIS010000070.1 coordinate 1,049, forward strand.
CCAGAGCGGCGGCGCGCGGTCAAAACCCGAAAGGCGCGCAAATGATCTTGCGGAGGCGCTTGCCAGCCGCCCCGAGGTTTGCGAGGTTTGCCGCCCCTTTTTATGGCCAGCCCCGCCGCGACGACTCCACCCGCCTCCTCCGCCCCCGAAGAATTCGACCCGCTCGTCTTCTGGATCAAGTACCGGAGCCAGATCCTGATGTACCTGACGATGCTGGTCGTGGCGCTGGCGCTCTACTTCACGTACTGGAAGATCCAGCAAACGGCGCGCGAGAACTCCGAGGCGGCGCTGGCCGGCGCGAAGACGACCGGGGATTACAAGAAGGTCGCGGACGAATATCCCAAGAGTGCCGCCGCCGCCAACGCGCTGCTCCTGCTGGCCGACAAACTGCGCGCCGAGGGCAAGCTGGATGAATCGACCGCGGCGCTGAAGAGCTTCATCGAGCGCTTCCCGAAGCACAGCCTGATCTCGGGCGCCTACACGAGCCTCGCCGCCAACCAGGAAGCGCAGGGCAAGCTCGACGACGCCCTGGTGAGCTACAAGAAGGTGACGACGAACTACCCAACGTCGTTTTCCGCCGCCGCCGCGTACATCGCGCAGGGCCGCATCCTCGACCAGCAAGGCAAAACCGAAGACGCCCGGCACGCGTACGAGACGGTGATGACGCAATTCGCGGAAAGCCCGTTCCGGGACGAGGCGATGGCGATGATGCGGAAGGCGAAGAAGTAGCGGCGGGACTCGCGCGAAGCACTCCAAAAACCGGTGTAGAGGCGGCCCTCTCTGAGCATAGGCGAAGGGGTGCCGCCTCCAATTCCTTGAGCGACGGTCGCGCGAAAGACGTGCAAGGGGTGGCGACGGCTCGCTTTTCTTGAAGGCTGCAATCACAATAGACGCTCAAGAAATTGGAGGCGGCACCTCTTCGCCTATGCTCAGAGAGAGCCGCGCTCTACACACGATTTTTGGGGCGCTTCGCGCGGATCGCTGCACACGATCTAATACACAATCACGCTCAGCCGCTTCGGCCCGTGCGCGCCGAGGACGAGGATCCGCTCGATGTCGCCCGTGCGGCTCGGACCGGTGATGACGGAGCAAAAGCTCGGGTAGTCCGGCGCGTATTTGGTTCGCACAAAGGCGAACGCGGTCGGGAGGTCCGGCAGCAGTTGCTCGCGGCGCGCGAGGACGATGTGGTGCGGCGGCAGGACGGAAAGCGCGCGGCCGCCGGCGCTTTTCGAAGTGATGAAGACGCTGCCGGTTTGTGCGATGAGGACGTCGCACTCGGTGAGGCCGGCGGCGCATTGCTCCAGGTCGGCGGCGCGGTACGGCTCGTCCGTGCGCAGCGACGGAAGCTGCAGCGATTCCGCCACCGCGTCGGTCAGCGTGGCGCGATGGGTGGCATAGCGCGCCCACTTTTCCGCCGCCGCGATCTCGCGCACCCGCGCGACCATTTCCTCGCGCGAGTTGAGCAGGTGAAACTCGGTCTTCAGCTCGAGCGATTGTTTCGCAAACAGCAGCAGGCGGTCCTCCTCGGTCGGGCCGACGAGCGGCAACCATTCGCCGACCTCGTGCTTCGCGGCGACGGCGGTGGAGACCGGTCCCTCGACCGCCGGCGAGTGCGCGTGGCCGTGATGGCCCGGGCGTACGGCGGGGACGCGGAGCGCCTCGCGGATGCGCGTGAGAATGCGGTCGCGCTCGGTGGTCATCGGCGGTTCCTCCAATACTCCTTGAAGCTCACCGGCGCGATCGGCGGGAGATCGCGCGTCTGTGTCCACGGGCGCGCGGGGTCGAGCTTCGTGCCAAAGACGAGCGGGTGAAAGAGCTGCCCGAAGCGCCCGAGCTTCTTCGCGGCATCGTAGAGCCCGGGGTTGTTGAGGATTTTGCCGAGCACGAAGAACGCCGCCTTTTCCCACCAGAGCGGCTTCTGTTTCGCGGCGTTGCGGCGGTTTTGCAGCAAGTGATGATGCAGATCGATCTTCACCGGGCACGCCTCGGTGCAGGCGCCGCAGAGCGACGACGCGTAGGAGAGGTGCTTCCAGTTTTGCAGCCCGCGCAGGTGCGGCGTGATGACCGAGCCGATAGGCCCCGAGTACGTGGTGCCGTACGTGTGGCCGCCGACGTTCTTGTAAATGGGACAGACGTTCAGGCAGGCGCCGCAGCGGATGCAGTGGAGGGCGTCGCGCTGCTCGGCGTCGGCGAGGAGGCGCGTGCGATTGTTGTCGAGCAACACGACGTGATACTCCTCGGGGCCGTCGCTCTCGCCGGGCTGGCGCGGGCCGCCGTACATCGAGTTGTAGCAGGTGATCGTCTGCCCCGCGCCGGCCGTCGCAAGCAGCGGGAGAAAGAGCGCGAGGTCCTCGAATTTGGGCAGGATTTTCTCGATGCCGAGGAGCGAGATGAGCGTCTTCGGCAGCGCCGCGGTGAGGCGCGCGTTCCCTTCGTTCTCGGTGATCGACACCATGCCCGTCTCCGCGATCGCGAAGTTCGCCCCGGTGATCCCGATGTCGGCCGTGACGTATTTGTCGCGCAAGGCGCGGCGCGCGATCATCGTCAACTCCTCGGGGTCGTTGGTCGGCGCGCTGCCGAGCTCCTTTTCGAACAGCTCCGAGATTTCGCCGCGTGTCAGGTGCATCGCGGGAAAGACGATGTGATACGGCGCCTCGTGGCGGAGCTGCACGATGTACTCGCCAAGATCGCTCTCCACCACTTCGAAGCCCGCGTGCTCCAGCGCGTCGTTAAGGTGAATCTCCTCCGCCGTCATCGCCTTCGACTTGATGATCGAGCGCGCCCCTTTCGACCGCACGATGCCGACGATGATCTCGCGCGCCTGCTCTTCCGTGGAGGCCCAGTGGACCTTCGTCCCGCGCGCCGCGAGCTTGTCGGCAAACTCCACCAGATACGTGTCGAGCTTGTTGATCGCCTCGTACTTCACCTCCGCCGCCGCCTGCCGCGCGGCCTGGTAATCCTGGAAGGCCGAGCGCCGCAGATCGCGCGCCACCTCGTACTTCTTCAGCGCCGTCTGGATCAGCGTGCGATGCCGCAAATCCTTCGCCACGCGAAGCGCGTCTTTGGTGAATTGGGTGACGGCGCGGATCATTGGCCGGCGAGCACTTCGGCGATGTGGAGCGTCTTCATCGGCCGGCCTTCGCGGCTGATGATCCCCTGGATTTGCATGAGGCAGCTCGAGTCGTTCGAGACGATGTAGTCCGCGCCGGTCTGCGCGCCGGACGCGCATTTCACTTCGCCCATCGCGGTCGAGATCGCGGGAAATTTCGCGGCGAACGTGCCGCCGAAACCGCAGCACGTCTCCGCCTCGGCCATCTCGATGAGCTCGAGTCCCTTCACCTGCGCCAGCAATTGGCGGGGTGGCAGTTTCTTGCCGAGCTCGCGCAAACCGTGGCAGCCATCGTGAAAAGTGACCTTGCCCTCGAAGCGCGCGCCGACGTCGGTGACGCCGAGTTTCGAGACGAGGAAATCCGCAAACTCATACGTCTTCGCGGAGAGCGCCTCCGCCGCCGCGAGCTGCGGCGTGCCCGCGAAAAGCTGCGGGTAAAAGACCTTGAGCATGGCGCCGCACGAGCCGGAGGCGATGACGACATTCTCGGCGTCGCGCAGCAGCTCGAGCGTGCGCCCGGCGACCACGCGGGCGTCGTCCCAGTAGCCGGAGTTGAAGGCCGGCTGACCGCAGCAGGCGATCTGCTCCGGGCACTCGACGGTGTGCCCGAGCCGCTCCAGCACCTTCACCGCGCTGATCCCCACGCCCGGATAGAAGGCGTCGACGAAACAGGGAATGAAGAGGGTGACTCTCATGCAGAGACGGGAATGTTCGAGCGGCGGCGGAAGTTAGTCCACGAAATAGATGCGCGGGTGGGGCATTCGCATTCAGGATCGAGCCGACCCACGCGGCGGCTCGAATGCGAAGCCATCCTCATTTTCTTCATCTTCCTAACCCGGCAGAGCCGGATGCAGCCGTCCCGGAGGGACGAGGGAGATTCGCCGGTGGTGCAGCGAGTGTAACGAGCGCAACCACCGGAACCCACCGCACACGCGGATGCGCCCCGGAGGAGGCGCCGGAACCGTGACGCCCCGTCAGCGTTTCCACCGTCCCTCCGGGACGGTTTCCGTTTGGTTGAGGA
>DASYIS010000071.1:0-10908 GCA_035997375.1 Chthoniobacteraceae bacterium
TGCGCTCCCCGGGCCGCGTGCTGCGCACGCATCGGTGGCGGCTGCGCCGTTTCCACAACGAAGTATCTCCGTCGCGACGTTCATGGCACGGGCGCGGGCGTGGCCGACGAGGGCGCGGACTCGATGACCGTCGGCTTTTGCTCGATCTGCGGAATGCTGGTGGCTTTCGATTTCGGCAACAGGTCGCCGACGTCGAAGAAGGAGACGAAGAGGATGAACCCGACGAGCAGCAGGGCGCAGCCCGTTTGCAGGATCTCCAAGGCGCGCGCGTTGACCGGCCGGCGGCGGATGCCTTCGATGATCGCGAGCGTGATGTGCCCGCCGTCGAGCACCGGGAAGGGCAGCATGTTCACGAGCGCGAGGTTGACATTGAAGAAGACGCTGAAGGCGATCGCGAGCCGCCAGCCGTCCTCGGTCTCGAGCATGCGCTTGTAGACCGACATGATGCCGATCGGCCCGCTGAAGGACTGCGGCCCGATATCGCCCTTCGGCGAAAGCGCGGCGCCGATCATGTTGCGAATGGCGCGCACGCTGTCGGCCACCTGCACCATCGGCGTGGGATGAGCGGAGATGAAGCGGCCCCATTCGACGCCCGCGATCTCATCCGGCGCCTTGCCTTCCTTCGGGGCGAGCGGCGGCAGGGTCACGGGCACCGTGGCCTCGCCGCGCTGCACCACGAGCTCGAGCGGAGCGGTGTACCCCTTCTTCACCACGTCGACGAGTTGGTCGAGGGAGATGATCTTCACGCCATTCGCCGTCAGCACCACGTCGCCGTGTTTCAGCCCGGCCGCGGCGGCGGCGCTCTTCTCATCGACCTTGTCGACGTACGGTTCGAAGAGCGGTCCGATCATCACCTTGCGCATCGGCCGACGGCGGAATTTGGAAGGATTTGGATCTTTCGGGTCTTCGCGGGTGAAGCCGGACGAGATCTTCTTCTGCTCGCCATCGCGCTCGATCAGGAATTCGATTTTGTCGCCCTGCGAACTGACGATGTACCACATGACGCTCTTCGTTGGGCCCGAGAAGCGCGACACCGGATTCCCGTCGATGGCGAGAATCTTGTCGCCGCGTTTCAGCCCCGCGATATCCGCGGGACCGCCGGGGTTCACGCTGCCGATGCGGGTGTCGAGGTCCGGCTGGCTGGTCGGCGTGCCGACGAGCCATGTCACGCAGCCCAGGGTGAGGGCGAGCAGAAAGGAAAACAGCGGGCCGGCGACCGCGACGATCATCTTGTCGATCGGCCCGAGCGGCGCCAGCTCCTCCTTCGGCGTGTCGGATTCGCCTTCGAGCGTCTCCATCGGCGCCATCTGCGGCAGCTTCACAAACCCGCCCGCGGGAATGCTGCCGAGGCTGTACCAGACCTCGCCGATCTTCTTGCGCCAGATCGGCTTGCCGAACCAGACGCCGAACTCCTCCACCTTGGCCCCGCGCCAGCGCGCCGCCAGGAAATGCCCGAGCTCGTGGACGATGATGACCAAATTGAAAATCAGCAGGACCTCCAGGATGACGGCGAAGAAGCGGAGGTAATCGAAAGCGGTGGACATAGGGGCGGCGGAAGTAATCGGTAATCAGTGGGCAGTAATCAGTACGGTCGTGCGGAGCGCGGGGTGGGGGAAGACGATTTCAGGACTGATTGCTGGTTGCGATGGATGATGAAGAGAAGTGGCGGCGATGAAAGGCGATGCGGGACTGTTTACCGACCTACTGATTACTGATTACTCAGCAACTCGTGGGCGCGGCGGCGCGCCCACTCGTCGGCTTCGAGGATAACATCCAGCGTCGGGTGTGCAACCGGGGGATGCTCGTGCATCACGCGCCCGACCGTTTGCCAGATCTCCGCGAAGCCGCAGCGGCGGTTCAGGAACGCTTCGACCGCGACTTCGTTCGCGGCGTTCAGGACGGCGGGGAGCGTGCCGCCCGTCTCGCCGGCCTGGCGGGCGAGGTCGAGCGCGGGAAAGTCCGCGCGGCGCGGCGCCTCGAAATCGAGCCGGGAGAGCGTGGCGAAATCGATCGGCGGCAGGGTGTTCGGCACCCGCTCCGGCCAGGTGACGGCGTACTGGATCGGGAAACACATGTCCGTCACCGAGAGCTGCGCGAGCACCGAGCCGTCGATGAATTCCACCATGGAGTGGACGATGCTCTGCGGGTGGACGATGACGTCGACGCGCGCCATTTCGACGTCGAAGAGCCAGCGCGCCTCGATCATCTCCAGCCCTTTGTTGAAGAGGGTGGCGGAGTCGATCGTGATCTTCGCGCCCATCGTCCAGGTGGGATGCTTGAGTGCGCGCTCGAGCGTGACGTTGGCCAGCTCCGCCGCCGGCAGCGTGCGGAACGGGCCGCCGCTCGCGGTGAGGATGAGGCGCTTGACCTCGTCCGGCCGATGCCCCTCGAGACACTGGAAGATGGCGTTGTGCTCGCTGTCGACCGGGAGCACGCGCACGCCTTTGCGCCGCGCGGCTTCCATTACGGCTTCGCCCGCCATGACGAGGATTTCCTTGCTCGCGACGGCGATGTCTTTGCCCGCCTCGATAGCCGCCAGCGCGGGCCGCAAGCCGGCGGTGCCGACGATCGCGATGAGGACGAGGTCCGCCTCGGGCAGCACGGCGAGCTCGCACAGCGCCTCGGCGCCGGCGGCGATTGCGGGGAGCGATTCGCCCTGGAGCAGACCGCGGGCTTCCTCGGCGGCGGTGGGATCGGACAGCGCGGCTGCCACGGGGCGGACTTCGCGCACCTGTTCGGCGAACCGCGCGGCGTTGCGATTCGCGGCGAGGCCGACGATTTTCATCCGCTCGGGGATGTCGCGGGCGACCTTGAGCGCGCTTTCCCCGATCGATCCCGTCGACCCGAGCACGACGACGCGGCGTTGGCGCGGCACGCCCTGAGCTTGTCGAATGGGGGGCGTGCTCATCGCTCGATCAGGAGTTCCGACAGCCGCAGGTAGTAATAGAGCAGCGGCGCGGTGAAGAGGACGGAGTCGATCAAATCGAGCGCGCCGCCGATGCCCGGCAGCAGGCTTCCGGAGTCCTTGAGGTCGAGCGAGCGCTTGACGATGGACTCGACGAGATCGCCGACGACCGCGGCCAACCCGAGGCCGAGGCCAAGCACCAGCGCATCGAGCGGACGCAGGAGATGGAGCTTCGGCCCGAGCAGCCAGAGCAGCGCGAAGGAGCCGGCGGTCGAGAAAAGGAGCGCGCCCGCGAACCCCTCCCAGGTCTTCTTCGGCGAGATGTGCGGCACCATCGGGTGCTTGCCGATCAGCGAGCCGGTAAGATAGGCGCCCATGTCGGAGAACTTGGCGACGACCAGCAGATAGAGCAAATACCATTGGCCGGTGAGGTGGCCGGCGCCATCGCGCGGAGTGAAATAAATGAGCTTGGTCGCGAAGCCGAAGAGCCACGCCACGTAGACGATCCCCAGCAGCGTGAAGGCGGCCGCGGAGAGCGGGATCGGCTCGCGGTTCTTGAGAAAGAGCTGCGACGTGAGCACCGCCAGCACGCAAAGCACCAGCAGGCCGATCTCCGCCTCGGGGGCCACGACGCCGAGCGCGAAGCCCTTCCCATGGCCGAGCAGCCCCGAAAAGCTGAGAAAGGTGCCGACGAGCAGGAGCAAACCGCCCGAGAGGCCGACGCCCGTGAAGGCGGCAATCTGTTTCCCGCGCAGGCCGGCGAAGTATTCCCACAAGCCGATGAACCCGAGCCCGCAGAGCACGAGGAGGCAACCGATCTCCGACCCGGTGAGCAAAGCCCCAAGCACCAGCGTCCAGAGCACGATGGTGCTCAGCAAGCGGGAGAAAAAGATTTGTCTCTTGGACATGGTCGCCCTTTGCGGGCGGGCGGGAGAATCGGGGAGGGGCGGGGGGTTGGCAAGACTGGAGACGAGGTGGGGGGCCCGGCGGCCTCTTCATCGTACTCTTGCTCTTACTCTTAATCCTCCGGAACTCCACGCGCCTCAACAGGGAGCTGGCTTCGAATTAAGATTAAGAGCAAGAGTAGGAGTAAGAGCCCCGCTGGGGCGAACACCATGCACGTCGAAAAACTCAAGTACCTCATCTGGGCGCAGAAAATGAAGCGCGCGGTCGATTTTTACCGCGAGGTGTTCGACGCCACCGTGGTCCGGCAATCGGAAATCATGGCCGAGCTCGCGATCGCCGGTGGGACGATCGGCATTCACAGCGGCGGCGAGGGGAAGCGGACCTGGACCGGCCTGGCCTTCCAGGTGGCCGACCTCTTCGCCGCCTGCGACCTCCTCGCGAGCCATGGCGGGACCGTCCTGCGTCCGCCGGAGGACACGCCCGAGGAGCCGGCGCACCTCGCCATGTGCGCCGACCCGGAGGGAAACGAAATCATGCTGACCAAGGCGCGGCATCCGCGGCCGGCGTGAGGTCGTTCGGTGCCGTCTCCGCGGTAGGGCTGAGGCCGGCCGCCAATTTGGCTGGCCTCGAATCTCTCGACGCCTTCTACTCTTTTCCCCATGAAGTACCTCCTGCTGGTCCTGTTCATGATCGGTCTCACCGTGGCCCGCCCCCCGGCGGCTCACGCGGAGTCGCTCAAGGAGAAGATCGTCGGTACCTGGCTGGAGACGGGGAAGAGCGACAATCTGTTTACCCTCAATGCAGACGGGTCGTACCGCATCTTTCTCAAGAAGGGCGAAATCGACGACCTCCATTTTCTCGAGGGGACGTGGTCGCTCACGCCGGACATGAAAATCACCTTGAGGATCAAGCTTCGAAACGGCCGGACGCAGGACTTCCACGCCAAAGTCGCGTTTGAAGGCGACGAGCTGGTCTTGACGGACGACGAGAAGACCGTCACCCGGCAACGGCGGCTCAAAGGAGCGGTGCCGGACCGGTTTGTTTGGTGAGGGTTGGGGGCAAGGGTGCGGCGGCAAGGGCTCTTCGTCTTTTTCTTCATCTTCATCTTCATCCCCGCACCCCCTTGCGGACGGATCAGGCGATGAAGATGAAGATGAAGAAAGAGAGGAAGAGGGCGCCCAGCGAGCGCGCAGCCCCTTAGCCCCGCACCGCTTCCCGTACCTTCGCCAGCAGCGCCGGGTGCCGCTTTAACTGCGCGGTCAGCGCGTCGATCGCCTTCACGGTCGGGCCGCTGATGTGGTGCTCCATCCCCTCGACGTCATGATAGATCACCGCCTCGTCGAGCCCGAGGAGGCCGAGGAAATCCGAGAGGAGCTGGTGGCGGTAGGTGATGTTCTTCGCCAGCGTCTCGCCGGCGGTGGTGAGGACGAGGCCGCGGTATTTCTCGTACTTCAACAGCCCCTCGGCATCGAGCCGCTGCACCATGTTGGTCACGCTCGCCTGGGAAATCTTCAGCCCCTCGGCGATGTCGACCACGCGGGCGTACCCCTTGGTGTTGATCAGCTCGAGGATGCGCTCGAGGTAATCCTCCACGGCCGCGGAGTTGCGCGGTTTGGCGGCGGCGGGTCGGGCAGGCATGGCGGCCAAGGGTGGCGGCCGGGCCGGAAACGGTCAAGATCGCAAAATCAACCGTTGACAACTCTGTTGGCTTAACGCAATAAAGTTAGCCATACCTAATTTTGTGAGTGACGATTTAAACACCCCCGCCCTTTCCGCCGTGCCGGAGCCCGGCTGGCGCCGCCGCGCCGGCGGAGAGAGCCTGCCCGAGGTCCATCGCAGCGTCGCCGTCCCGCGCGGCGGCAGCCGCCTGCGCAAGATGCTCGCCTTCGCCGGCCCCGGCTACATGGTCGCGGTCGGCTACATGGACCCCGGCAACTGGGCGACCGACCTCGCGGGCGGCTCGGCCTTCGGCTACCAGTTGCTGAGCGTCATCCTGATCTCGAACTTCATGGCGATCCTGCTCCAGGCGCTCTGCGCGCGGCTTGGGATCGTGACCGGCCGCGACCTCGCGCAGGCCTGCCGCGACCACTACTCGCGGCCCGTCGCCATGAGTCTGTGGGTGCTCTGCGAGCTCGCCATCTGCGCCTGCGATCTTGCCGAGGTCATCGGCTCGGCCATCGCGCTCAAGCTCCTGTTCAATCTCCCGCTGGCCTGGGGCGTCTGTCTCACGGCGCTCGATGTCTTCGTCGTGCTTTTCCTCCAACACCGCGGCTTCCGCTACGTAGAGGCGATGGTCGTGGGGCTCATCCTGCTCATTGGCGGCTGTTTCGCGCTCGAGATCTTCTGGTCGAAACCGGAGCTCGGTCCGCTCTTCGCCGGGTTCGTGCCCACGACTGAGCTCTTCACGAAGAGCGAGATGCTCACGATCGCGATCGGCATTCTCGGCGCAACGGTGATGCCGCATAACCTCTACCTCCACTCATCGATTGTGCAGACGCGCGCCTTCGAGCGCACGCCGGAGGGCAAAGGCCAGGCGATCCGTTACGCCACGCTCGACTCCACGCTGGCGCTGATGTTCGCGCTCTTTATCAATGCCGCGATCCTCATCGTGGCGGCGGCGACGTTTCACACGGCGGGCCAGACGGGCGTGGCGGAAATCCAGGACGCGCACCGGCTCCTCACCCCGATGCTCGGCGTCGGCCTGGCGAGCGCCGTGTTTGCGATCGCCCTCCTCGCCTCCGGGCAAAACTCCACGCTCACCGGCACGCTCGCCGGCCAGATCGTGATGGAGGGGTTCATCAACGTGCGCCTGCAGCCGTGGCTGCGCCGGCTGATCACGCGCGGCATCGCCATCATCCCCGCGGTCATCGTCTCCATCTGGTACGGAGAAAGTGCCACGGCCCAACTGCTGATCTTCTCGCAGGTCATCCTGAGCCTGCAGCTTTCCTTCGCGGTCATCCCGCTCATACAGTTCACGAGCGATAAGAAGAAGATGGGCGAATTCGTCACGCCGGTTTGGATGCGGGTGCTGGCCTGGGTGACGGCGACGATCATCATTGTGCTCAATGTGAAGTGGTTGTTCGACTTTGCGCGGGAGCGGTTCTTTTCGTAGGAACACACGACCACCGCCAGAAATGGACTTCATGGACTTCATGGACAGGGTGGACTGGGTGGACCGCCGCCGCTCGACCGATCGCGGCCTCCGGGTCCATTAAGTCCATCCGGTCCATTTCGTCCATCAGCCCCACTCCCGCCAACGCCCCATGTATCGCAAAATCCTCGTCGCGCTCGATAACACGCCCACCGATGCGGCGATCGTCAGCCACGTGCTGGAGCTGGCGCAGCTCTGCCGGTCCGAGCTCTTGCTCGTCCACGTCGCGGACGGCTTTGCCGCGCGCCAGTTTCACCAGCTCAACCTCGCCGAGTCCGAGGAGATGCGGGAAGACCGCGCCTACCTGGAGCGCGTCGCCGTCACGTTCCGCGAAGCCGGCCTGCCGGTGCGCACGCACCTCGCGATGGGCGAGCCCTCGGTCGAACTGTTGAAGACGGTCGTCGCGGAACAGTGCGACCTGATCGCCATGACCACCCACGGCCACAAGCTTCTCGGTGACCTCGTGCTCGGCAGCACGATCGAGAAGGTACGGCACGAGACGGCGGCGGCGATGCTGATCGTGCGGACGAAAAGGCAGTAATCAGTCCGAGGCGCCCGTCGTCGCGGCACGCCCGCACGAGGATACTGCTTACTGTCCCACTGTTTACTGATTACTGTCCCGACCCCATGCGCCAGGATATCGACGACTTCATTCTCTACCTCGCAACGGAGCGCGGGTTGTCGGACAATTACCAGCTCTCCACGCGCATATCGCTGGAGGGCTTCGCCGCCTGGCTGGAGCGCCGCGAGTTGGTGAAGCAAGTCGGCGAGGCCGCGGTCGCTTCGGGCGCCGAGCGGCCGGAGGTGAGCATCGACGTGAAAACGATCACGCTCGCGCAGGCGACGGATTATCTCGCGGCGCGCAAACACGGCGGGCTGGCGGCGGCTTCGATCAAGCTCATCGTGGTCGCGTTCAAGATCTTTTTCCGCTGGCTGCACGTGCGGCAGCGCGTCGTGCGCGATGTCACCGAGCACCTGCCGCTGCCGCGCGTGGAGCGCTTCCTGCCGGAGACGATGAACGAGCTGCAGACCGAGGAGCTGCTCGCCGGCGTGCCGGAGAAGGCGCCGCATGCGTTGCGCAATCGTGCCGTGCTGGAGCTGCTCTACGCGAGCGGTCTGCGCGTCTCCGAGCTGGTCAACGCGCGCCTCGAAAACCTCGACCTCGAGCGCGGCATGATCCGCGTCACCGGCAAGGGGAACAAGACGCGCCTCGTCCCGGTCGGCGCCAAGGCCTGCGGGGCGATCGGCGCCTATTTGCAGGGCGAGCGGCCGGCCATGGTCGGCAAGAAAACGGGCAGCGAAATCTTCCTCTCGGCGCGCGGCACCCGGCTTACCACCGTGCGCATCTGGCAGATCGTGAAAGAGATCGCGAAACTCGCGGGGATGAGCGTCAACGTCTACCCGCACCTGCTGCGGCATTCCTTCGCCACGCATCTGCTCAGCAACGGCGCCGATCTGCGCATCATCCAGGAAATGCTCGGCCACGCGGACATCTCCACGACGCAGATCTACACGCACGTGGACCAGCAGCGGCTGAAGGCGGTGCATCACAAATTCCATCCGCGCGCGAAGTGATCGTCCTCGTCCCCACCCAAACGCGCGCGCGGACCTGACGTTTTCGTCATCGCAATCGCTGTCCGCTCATCTTGACTTTCGCGCAATTTGGCGCTGACTGAGAAGTCTATGAACCCCCGTATTCTCCTTGTCCTCGCCCTCGGCGCCACCCTCGTCACCGGCTCCGCCTACGCTGAAAACAAACCCCGCCCGCCGGTCAAGCCCGTCCCTGGGCGTGGCCAGCCGTTGCCGAAAAAGGAGGAGAAAAAGCAGGAGCACACCACCATCTCCAGCGTAAGCGAGGAGTCGATCACCACCACCGGGGCCGGCGGAGCCAAGACCTACAAGATCACCAAGGACACCGAGATCACGGTGAAGGGACAGAAAGCGACCGCCGCTGATCTCAAGGACGGTATGAAGGTCAGCGTCAGCATGGGGTCCGACCCGACCGTCGCCAGCCGCATCAGCGCCACCGACGCCCCGAAAGAGGACTCGAAGGAAGGCGACAAAGGCAAGGGCGGCGAGAAGAAGAAGTAGAACGCGGGATCGATGCGAGGCAGCGAGGCGCGGTTTCACCAAACCGCGCCGGCGGCGTTCCGTCTCCTCCACCCTCCCTCGGAAGACAAAACCTCGGTAAGATCCGGCCCGCCCGTACATCCCTCGGGTGATGCCTGAACCTGTCGATTGCGCCGGCCGCCATGTGGAGTTCGTCTCCCTGCTCAACGCGGGGCATCGCCGCCTGCTCGGGTACCTTGTCTCGCTGATCGGCAATCGGCACGATGCGGAGGACGTGCTGCAGCGCGCATGCGTTACGATGTGGCGGAAGTTCGAGCACTTCGAGCCGGGCACGGATTTCGTGGCGTGGGCGAGCACGGTTGCATTCTACGAGGCGAAGAATTTTCAGCGGACGGCCGCGCGCTCGCGGCTGCACTTCAGCGATGAGCTCCTGCAGACGCTCGCCGATGAGCGAGTCGGCGACCTCGCGCGGACCGACGCGCGCCATGAGGCGCTGGAGCATTGCCTGACCAGGCTGGACGACGCGGGCCGCGCTTTGCTGGAGACCGCGTATGGCGAGGAGGGGAGCGTGCTCGCGCTGGCGCAGCGCCTCGGCCGCGCCCCACAAACGCTCTACAATAAGCTGAACCTGCTGCGGCGCGCGCTCGCCGAATGCGTGACGGGCCGGCTCGCCGAGGAGGCGGCGCGATGATCGACGCCGGCCGACGGAACGAGCTGCGGGCGCTTTTCTCGGCGCTGCAGGACGGCACCCTTTCCTCTGAGGATCATGCGCGGCTGGAGCGCGCCCTCGCCGCCGACGCGGACGCGCGGCAGCTCTGGTTCCTGCATTGCGACCTGGAGACCGGCCTCGCGGAGTGGGCCGCCGCGCGCGAGCAGCAGCCGGCGGCCAACGTCATCGCGGCTCCCCGTTCGGTCTTCCGTCGCGCCTGGCGATGGGCCGCACCCATCGCGGCCATGGCGGCTCTCTTCGTGCTGACCTGGCGGCTGGTCGATCGACCGCCGCGTACCGCGCCCGAAGCTCCGGCGACGGGCCTGGCCGTGCTCGGCCGGACCGTGGGCGTCGAGTGGGAAGGCGAGCCGCTGAATCCAGGGACAGTGCTCTCGCGCGGCACGCTGCGTTTGAAGTCGGGCGCGGCGCTGGTGGAGTTCTACAGCGGAGCCCGCGTGGTCGTGGAAGGGCCGGCGGAGTTCGAGCTCCTCGGGGCGGGCGAGGCGTACCTGCACGCCGGCAAAATCAACGCCCACGTGCCGCCGCCAGCGCGCGGCTTCGCCGTCGGCTCGGCCAACCTCAAGGTGGTCGACCATGGGACGGACTTTGGGTTCGAGATCAAAGCGGATGCCGCGCCGGAGGTCCATGTCTTCACCGGCGAGGTGGAGATCACCCGCGCGACCGTGCCGCCCTTGAGCCTGCGCCACGGCGAGGCCGTTCGTCTCGAAGGCGGAGCGCTCACGCGGATGCCGGCGACGCGCTCGTCCTTCCTGACCGAACTGGAGTTGGCACAGCGCGACTTGACCCAGGCCCAGGCGCGGATCGCCGCCATGCGCGAGGCCACCAGCGCACTGGTGCAGGAGTCCGCGACGCTCATCTATTTCACCTTTCACGAGGGCGACCCAACCGAGCGCCGGGTCGAAAATCGCAAGGCCACGGCCGGTCCCGAAACGCACGGCGTTATCATCGGCGGCACGTGGACCGATGGCCGCTGGCCGGGCAAGCGCGCGCTGGAATTCCGCGGCGAAGGCGACCGCGTCCGCTGCACTGCCGCGCAGCCGATGAGCGAGGTCACTTTGCTCGCGTGGGTGCGCGTCAACTCGCTGCCGCGCGCGCAGAATGTGCTGCTCGCCTCCGACTCCGAGCAACCGGGCGCGCTGCACTGGC
>DASYIS010000072.1:0-14179 GCA_035997375.1 Chthoniobacteraceae bacterium
TACCAGCCCCGCCGGCGTTTTTGCAGCGACCCCGAGCGCGAAGCCGCCCGCGAGATCGTCCGCCTGCTGGGCTGCTTCACCCTCGCCGTGGAATCCGCCGCCGTCTACCTCGGCCAGTTTGCGAACGACGTCACCTGCGCCGCCTTCCTCGCCCGCCTGAAAAAGGAAGGCCTCGAAGGCCTCGACACCGCCGCCACCCAGAGCAGCGAAGGCGTCCTCCACGGTGAAAAGCGCCTCGGCGCGACCCTCCAGCCGACGCTGGAACGACTAGGCCCCGCGGAAAAGCTGGCGCTGGAATTCGCCGCCCTGCTCCCGCCCGACCAAGTGCCACTGCCGTGGCTGCGCGCGCTGGTGGCCAAGACCTTCCCCGAAATGGAGCGCGACGCCGAGCCGGGCCATCCAGACCCGTGGAAAAACGTCCTGCGCCGTTTGTTCAGCCTGCGCCTGCTCCAGCCAACTAGCGTTGTGGACAACGATGGCCAGCCGCTGGTGGGGCGCGTCCATCGGCTCGTGCAGGAGCTTGTGCTGCGCGATTACCGGCCAGAGGAACGCGTGGCGCACCAACAGGTCGTGGCAAACTTGGTGAAAGAGCGCGACGCTGTATTGGAGATCACCACACGCTGGGAAGATGCCCGCTGGGAACTCGTATCGCTCACCGCGCTCGCCAATTTGTGGGATGAGAGGGATCATCCAAACGCCGGGTGGCTGCTCAACCAAGCCGGTATGCGTTGGCACCTTCTTACAGAATGGCCCACAGCCGAGCCGCTGCTGCGCCGGGCGATTTCGCTTTTTGAGGCCCGTTTGGGAAAGGATCACGCCAACGTCGCTCGCGCCCTTACCAACCTAGCGCAATTGTTGCAAGCCAAGAACCGACTGGAAGAGGCCGAGCCGTTCATCCGCCGGGGGATTTCAATGTTGGAGGCCAGTTTGGGCATGGATCATCCGCACGTCGCGACAGCCCTCAACAACCTAGCCCAGTTGCTGAAAGGCACACACCGACTGGCGGAGGTCGAGGCGTTGATACGCCGGGCGCTAGCAATTGATGAACTCAATTTCGGGACTGAACATTTCACAGTGGCTCGGGACCTCAACAACTTGGGGCAATTGCTCCAAGACACGAATCGGCTGGCGGAGGCCGAACCGTTGATGCGCAAAGCGCTGGCGATCAATGAAATCAGCTTGGGCCAGGAGCATCGCGAGGTCGCGACCGCTCTCAACAACCTTGGGCGATTGCTACAGGACACCAACAGGCTGGCGGAGGCCGAGCCATTGCTGCGCCGGGCGGTGGCGATCAATGAAAACTGCTTCGGCCACGAGCATCGCGACGTTGCGCGAGCGCTCAACCTGGCCCAGTTGCTTCAAGACACCAATCGGCTGGCAGAGGCCGAACCGTTGATGCGCCGAGTGCTGGCGATCATTGAAACGAACTTGGGCCCCTGTCACCCGGAAGTCGCGCCCGCCTTGAACAACCTCGCACGTCTGCTGTATGCCACAAACCGGCTAGCGGAAGCCGAGCCGTTGCTGTGCCGGGCGCTGGCGATCAATGAAGCCAACTTTGAGCCCCAGCATCCAGAAATCGCGACATCTCTCAACAGCCTCGCAATTTTGCTGCAAGCCACTAACCGGTTGCAGGAAGCGGAGCCAATGATGCGCCGGGCGCTCGCGATCGGTGAAACCAGTTTGGGCTCTCATCATCCGCAAGTTGCGACCTACCTCATCAGCCTCGCGAACTCGCTGTATGCCACCAATCGGCTGGCGGAGGCTGAGCCACTGATGCTCCGCGCGCTGGTGATCTTCGAAGCCAGCCTGGGCGAGCATCATCCCAACGTCGCAGCCGCTCTCAATAGCCTCGCTCAATTGCTGCAAACCACCAACCGGTTGGCGGAGGCAGAACCGTTGATGCGTAGAGCCCTGACGATCGATGAATTCAGTTTCGGATCCACTCATCCCGACGTCGCCCGCGACATTTTCAATCTCGCGCTCCTGCTGTACGCCACCAATCGGCTGACGGAGGCCGAGCCGTTGATGCGCCGGGCAGTGGAGATCCTCCTACAGTTTGCCCGCGCCACACGTCACCCTCATCCGCAATTGCAGCTCACAATCGAAAGCTACGCCGGCTTGCTCAAAGCGCTAGGGCGCACCGATGAGGAAATCCAAGCCACGCTCCGAGAGTTGGCGCCCGAGTTGTTTTCCTGACCGCGACCGCCGCGCCTTGCGTTACGGCGCGGGCGGGGCGGGTGGCGCGGGGGAGCTGGCGGCACTGGCGGGGGCGTCGGTGGGTTGTAGTCGGCGGAGGTGGGGATTTGCGATCGGATGAGGTCGCCGATCTCGGTGCCGGCGACCAAGACTTTGGTGGCTTCGGCGTACCAGTCCTGGCAGTCGCGCTCGACGAGGACGAGGCGGGCGTTGAGCCGGCTGGTCTCGCGGCGGTCGATGGTGGCTTGGTCGTTGAGCTCGCGCAGGGAGGGCATGGCGTCACGGGCGGGTGGGCGCGAGGTCGGCGGCGGAAAGCGTCGTGGTCACGCCCGACGATGGGCGGGCGAGCAGGCCCTTCGGGATGAGAGTATGCCTACGGCTTCCCGGCCGGGGCGGCGGGCTCCGTCGGCTTCGCGGGCTGCGGCGCTTTGACCGGGGCCGAAGCCGCCGGTTCGACGGGCTTGACTGCGTCCGCGGGTTTGGCCGATTCGGGCTTCGCCGGTTCGACGGGCTTGGCCGCGTCGGCGGGTTTGGCCGACTCGGGCTTCGCGGGTTCGACGGGCTTGGCTGCGTCCACGGGCTTGGCCGACTCGGGCTTCGGCAGTTCCACCGCCTTGGGAGGAGGCGGGGAAGCGAGCACCGGCTTCACCGGGGCCGGGGTCGCGGGCTTGACTGCGGGAACGGGTTTGGCGGGCGTGGCCGGCTTCGCGGGGGCCGGGGTGGCGGCCGGAGGCGTGCCGGGCTTGGGCGGCTCGCCGGGGGTGCCCGGGGCCGCAGGCGTGCTGCCTTCTGGCGGCTTGACGGGCTCCAGGGGTTTTTCGGCGAGCAGCGCGGCGCGGTCTTTCAGGAGGGGCTCGACGCTGAACTTCGAGACGAGGTAGGCGCGTCCTTCGAACGTCTTCTCCTTTGCGAGCTTTTCTTCGTTCGCCTTCTGCTTGGCGGTGAATTCGTCGTCGAGGCGCTTTTTGTCTTCGGGCTTTTCGTCGGCGGCGGGCGTGCGCTCTTTCGGGAAATTGCCCGAGACGGTGACGAGCACCGGCTGGTTGTCGTCCTTCGCTTTGCCGATCTTCAGGTCGTACTGGAAGCCGTCGAAGGTCTCGATCGTCGCCGTGGTGATCGGCTCGTCGAGCTTCGCGTCG
Source organism: Chthoniobacteraceae bacterium (assembly GCA_035997375.1). Taxonomy (GTDB): domain Bacteria; phylum Verrucomicrobiota; class Verrucomicrobiia; order Chthoniobacterales; family Chthoniobacteraceae; genus DASYIS01. Next base: position 3,336 of record DASYIS010000072.1, read on the forward strand.
GCCTGCACGTCGTTGAAGCCCGCGGACGAGAGGACGTTGCCCAACCCGGAGACCTTGCCGGTATCGAGTTTTTCGTCGGGTTTGGCGTCGGCGAGTTTCCACTCGGCGGTCGCGTTTTCGCGCGTCACCGTCCATTTCGGCGTCGGCACGATCGCCGGCTTCTGGTCGCCGGCATCGACCGCCCCGGCGACGGCAATGCTCTTCGGGCTCTCCACCTTGATGAAGTCCTTCGCCAGCCAGCGCTCGGGTTTCGGGTCGACGTCATCGAGCGGATCGGAGACGAGCGAGACCGTCGCGCCGGCAGTCGGCTTCACGTAGCGGCCCGTCGCGAAGCCCGCGGACATGCCGCCGAACTGGTCGTCGCCGCCCTCGCCTTTGCGCATCTGCTTCTTGCCGAGGAGCAGCGCCTGGAGCGGCTTGCCGTCCGCGCCGAAGAGCTGCACAAGCGTGCCCGCCGCGTCGCCTTTGCCGGGCTCGACGAGCTCGAGCCGCGCGAATTGCGATGGGCCGACCTTCACTTCCTGCACCGTCTTCAGCTCCCAGAGCTTGCGGAGGAGTCCGCTCACCTGCTCGAAGCTCGCGGGATAATCCGCGCGCTCCTGCACGGTCCAGATTTCGCCTTTCTTGACCAGGTTGAGCTCGCTCGTCGGGCTCTTGATGTTGATCCGCGCCACGTCGTTGAGCGGGAACTCGACGACCTTGCTGCCGCCGCCCGTGCCGGACTGCGACCAGGAGTTCCGATTGCTCTTGAAGCTGAAGATCCATGCGCCGCCGAGCACGACGACGACGAGGAGGAGGATGCCTAGGGTTTTGCCTTTCATGTTGGGGAAATTAGCGCGCCGCGCGGCGTTGGTGGCGGGCGACGGCGAGGGCCACGCCGGCCCCGGCCACGATCAGCGGCATGAGCGCGATGTTCAGCAACTTGGTGCGATTCTCGAGCGAGTCGATGCCGGCCCGCAAGTTCTTGCGCTCCTCCTTGAGCTGCAATTTCACCTCGGCCTCTTTCTTGCGGAAGTTCGCGATCTCCGTCTGCTGCTCCGGCGAGAGGATGAAGCGCTGGCCGCCCGCCGCGCCCTTGTCGCCCTTGGCTTGCTGCAGCGCGTTCAGCTTCGATTGCGCATCGGCCAGGCTGGTCTCCAGATTCTTGATCTTGCTGCGATAGGCCGATTCCGCCTTGTCCTGCATCGCTTTCACGACCGTGAACTGCCGCTCGCGCGACGCCCGGCTGCGGATGGCGATGAGGTTGTTGTCGCCCGTCAGTTGCTCGATCGCGCCCTGTGCCAACGCGAGGTTGCCATTGGCCGGGATGACCATGCGCTGGCCGGAGAGCGGGTTCATCGCTTCCTGCACGCTCAGTTGATCCTGCATGAAATCCGAGTCGCCGATGAGCAGGACGGAGGTCTCGTCCTTCGCCTCCTTCAGTCCCGGCTCGGCGGGCGCGTCGGGCTTCTTCTCCTCCGGCTTTTCACCGGGCGCCGGCGGCGTGTCGACGGCCTTCGGTTTGCCCTCGGGGAAGGCGGTCTTGAACTTGCCCGTGAGCCGCACGGCCAGCGGGTACTCGATGTTGGCCGGCGCGAAATCCTGGATCAGGTTCTCGCCGCCGAACTGCGCGCCCATCGCATCGATGAGCTGCGCGTTCTTGGAGGAATGCAGGAGCACGGTCTCCTTCAACCCCGCGACCGGCGTGCCGGTGATCGCGCCCGCGAAGGCGAAGAACAGGTTGTCCGCATCGGCGGTGACGACGTCGTCGCGATTGATCGCCTTCTCGGTCAGCGCGAGCACCGCCGGCTGCCGGCCTTCCCGCGTGCGGCCGACGAAATCCATGTCCGCGACCACCTTGGTGCCGTCGAAGTTGAGTCCCCAGGCCTTGAGCAGTTTGTCCATCGTCGAGCTGCTGCCCATGCTCATCCCCATCGGGCCGCCGGCCGCGCTGCGGTCGAGCACGCCGAAGGGATCGAGGAATGCGACGAGCTTGCCGCCACGCAGCACGAACTGGTCGATCGCGTATTGCGCCGCGTCGGAGATCCCCTTCGGATGGATGACCACGAGGACCTTCACGTCGTCGGGGATTTTGTCCGCCGTCATCTCGACGGTCTTCACGTCGTAGTCGGCCTTCAGCTCACTGTAGATCGCCCAGGCCGGCGTGCCGCGGCCGCCGCCCATGCGGGCCATCATCGGATTCATCGGCTGGCCGGCCGGCTGGAGCGGGCTCATGATGCCGATCACCGGCTTCTTCGCCGTCATGACGCGCGAGATGGCGCGGGAGATCTCGTATTCCAGCAGCCGCTCGCGATCCGGCGAGAGGAACGGGAGCGCCTCCTTCTGGTCGAGCATGCTGACGCTGAGGCCGAGGTAGACCGGTTCGCCACCCTCGATCGGCGCGCCTTCCACGCCGTCGAGCTTGGCGGAGTCTTCCGCGTCGGAGTCGGGCACGGGATCGAGCTTTTGGATTTCGATCTGCCCCTTGCCGGCCTGTTTGTATTCGCCGAGCAGATCCTCCACGCGCTGCGCGTAGGTCTTCAGCATGACGGGCATGCGGCTGTCGCCGCGCGTGCAGTAGTAGCGGATTTGCACCGGCGTATCGAGCTTCGCGAGGATATTGCGCGTCCCCTGCGAGAGGGTGTACGCCTTCTCCGCGGTGAGATCGATGCGCACTTTCGCGCGGGAGGAGAGGGCGTTGACAACGACGACGATGATGAACATCGCGACCACGCCGAGGGTCGAGTAGAGCCAGGTTTCGAGTCCTTTTTTCTTCATGGGAACAGGGATGGTTGAGGGTCGAATCAGCCGGCGCGATGGGCGCGGACGATGACGCTGGTGGTGAAGAGGGAGAAGACGATGACGGAGAGGAAGTAGATGAGGTCGCGCGAATCGAGCACGCCCTTCTGGATGCTCTCGAAATGCGTCATGACGCTGAAGCTGGCGACGGCGTCGATGATCCAGGGGAACCGCGCCCAGCCCATGGCGAGGTTCGTCACCGGCGGGTAGCCGGCGAGGATCAGGAAGAGGCTCAGCACGACCGAGATGATGAACGCGGCGATCTGGCTGCGGGTCAGCGCGGAAATCATCGCGGTGATCGACAGATTGGCGCCGGCCAGCAGGAAGGTCCCGAGATAGCTGGCGAAGATGACGCCGTTGTCGGGATGGCCGAGGTAATTGACCGTGATCCAGACCGGGAAGGTGAGGACGAGGGCGAGGCCGATGACCGTCCAGCCCGCGAGGAATTTGCCGACGATCGCCTGCCACGGCGCGATCGGCATCGTGAGCAGCAGTTCGATCGTCCCGGCGCGGCGTTCTTCGCTCCACATGCCCATGCCGATGGCCGAGACGAAGATGAGGAAGAGCCAGGGATGCCAGGTGAAGAACGTCTCGAGCGTCGCCTGCCCGCGCTCGAAGAAGCCGCCCACCATGAAGGTGAAGAAGCCCGAGGCGAGCAGGAAGATGACGATGAAGACGAAGGCGACCGGCGAGGCGAAGTACCCACTGAGCTCGCGCTTCGCGATGGTGAGGATCGGCGACCAATGGCGCGCCGACGTGCCGGCTTCTTTGGTTTCCACGGCGGGAGTGGCGGTGGTGGTGGCAGTCGTTTCGCTCATTTCGAGATCTCCTTGGCGGATTTGATTTTCGTGTCGGGCAGCGTGATGCTGCGGAAGACCTCATCGAGCCGGCCCTCCTCGGTGTGCAGCTCGAGCAGCGGCCAGCGCTCCTGGATCGCCAGGTCGCCGACGGCCTTCGCCAGCTCGTCGCTCGCGTATTGTTTGCGCGGAAACGCCCGCACCGTGGCCGGCGATTCGGCGATGACGACCGTGCGGTCGACCATGTTCATGTTGTCGAGCTTGCCCTTCACCGCCGCGGCGCTGTTGTCGCTCAAGCGGACGGTCACCGCGCCGGCGTGCGGCGAGCGCCGCTTCAAGTCCGCCGGCGTGCCGTTCGCGACGATGCTGCCGCGGTCGATGATGATCGCCCGCGAGCAGACTGCCTCGACCTCCTCCAGGATGTGGGTCGAAAAGATGATCGCCTTCGTCTCACCCATCTTCCGGATGAGCGTGCGCACCTCGTGTTTTTGGTTCGGATCGAGGCCGTCCGTCGGCTCGTCGAGGATCAGCACCTCGGGATCGTGGATGATCGATTGCGCGAAGCAGGTGCGATGGCGGTAGCCCTTCGAAAGGGTCTCCACGCTCTGTTGCAGCACGTTTTCCAGGAAACACATCTCGACCACGCGGTCGACGGCCGACTTCCGCGCCGCGCCGGCGAGCCCGCGCAGCTCGGCGGTGAAATTGAGGAAGCCGAGCACCGTCATGTCGGCGTACGACGGCGCGTTTTCCGGCAGGTAACCGATGAGGCGCTTCGCCGCGATGGGGTCGTCGACGATGCTGTGCCCGCCGATCGTCGCCTCGCCCTCGGTGGGCGGGATGAAGCCGGTAATCATGCGCATGGTGGTGCTTTTGCCGGCGCCGTTTGGCCCGAGAAAGCCGAGCACCTCGCCCTTTTTGACCGTGAACGAGACGCCGTTCACGGCGACCTTCGGCCCGAAGGTCTTCTTTAAATTTTGAACGTGGATCATGGGTGGATGGGTATCGCCGCCGGCTTTCCGGCGGTTGGGGAGGGAGAAGACACACACAAACCCGCCAATGTTCAAAAGGTTTCGTCAGGGAAGGCGCCGATTGTTTGGCGGCGGCGGCCGTTTCCTCCTAGCCGCATTTTCTTAGATTAATATCATTTCATTGATTCCGGGTTGAGGCTCGGGAGGCGGTCACCACCCCGACTCATTGACTGTCGGGGTCGAACGACTTTATCCTTGACCTTGTCCGATTCGCCGGCCAGCCTGCCGGCCTTCGGAGGATATCATATGGCTAAACTGTCCAGAGCGAAAACGACGGGGCGGACCAGGGTGGCGAACGAGGCGCCGCCCGGAGCGGGGATGGCGGTGGAGGACGTGCCGCCACCGGCGACGTATGAGCTACAGCACGCGGACTTCACGGGCCGCTACCTTGTCCTGCTCCCCCAACAAGACAGCGCGAAAGCCCGGCGAACGCTGGAGAATTCCGCAGGCCTGAGCGTCTCGTCGACGGAAGATTTCGCCGGCACGGCCGATGTCGAATCGCTCGGGGGCGCCGAGGCAATGGTCTTCGCGAACCTTGGGGTGGCGGTGGTGGACGCCGACCCCTCCAAAACGCATGCGATGCTTTCCGCGGCCAGCCTGGAAGGAACGGATTCCATGATTGTGGAGCGAGAGCGCTACGTCTACCCGCTCAACGGCTCCGAATACCTTCGCGGTTATCAGGATGCGGTGGAGGATTTGCGCCGCCGCTTGAGCGCGGGTCCGACCGGAGGGCTGGATGCCGGGGCCGGCGGGCGAGGCGGAGCCGGGTTCTGGCAGCCGGCGCCCTTCGCGCCGGTCGACGCGAGGCCACCCACCCATTACCAGCCCGGCCCGGCCCGCCCTTCCGACTTGGACGAGTTTTTCGACACGGCGGCCTTCACCTGGGGCCTGCAAGCCACGGGCGTCGATCGGACGACCCGCACGGGCGCCGGCATTCTCGTGGCGGTGCTGGATACCGGACTCGACCTGACCCATCCCGACTTCCAAGGCCGGGCCATCACCCAGCTCTCGTTCGTCAACGGCGAAACCGTCCAGGATGTCCTTGGCCATGGCACCCATTGCATCGGGACCGCGTGCGGACCGCGCACCGTGCCGACGGCGGGCACTCGCCGCTATGGCATCGCCTGGCAGGCGGGCATCGTGGCCGGCAAGATCTTCGACCAAGTGACCCGCCGCGCCCCGGATGCCCGCATCCTCGCCGGGATCGCCGAAGCCGTCCGCCAGCGGTGCGCCGTCGTTTCCATGTCACTCGGCGCGCCGACCACGGTGGGCCAGGCCTTCAATGCGGTGATGGAGCAGGCGGCCGCGCGCGCCCTGGCCGCGGGCACGCTCATCATCGCGGCCGCCGGCAACGACAGCCGGCGCCCGGACGTAATCCAACCGGTGAGCCATCCCGCGAATTGCCCCTCGATCATGGCCGTGGCGGCGGTCGACTCGAAGATGCGCGTCGCGTTTTTCTCCAATGCCACGCGCAATCCGGAAGGTGGGAAGGTTGACATCTGCGGGCCGGGCGTGAACGTCTTCTCCACCTGGCCGCTGCCGACGCAGTACCGCGCGATCGACGGGACCAGCATGGCCACACCCCACGTCGCCGGCTGCGCGGCCCTGCACGCGGAAGAGAGCGGCTTGCGCGGCGGCGCACTCTGGGCCCGCCTGGTCAGCACCGCAAAAACGCTGCCGCTGCCCGCGAGCGATGTCGGGAGCGGCCTGGTGCAGGCGCCGTGACCGGAGCCGCACGAGAGGACGACCGGAGTTGCCCGCGACCGTTTCCGGTGTAAGCTTCTTTCAATGCCACAAGTCAATATTTCCATCGAACGGGAGGGAGCGGGCTTCCACGAGACCGTCTCCCACCTCAAACGAGCAGGACTGAAGGTGGAGAACGAAATGGAGATGCTCGGCGTGGTCAGCGGTTCCATTTCCGAAGCGCGGCGCGCTGGTCTCGGCAAGATTCCCGGTGTCGGTGCGGTCGCCTTGGACGCCAGCGTGGAGTTGCCGCCCATCGACAGCCCGGTTCAGTAGCGGCGCGTGGCCGGCCTAAGAAAGCGGTCTCCCCGGGCTTGATGTGAGAAAGGCACAAGTGCGCTCGGCTGAGGGCCACGGCCCCCCTTCCCCATGGAAACACATTTCCACTCCCGGCGCGACTTTCTCTCCGGCATCGGCGGCGGCTTTGCCGGGCTGGCGCTGGCGCAATTGCTCGGCCACGAAGCGGCGGCTGACGAGCTGCCCGCGCCGCGCGCGGATCTGAACGGCGGGCTCCATCATCGCGCCAAGGTGCGGCGCGTCATCCAGCTCTTCATGAATGGCGGGATGAGCCCGATGGACACGTGGGATTACAAACCGGTGCTCACGCAGATGCATGGGCAGAAGCTCGGCGCCACGACGAAAGTGGAAGGCGCGACGGCGATGCAGGGGCCGCTGATGAAAAGCCCCTACGAATTCGCGCAGCACGGACAGTGCGGACGCTGGGTGAGCAGCCTCTTTCCCGAGCAGGCGAAGCTGGTCGACGAGATGACGTTCCTCATGGCGATGCAGGGCCGCTCGAACGTGCATGGGCAGAGCGCGTACCTGATGAACAACGGCTTTCTGCTGCCGGGTTTCCCATGCATGGGCGCGTGGATTTCGTACGCGCTCGGCAATCTGTGCGACAACCTCCCGACCTTCATCGTGCTGCCGGATGGCCGCGGACTGCCGTACAATGGGCGCGGCTGTTTTACCGCCGGCTTCCTGCCCGCGGTGCATCAGGGGACAGTCATCAAGACCGGCGCGCCGCAGCCCATCCCCGACCTCTTCGCGAATGAAAAGGCCGCCTTCGCCACGCGCGCCGCCGACACCGAGGGGCTGTCGCTCTTGAATGAAATGAACCGTGCCCACGCGGCCGGCCACGCGGGTGATTCGCGGCTGGAGGCGCGCATCGCGGGGTACGAGCTGGCGGCGAAAATGCAGCTCAGTGCGCCCGAGGCGTTCGACGTCATGCGCGAGCCGGAGTCGGCGCGGCAAGCCTACGGGATCGACGACAAGGTGACCGGCGACTTCGGACGCCGCTGCCTGCTCGCCACGCGGCTCGTCGAGCGCGGCGTCCGGTTCGTGCAGGTCTGGAGCGGCCCGGAAGGCGCCGTGAACAACTGGGACAACCACGGCGACATCCTCACGCAGCTCCCGCCGATGACCGCGAGCGTGGACAAGCCGGTCGCCGCGCTCCTGCGCGACCTGCGCGCGCGCGGCCTCGCCGACGACACCCTGGTCATCTTCACCAGCGAGTTCGGGCGGACGCCGTTTTCACAAGGCTCGACCGGGCGCGACCACAACTGCGGCTCGTTCGTCAGCTGGATGTGGGGCGCCGGCCTGCAGCCCGGCCTCGCGCTCGGCCAGAGCGACGACTGGGGTTACCAGGCCGCCGAGAAGATCACCACCGGCTACGACATGCACGCGACCATCCTGCACCTGCTCGGCATCGACCACGAGAAACTCACCGTGCGTCGCAACGGGGCCAATCGGCGGCTGACCGACGTGCATGGGAAGGTGATCCGGGAGATCCTTTCGTAAACACGCCTCCGGCCGGACGAGCGGCGAACGCTGAGAGGGCTGTGCTATTCGCGCTGCGGCTTCACCATTCGTCTCAAGGCGGCAGCTCTTTCTCGAACTGGTTCCGGGCTGTCACTTCAATTCCCTGTTGGCGCAGGAAAGTGAGCAGATCGCGGTAAATCGATTGCCTGGCTGAGTCCGTGAGGGTGATGCCGATGAGGTGGCGCCGGCGATGGCCTCCCTGCTCGACCCAAAGGCTCAGGGTGGCGACGGCCTCCACGCAATCTCCGCCGCTGTAGTGCTCCAGCGCCAGTTCGACGGTCGCCGGTCGCCAAATTCGCACGGCTTTGTGCGCCTTGCCGTTCACGGTCATGATCACGCCTTGATTTGTGGCTTCGAACGAGTAGACCGCGTTCCGTTGCCACAGCATGAGGATGGGAGCCACGAGAACGAGGAGGCATCCGGGAATCACCAGCTGCCGCCCTTCCATCAGCATGCCGACGCCGGCGAACCCGGTGACCCCGATCATGAACATCCCGATGCATCCGTAATACGCGCACCCTTCCTCGTAACGACGAGGATTGATCTCCAGACGCGTTTTCGGCGATGCATCCTCCACGCCGACACTCTACAACAAGATCAACGTTTGACGCGATGAGTCCTGCGAGGCGGCTCATTCCCGCCCGAAAAGCTGCTCCTCCATCGGCAAGGTTCGGTAGATCCATGTGGCGGGCTGGACGATGACGATGCGGCGCGGGCGGTAGCCTTCCAGCATCATGCCGACCTTTACCTTGAGCTGGAGGCCGCCGCAGCCGCGGCCGGCGGGGATGGTCCTGGTCTCGAGGATCTCACCGCCCTTGCGATCATTTTGCGGGCCCGCCTCCCGCGCTTCGCCGCCGGCGAACCGCCCAATCCACACCACGCACTGGAACCGCCGCATTCATGGGATGAACGCCACGCTAATTGAACCCAGCCGCCCGCGTGGCAAGCGGAACGAGAAGGAAGGGAAAGAACGCCGCTCTTACAACCCCAGCTCCTTCCGCACCGCCGCCGCCCGATCCTTATCCAGCTTTTCCAGCTTCACCAGAGCCCGGCGCGTGCGCTCTTCGTCCTTCTGCTCGTGCAACGCCCGCACCGCGCGTTCCCACAACGCCGCATCGTCGGGCATCCGCTGGAGATCATAGTCGCGGAGAAAGGCGGCGCGCTGCGGGAGGCTCGGATCGGGCGCCCACTTACTTGGATCTTCTTCCCTGGATTCGTTCCTTCTTAATTCCTTCGCTGCCTGTTCACGCAGCAACGCGCCCGCCAGGAGGATACGCGCCAGGGGCACCATGGGATCGTAGCGCAGTGCCGACTCCAGGCCCTTCTCCAGCAGTGTGTCCCGCTCCCGCTCGGCGATTTGCCGGCAGGTGAACTTCGAATCCGGCGTGAGCGTCCGTTCCTTCGCCGGCTGCGCGAGCCAGCGGGCGAGCTTCGACCATTCGTCGTCGCCAGGCGGAGGCACGGTCAATGTGGCGCGCCGCTCATCATCGGGGACCTCGCGCATCTGGCCATCGGCGCCGAACTCGAGCCTGGCGATTGCGCAGGCGCGTGCCAGCATCCATGCAGGCACGGGAACGGGCGGATGCGTGAACTCTGCGACGTCCCATAGTCGCGCGGTTGTGTCGTTGCTCGCGGTCACAATGCGCGTGCCGTCCGGGCTGAATTGCGCGCTGGTCACCTCGTCCTCCTGGCGCAGCGGCTCGCCGAGCGGCTTGCCCGTCGCCGCGTCCCAAACCTGCGCGGTGTTCCAGGTCGCGGTGAGGATGCGGGTGCCGTCCGGGCTGAATTGCGCGCTAGTGGTAAGTGAGTCGCGCAGCGGCTCGCCCACCGTCTTGCCCGTGGCCGCGTCCCAAACCCGCACCGTACCGTCCCCACTCGCGGTGAGGATGCGCGTGCCGTCCGAGCTGAATTGCGCGCTGTTCACCTGTTTCTCGTGGCGCAGCGGCTCGCCCAGCGCCTTCCCCGTTGCCGTGTCCCACACCCGCGCCGTGCAGTCCGCGCTCGCGGTGAGGATCCGCGTCCCGTCCGAGCTGAATTGCGCGCTCATCACACTGCCCTCGTGGAGCAGCGGCTCGCCCACCATCGTGCCCGTGGCCGCGTCCCAAACCCGTACCATACCGTCCCAGCTCGCTGTGAGAATGCGCGTGCCATCCGGACTGAATTGTGCGCTCGCCACTCTGCCGCTCATTACTTTGCCCTCATGGCGCAGTGGCTCACCGAGCGGCCGGCCCGTCGCCGCTTCCCATACCCGCGCCGTGTGGTCCGCGCTCGCGGTGACGATGCGCGCGCCGTCTGGGCTGAATTGCGCGTTCGTCACGCTGGCCGCGTGCCGCAGCGGCTCGCCCAGCGTCTTGCCTGCGGCCACGTCCCAAACCCGCGCGGTCTGGTCTCGGCTTGCGGTGACGACGTGCGTTCCGTCCGGGCTGAATCGTGCGCTCGCCACATCGCTCTCATGGCGCAGCGGCTCACCCAGCGGCCGGCCTGTGGCGGCGTCCCACACCCGCGCCGTCTGGTCCCGGCTTGCGGTGAGGATGAGCGTGCCGTCCGGGCTGAATTGCGCGCTCGTCACGTCGTCCTTGTGGCGCAGCGGCTCGCCCAGCGCCTCGCCCGTCGCTGCGTCCCAAACCCGGGCGGTGCGGTCCGGGCTGGTGGTGACAATGCGGGTGCCGTCTGAGCT
>DASYIS010000073.1:0-16435 GCA_035997375.1 Chthoniobacteraceae bacterium
CCGACGGCATGAGGTCGGGCGTGAACTGGATGCGCTTGAAGTTGAGATCGAGCACCTCGCTGATCGTCCGCACGAGCGTCGTCTTCGCCAGGCCGGGCATGCCGATGAGGAGCACATGGCCGCGCGCGATGATGGCGGTGAGCACGTCCTTCACGATCTCGCGCTGGCCGATGATCGCCTTGCCGATCTCCGCCATGATGGTCTCGGTCTTGACGCGCATCGCTTGTACGACCGCCTGCAACTCGGCCGATTCGACGATCGGCGGCTCGACCGGCCGGCGGACCGGCACGGGCTTGTCTTCGGGAGCAGCCGCGGGGGCAGCCGGCGCCGCGGCGTCGCTGCCCTCGAAGACGAATTCCATCTCACCGACCTGCACGCGGTCGCCGTTGAAGATTTCCGTGTCCTCCACCTTGGCGTCATTGACCTTGGTGCCATTGCGCGAGCCGAGATCCTGGATGCGCCAGCGTCCGCCGGTCAGATAGATGGCCGCGTGCCGGCGCGAGGCGGGCGAGTCCGGCCCGAGCGGGAGATCGCTGGCGGGGTCGCGGCCGATGGCAAAACGCTCGGAGGCCAACTGATAGACGGCGCCCGGATCGGGGCCGGCGACGATGCGAATCTGGGGCATGGGAGACGGTTTACGGTGGGAGTTGCAGGCTGCCGAGGTCTTTATTGGCGTCGATGACCCGGAAGTTGCCGAGCTTCGCGTTGTAGAAATGCGGCGCGAACGGCATGTTCGGAATCTGTGCCGTCTCTTCGCGATAGACGTGCCGCGCGTTGACCATCATCCAGTCGTCCTGCGCCTTGGCAAACTCCGTCACGTCGAACCGGCGCAGGTTTACCTTCATCGTCTCGCCGCCCTGGGTGAGCGTCGCCCGGTCGCGGATGCGCTCGATGAAGCCGAACAACTTTTCGCCATCGGCGCTGAGCGCGTAACGGTGCAGGTGCGCCTTGTTGAAGAAAGCGTCGGCCAGCGAGACGCGGTCCTCCAGGTGCTTGAACACGATGCCGGTGAGCTTCACGTTCTGCTCGCCGAGGTCGAGCCCCTCGTACACCTGGTTGGTCTTTGTGACGAAGATGAGGTCGTATTTGCCCGTGGGGAGACCGGTGAGCTTGAACGATTTGCCGTCCGCGGAAAGCTCGCCCTTGTAGCAGGAGACATGGTCGCGATTAAGCGCGAGCGCGTGCGTGACCGGCTGGTCGACCGTGCCCGAAAGCCCGCCGGTCGCGCCGGCGACGGGGTGTTGGTAGAAGTTCTTGGTGTTCTCGGCGAAGGCGCTGATGAGGGTCGCGAGGAGCGCGAGAGCGCAGGTGAGGAGTTTCATGGGGAGAGGTGGTGGGGGTTGGTCAGATGGCCCCGGGTAGGGCGGGCGTCTCGCCCGCCACGGAGGGCGTCTTCGCCCGACGCGAATAGCAGCCCCATCGGCCCGGAAATAATCGAGGCGGGCAAGATGCCCGCCGGGGCGGGCGGGAGGCCCACCCTACCCGGGGCCATGAGGCGCTTCGCGCCTATGGAGCTGAACCTCTTCATGCTTGTTTGGACAGCTTCAAACTCTCCGGCGCCAATTCATGCTTGGGATACTTCGCCGCCAACTCGGCCCAGATGGCCTTGGCCTCGTCTTTGCGGCCGAGGCCCCAGAGCGCCTTGGCGCGATGGAACTCGGCGAGGATCTGGTACGGGCTGTCGGGGTTGAGCGTGGCGAAGTTTTCGATCTCCTGGAGCGCCTCGTTCCATCGGCCGAAGAGCATCAGCGCGCGGCCGCGGAGCAGGAGAAAATCGCTGTCGAGCTTCGCCAGCGGGTGCTCGGTTTCCCACTCGGCGAGCTTGGCAAGCGCCTCTTTGCGGTCTTCGTTGTCGAGGAGGTCGACGATCGCGATCGAGAAGCTCCGGTCCTGCGCGGCGAACTTCCGGCCGTTCGACTCGTCGACAATCGTCTTCTGCGCGGCGCGGTATTGATCCGCCGCTTCCTTGAGTCGGCCGGTGAGCCGGTAGAGGTCGCCGATGCGGATTTTCGCGATGAGGTCGGCGTCGGTTTTCGCGAACTGGAAGCTCACCTGCTGCGCGACTTTGATCGCGGAGTCGTCCTTCAAATAGAAGACGAGGAGATCGAGCTCGAGCAGGCCGAGCTCTTTCGCGTAGCGCTTGCGGGCGGCGAAATCGAGCTTGTGCAATTCCGCCACCGCTTGCCTCGCATCGGTCTGCGCCAGCGTGTTGAGCCGCGCCTGCTGGCCCTGGATCCATGCGGGCTCCGCGGAGTCGGGGTTCTTCGCGAGCCAGCTTTTCGCGAAGAGGCTGACCTGCTGGTCGGTGCCGAATTCGTACACGAAATTGAAGACGGCGCGCAACGCCTCGGCCGACATGGCGGCGGCGTCCTCCTTCTCGATCATCGCCAGGTAGCGCTTGAGGTCCGCCGGCTTGCCGGTGTTCGCCTCCGGCGGCGGGATGCTCGGGAAATCGAAGCGCTTCACGCCGCGCAGCTCGTCGGCGCCTTTGCGGAGCGTTACATTCGCGCGGATCGGATTCGAGCCGATGAGCAGCCGCGTATCGCCGGCGCCTTCCATCTTCTGGCCATTGGTGAAATCCCACGCGGCGGTCCAGCCGGCGGGGAGGCCGCCGCGGATCGTCATCCGCGTCTCGTAAAGCCACGCGCCGGCCCAGCCGAGGTACGAGACGTGCGCGGCATCGACGACGGGCACCGGCCACCCTCTGGCCTGTTCCAGTTTCATCACCTCCGTCGTGCCGGGATGCAGCCAGCCGGTCGCGGGGATGTAATTGAGCGTCGCGCCATTCACGATCCCGAGCAGCATGGCGGGCGGCTGGCCGTCGCTTAGCTTGGCGTGGTAGTAGTCGATTTTGGTGAGGCCGGGCGAGGTCGAGACCTCTTTTTTGCGCACCTGGCTCAACGTGACGAGGCCGCTGTGTTTGCCCGGCCACCCGAATTCGTACTTGTCGCCGACGACGACGAACGACGCATCGGACGACATGGTGTAGAGCGTGAGCGGCTTGCCGTTGGTGATCATCCAGCCGCTGTAGTGCGTGAAGAAATTCGCGCCGTCGCCGAACGGGTTGTCGCGGTGGCCGATGATCGGGACGAAGCCCGCGCCGTCGGGATCGTTCGCGCGTTTCCATTGCTTTTCAAACCCCGGCCAGTCCGCCAGATCGGCGTCGGCCGGCGCGCGGCGCGTCTCCATGAGCAGGCTCGCCTTGGGAAACCAGCCGACGTTTCTGCGTCCGATTTTGCCGCCGAAATAGACGAGGTAATCCTCCCCTGCCGCAAGCTGCTGCGCGAGCAGGAGCACGTGCTGGCCCTCGCCGCGCCACTTGCGGTAGACGGGCAGATACGCGCCGCGTTTGTCGAGCAGGACACAGTCGCCCATGTCGGCATTGGTGTTGCCGAACTCCGGCAAATCGATGAGCCAGCCGGCGTCTGGGCCGGTCGGCGGCGCCTTGGCGCGGACGATCGCGCGGTACGGCGCATCGGGGATTTGCCACGGCGTATCGGCCACCGGCGCGGGCGGGCCGGCGGGAGGAGCGGGCGTCGCGGGAGTGGCCTTCGGAGGAGGCGTGGCGGGCGCGGGCGTGCCTTTGGGAGCGGGCGTGACCGCCGCCGGCGTGGCATCCGGAGTCGCCTTCTTCGGCTTCGCGGCCGCGAAGAGAGGCGTGGGCAGCAGGAGGGAGACAAGCGCGCAACGCGCTACGAGCGAGAGCCTCATGCGAAAGAGCGCGGCGCGGCCGCATAGTAGCCGTCACGCTCCGCGTGACGAGCGGCGCGCGCGACCTTGGTGGAGAGTCCATTCTGCTCGCGGCGCGGCCACGCCGGCCCACGCGCACGCTCATCACGCGGAGCGTGATGGCTACGATGCTCGCCGGCGCTCGCACGGACGGCCCGCAGGGCCGTGGCGACAACGCCGGTCGCGCAACGCGGGGGAAGCGCGCGCCTCATTTCCCTTCGACCAGCGAGCGGAAGTAATCCGACACCATGTCCTTGTACTGCGCCGGCGCTTCGCCTTCGCTGCCGCCGAGCAATTGCTTGTCCTGCGTGCGCGCGGCGTCGGAGGTGCCGATGCTCACGACCTGGCCGCTGGTCAGGCCGCTCTTGATCTCCGTCAGCCGCCCGACGATCCGCTCATGGAAACCCTGCGCATCGCGCATCCGGCCCTGCGCCATCGCCTGGCTCGATTGATCCATCAACTGCACCACTTCGCGGAGCGGCTCGGACTTCAGATAGAGCAGGTTGGCCTGCGCGACTTTCTTCGCGGTCTTCTCTTTCAACATTGCCTGCGCCACCGCGAGGGCGCTCGCCCGCTCTCCGGGAGGCCCCTGCGTCGCCTTGATCGGCGCGTCGCCCTCCATGCCCTGCCGGTCGCTGAACGCGCCGGCTTTGCCGCCGCCGGTCGCGCGCGTCTTGTTGATGCCACCCTCGTCCTCGACCATGCCGGCCTGCATCTTGTCATTCGTCCGGCGCGCGTCGGGCTCGTCGCCCTTGAGATTGAGCGATTTCGTCCCGGACATTTCGCCGTTGCTCATTCCTTCGCGCCCGCCGCTGGAGCGCCCCATCTGCTCGTTGTGATTCGGCTTTTCATTGCCGCTCTTCCCTTGCGCGCCGAAGCCCGGCATCGGGCCGTCGCGCACTTCCCAGCCGATGACCGGATTCGCCAGCGCCTGGTTGGAGGCGGCGTCCTTGATGTCGTTCTCGAGGTCCTTTTGCGTCTCGAGCAAATTGCCGACAAGATCCTCCATGGCGTCGGCCAGCGGGACGTTCGGGATGTCGGGCATCTCGGATTTGTCGAAATTCTCGAGCAGCCACTTTTGCGCTTCCTGCTTGTTCGGCAGCCACATCTCCATGTCGGCGGGGAGCTCCTTCGCTTTTTCCAGCGCGTCGAGCAGCCCCTGCTCCTTTTGCACCGCGATCTCCTCGGGCTTGATCTTGCCCTTGCGCGATGCATCGAGGTCGGCCTGCTGGACGTCCTCGAAAACGCTCATCAACTGGTCCTTCATCTCGTGCGCCGGCTTCATTTCCGGGAAGGCCTGAAGGTCGGTCGTCATCTGCTCGATCACGTCCTTCATCAGGTCTTTCTGCATCGAAAACTCCTTCGCGGTCGCCACGTCGTTCGCGTCGAATTCATCCTTCCGCGCGAGATCCTTCGTCTTCTCGACGATCTCTTTCTGGATCTGCACGAGCTTCTCCAGCTTCATCTTCATCGCCTCCGCCTCCGCGCGGAGGTCCTTCGCCTTTTCCGCGGCCTCGGCGACCTGCCACTGGTTGAGGAGGCTGACCAGCTTCGCGAGATTCGCGACGACGTGGCCTTGCAATTCGGTCGCGGTGCCGGCCTTCGAGTTCTGCAATTGCTCGGCCGCCCCGAGCATCTCCTCGTAGATTTTGTATTCGCCGAACAGCTTCGCGACCTTGGTCAACCGGTCGCGGAATTCCGGCGTGCCGACGTTCGAGTTCGTGCTGTCGGAGGTGATCTGTTTCTTCACCGAGGCGCCGCGCTCGGCCAGCGCGTCCTGCTTCGAGGCGAGCGGGGGCAGCTCTCCGCCGGCCTTCGTTTCGCGCAGGAGGTCGCGCTCGCGTTTCAGCAGGTCGTCGAGGCCGGCGATGAGCTCCGTGACTTCGGCCTTCTTCTTCTCGTCCTCGGCGGTCGCGGGCGTCCCTTTGAGCCGGGCCAGAATCATCCCCTCGATCTTTGTCGCGCCGAACACGAACGGCTCGCGGGAAGCGCCGACCGCGCTGTCGCCGTTGCGCAGCGCAATCACCGCCGCCGGCATCTCGCGCTGGAGGAGCTCCTCCAGTTCGCGGCGGACCGTGCTCGTGGCGCGGCCGACCAGCAGGCGCGCGGTCGATTCGACCATCGACTGGCGCTCGACGAGCTGCGTCAGCGGGCCGGGCGCGCGGGTCAAGCCGGCGACGCGGGTCTCGTCGTAGTTGGTCTGCTGGAGTTTGATCAGCGCCTCCAGGCCCTTCGCAAATTTCGCCGCGTCGTCGTCCGCCTTCTTCGCGAGCTTCTCGGCGGAATGGAGCGAGACGATGATCGGCCGTGAGGTCGTGACGCCGGGGCCCGTGACGTCATTCTGGTCGTGCGCGATGACGCGGAAGGTCACGCGCTCTTCGTCGCCGGCCGGGAGGACGGTGACTTGCGCCTTGCCGGTGAAGGTCTTTTGGCCCGCGGCGCCCTTGAATTCCTCCAGCAGCTTCGCGTCGTCCTTGTCCGCGCTGCTCTGGTAAATGGCGACCGAACCGAGGCCGAAGTTGTCGCTCACGCTGAACTGCACGGTCATCTGCGCGCCGCGCGCGGCGATGAGCTCGCGCCCTTCCACCGGCTCCGAGATGGCGAGCTTCGGCGGCTCGTCGGCCTTGGTCGCCACGGTCATGATCGCGCGATCCGTGGCGCCCGCAGTGTCGAGAAACTGGAGTTTCAGCGTGCGGCTGCTCAGGATCTGGCCGGCGAGTGACCAGTGGGTTCCGTCCCTCTTGCCAATCGTCAGCGGCGAGCCCTTGTCGTCATCGAGCGTGACCTCGGCGACCTCGTTGTTGAACTCCAGGGCGACCGAAAGCTGCGAGCCGGGGACGACGTTTTGCAAGACGCTGAAATCGGGGAGAGTCTGCTTCGGCAGATGCGTGTACGCCGGCGGCTGCAGCTCGGCGGTGCGCACCTTAATCGCGGTCTTCGGGCGCACGGCGATCGCGTTCCTGTCCGAGCTGATGTCGCCCGCCTGCACATAGTACTGCACTGGCTGGCGCATCTCTTTCCAGGTGAAGTCGAAGTCGTTTTGCCCCGCCTCGTGCGCCATGAGGACCTTCTGCCAGCTGGAACCGAGCTCCCGGTACCAGAGCCACGAAACGCGCGGGACCTCGCCGTCGAGCCGCACGCTGACGGTCACCTGGCCGCCGTGGACCACGCTGGAATTGCCGGGCGAGAGCGCCACGATCTTCGTCCGCGTGATCGGCGGGATATTGCTCGCCGGCATGAAGATGCGCGCCGCGGAATTCGTGAACGCGCCGGGCTTGAGGACCGCCCACGCCAGGAGAATCACCGCCGCCGAGCCGAGCACATAGCCGATCTTTTTCATGATCGCCACGTTGAAGACCTTGTCCCATTGCACCGCCGGGAATGGATCGGCCATCTCCTCGAAGAGCGCCGACTTGAGCGCGGGATTCAGCTGCGCGCCGGCGCTGGAGAACTGCACCGCGCTGATGAGCACGTTGCCCGCGCTGCCCGAGGTCTGCTCGATCCGCCGCGCCATGCTGGCCGTGGAGATCGCCGGCCGCCACGCCCGCCACGCGAGAAACGCGCCGCCGCCGGCGGTCGAGACGATGACGAGAAAAGCGGTCCAGCGTCCGCCCGCGCCGAGGTGGAGCCACTGGTCGAGGCCAAGAAACGCCAGCAGGCAAATGAGCGCCAGCGCACCGCCGCCGAGGAGATAAGGGACGCTGCGCGACCAGCGAAACCTGCGCGCGGATTCGTGGAGCCGCTGATGGACCGATTGGGCGGAGAGAGGCATAGGACGGGTGGTGGAAGAAAAGGGACTAAACGCTCGCAGGGCTGCAAAGGACCAAACCACAAGGGCCAAGGGCCAAATAAGCTCCAAAGCCCAAAAACCAAACAGCGCCGGAGCCCTCGGCGTTTGGTGCCTGGTGCCTGGTCCTTATTTGGCTTTTGATCATTGGTGTTTGGTCCTTCGCGCCTCCGCAATCGGTTGGGCTTCGGACAACTCAGTTCAGCGCACAACGCCAATGCCGTCCTTGGGAGCGGGGACCGCGCCAGGGGCTTTGGTTTTCACGAGCTTGAAATCGCTGTAGTAGCTCTTGCCCGCCGCGTGCCCCCCGATGACGACGACCTTGATCGAGGCGTACATCGGTTTGACCTTTTCCTTCGCGACCGTGACCTCCAGCGGGACCGTGAACTCGCGCTCCGTCTTGATCCACTTCTTCGCGTCACCGGAGGGATCGGGCAACTGCGCGCGGTAACACATGACGAGCGCCGGCTTTCCGTCGCCGGCCGGGATGCGGAAGATGGTGATCCGCCGCCCCTTCGACTCCGTGTCCTCGCGCACCACATCGGTGCGGGGATCGGGCGCGAAGACCTCGGCGTGAATTTTCGCGGTGTAATCCCACTGCAAACAGCCGACCTCCACGTGGTACGTCGCGCCCGGCTCGATCGGCACGAGCGCCGTCTCGATCTTCGCGCCCTGCGTCTCCGCCACGCCGGCGGGGAGGTCGAGCTCGGCGCATTTCTTGCCGAGCATCGCCTTCTGGCTGACGAACTTCCCATTGGTGACGTACTGCTCCTGGCCGGGGTATTGGAAACGGTAACCCTTGAGCGGCGTCGCGTCGGCGAAGTTCCAATTGGGGATGAGATTCGGGTCGGCCGCTGCGGCGACGGACGCCAGCCCGGCCAACGCAACCAGAAGGGAAGGGAACTTCATGGTCCGGGAGCATACCAGATGCGGGGGCGGAGGAAAGGACGAATGACGAATGACGAATGACGAAGGGCGAAGGACGAAGGACGAAGGACGAATGACGAATGACGAATGCGGCGCGTCCAATTCGTCATGCCGTCATTCGTCATTCTCCCCTACGCGGGCCGCGCCACCAGCATCGTCGCGCTCCCCGCTTCATTCCCCATATTCAGCACCACGTAAACCTTCAGCGCCACCCGCGCCCCGGGCTGGGTTAGCCCGAAGCCCGTCACAAACTCCCGCGCGTCGCCCGGCTGCCGGCTCTCGATCGTCACCGCGTCGTCATCGTTGTACGCGTCGCCGGGATTTCCGCGCAGCTCGTAGTGGTCCAGCGCCGCGTCCGCCGACGCGCTGTAGACCACCTTCGCCTGATCCGGCGCCTGGAAGACCGCGCTCGCATTCACCGGGTCCGGCGTGTGGCCGGGCGACGGCGTCAGCGCCGGCAGCGTCTCCACCAGCTCCGGGAACTGCTTGCAGCGCGCCGGCACCGCCAGCCGGTACGCCTTCATCGTCAGATACGCCGAGCGCTTGCTCTTTTCGCGCCGCGCCCGCGCCAGCACCACATCCTGCGCCGCCTTTGCCTCGTCCTTATACGCCTGGTGGAGCGCCGCCACCGCCGTGTCGAAATCCGCCTGCAACGTCCCATCCGAGAGCGCCAGCGGCAGCGTCACCCCCGTCGGCGCCGCCGCCGCATTGAGCCTCGTCCAGAGCGACGCCACATCGCGCAGCGGACCGGTGAACTTCTCCTCCCCCATCGAGAGACTCGGCGCCAGCGGGCGCGCATTCAGGAACGCCCTCCCCACCCAATAGGCATCCAGCAGCCCGGTGAACTCATTCAGCCAGCCGAGCAACTGCGCCTTCTTCAGATCGATCTCGCCGCGCGCGATCTCCTGCCCATTGAGCGCATCGATCACGTCCGCCGCCTGGGTCGTGATGGTCGTCCGCAGATTGCCAAACTGGGCAAAACTTTGCGCCAGCTCATCCTCATTGACCGTCACGACCGAAGTCGGCAGCGTATCGTTGACCTGCGCCCAGTGAGCGATGAACGCATTCATCGTCGGCAAGTAAGAGGCATTATTGGTGATCGGCATGGCGTGCTGAGGGGTGAAAGTGGGTCAGGAATAGGGAAAACGGAACCGCCGGGCAGGAAAACACACTCACAGACAGGGAAGAATCTACCGAGAAGTGTAGCCAGGTGAATCACCAAGGCAAGCAGTTTATGAGCAGACTGCGGCCTTCTGGAACCCCGAGCCAAAAGCCCCCCGAGCCGCGCCCTCCCCGCCCCGCGCCGCCGTGACCTGGCGAGAGAACCACGACGCGCAGGCGCCCCGCCTCCCTGAAGGCCAGCCGCGCCGCCTAACCCGGCCCCGACGGCAGCCGCCCCGGCTGCAGATGGCCTTCCAGCGCGGATTCATCGTGCGCGGAGGCCATCATTCCGAGCACACATAGTGGCATCCAAAGCTCATATTTTGCCATCAAAAGTCCGCCGAATCACAGCCCAAGTGCACCGACTTATATCGTAAGTACACGCAACCAATATTCGCATGCACATTTTTCCAGTAAAAGTTTGAAGGCTGATCTTCCAATGGTGCAGATCGGCGTTGGGACCAGCATCGAGTAGCAAAATACGTCCACTCACCACCGCTGCACGCACATCTAGGCTCTCCGCCCAGCAATTGAGCGGAAAAATGGCCGCCGATTCTATAAATCGCGTCCCATCCAGCGGCGACCTGCGTCACTCCGAAGCCGCCAGCCACTCTCCTTGTTGCGTTCTGCAGCCTCGGGTCCTGAGCGCACAATCTGAGCTTTGGGAAACGCCTTCAGAAGCCTCGCGACTTTCTCCTCTTTGCCCCCTGATTCTCAAAGTTACCCTCCTAGTTCCGTATGTTACCCTCCTGGTTCCATAAGTTAGCGAAGTGCTTTGGGAACCCACCCGCAGCCCGGAAACTCCGTTTCCCAACCCGCGCCGCCCCCGCGCCAGCGCATGCCCCACCGCCGCGCCAATTCGCGCGCATTTGGAAACAGAGTTTCCAAGTACCCCCAGCATTCCCAAAGCTCTCCGCTAACTTTGGGAACGAGAGGCCAGCGAGCCGCCACGAGACGACACCCTCCGCGCTGCATCCGCGCAGAGCCCGGCCACGACCAGCCGACCATCGGGAGTCATTCATCAGGGGGTAAGTACCTCTAAGCAAATCCACCCTCCTTGCCAAGTCACATTCTCACGCGACACCCCCACCAGCGCCGGGTCGATCAAAAGTGAATCTCGGTCGTTGGCAACGCTTTCCGAAGTTGCGCGACCTCCTCCTCGCCGAGTTCGGTGCAGCCGCTAAGGTTGAGAGTCTGCAAGCCGGTCAGCCCGGCCAGCGGGGAGAGATAGCGCAGTGCGCGGCAGTGGTCGAGGCGCAGGTATTGCAAGTCGTGTAATTTGGCCAGCGCGGTTAAATCTCTCAAGCGTGGGCAGTTGATTAGGTAGAGATACCTCAAGCCAGTCAACCTAGCCAGTGGGGTGAGATCGTTGAGCCCAGCGCCGTTGCTTAGGTTGAGGGAAAGCAACCCGGTCAATCCGGCGAGCGGCGTGACGTCACCCAGCAAGGTGCAGTCGTTGAGGAGGAGCGTGAGGAGGCCGTCCAGTCGGGCCAGCGGGCTAAGATCGCAGAGGGCGGGGCAGTGGCTCAGGACGAGGTGCTGCAAGCCAGTCAGGTTGGCCAGCGGGGCGAGATCACCCAGCCCCGGGCAGCCGCCAAGGTTGAGTTCCTGCAAACCCGTCAGCCCGGCCAGCGGGGTGATATCGCCCAGCCCCGGGCAGCCGCTGAGGTCAAGCTGCCGTAAGCCGGTTAGCCCGGCCAGCGGGGTGAGATCACCCAGCCCCAGACAGCCGCCGAGTTTGAGTTCCTGCAAGCCGGTCAGCCCGGCCAGCGGCGTGAGATCGCCCAGCCCCGCGCAGCCATCAAGGTACAGGGTCTCCAAGCCCATCAACTTAGTCAGAGGAGTGAGATCGACTAGGCCTGGACAGTTACTGAAGCGGAGTCGCTTCGGAATAATGGCAGCGGCGGCTCTCAGCACGCCCACTTGAAAAGCGCTGCCGGCCGCCACGAGCGACGACGCGATTCTCCACCGCCATTTCCACACCGCGCAATCCACAAACCAGAGCGCCTGCCAAATCGCGCTCCGCTGCTCCAAATCCAGCGCGACCTCGGGATCGATCGAGAGGGTTCCAAGCAATTCCGCGGCGGCGATGCGCATCCAGTCCTCGCCTTTGGCCGGGTCGTCCGCGAGCTGCGGGAACATCCACTCGAGGAGCTGGGCGGTGAAGTCCTTGTTGCCGCGGTATTTCTCGACGAGGAAGAGAAGCGGCTCGTGCCAGACGGGCTGGGCGGCGTACGCAGCGAAGAGGCGCTCCTCGTTTTCCACCGTCTTCGGAGCGGGGCGGCGCAGGAAGTCGCCGGCGGGGCGGGCCTTGGCGGTGACGATCCGCTCGAAGTCGCACCGCAGATGGCAGGCGGCGTAGTACTCCTGGAAGGAGAGATGGGCGAAGCCGTAGACCCCTTCGCCGCGCGGCAGGAGGAGGCCGGAGTGCCGGGCGACGTGATCGAGGAACTCCTGCAGCGCCGCCTCTGAGTCGAAGCGCCCGGCGAGCCACTCGCCGAGCTGCTCGCGCGAGACGAGGATGTCGCCATCCTCCCCCTCCTTCCGCGAGGCGCGCATCTGCTGCATCTTCATCCCGACGATGGCGAGGAGCTGCTCCTTCACGGGGAAGGATTGCGAGTACGCCGCCGCCTCCCCCAGCAGCAATCGCTGGAGCGGAATGCTCTCCAGGTAAGCCTCCGAGATCGCCTCGTACACCAGCGCCCGCCCATGCGGCAACTGCGCCTGGTGCCGGTAAAGCAGCGCCAGCAGGTAGAGCAGATTCGGGATGCGCCCGATGACGCGGGTATGCGAATGCTGATGCACCGCCGCAATAAACTCCGCGGCTCGCCGCGCCCCCTTCGCCTCCCCCATCCGCGGCATGTACCAGTGCTCCGCGAACAAGCGCTGCTGGGTGTCGTCGAAGGGGGCGAGGTAGAGGAGCTTCAAAAAAAGCAACCTGGACATTATCTCAGATTCCATCGCGCCAGCTTCCCGCCAAGATCCAGGCGCGCGCGCCGGCTGTACCATCTCGCCATTGGAGAACATCGTGCCGATGTCGACCTGGTGCACCTTTGCTCTTTCATACCCAACAATCCGCGACGTAATGAGCCACCGCGCCCCCCAATGTCGAAATCCTTCCCAAATGGCGTCGCGAATGGCTAGATGCTTCGCCGGATCACCGATTTCATCGAGGCCGTCGATGAGGAAGAAGGCCTGCTCGCTGCCAACGAGCGTGCGAAAGGTGGCGCGGTCGGCGATGGGCGCGGCGAGGGCGCCCTCGCCACCGCTGCGCGGGTCCCAGCGGCAGAAGGCGTCGAGCAGGGCGTCCCAATTCCACTGCTTCACGTCGTCCGGGAGGAGGCGCGCCAATTCGCGGAGGATGAACGGGAAGGGAATGGCGCCCCGCAGCCCCGGCGCGGCCGCCGGCGCCTTGCCATCGGCCAGCGTGGCGATGAGGTACTGGACGACCGTGCTCTTCCCCATGCCGGGATCGGCCAGGAGGACGACGCGCGCCCCCGGCTTCTCCAGCAGCGGCAGCAGCGGCTCGCCGAGCGTCTTCCCCACGCGCACCGCGGCGTCGAGCTCGGCGGGCCGGATGTGCTGCTCCGCGCAATGCGGCGGGACGAAGAGGTCGCGGATCTTGATCGGCTCCTCCTTTTCCTCCTTCCCCTCGCGGGCGGTGACCGGGAGGCCGACGTTGTCGTAGTTGGCGAACTGCTCGCGCAGGTTCTGGTAGTAGCGCTGGAGCGGGTCGATGGCGGTGATCTTCTGGCCCAGCTCGGCCACGCCATCGCGCGTGTCGCGGAGGTCTTTGGCTAGGCGCTGGACGTCGAGCTTGATCTTGTGGAGTGCGTCTTCCAGCTCGTCGAAGCTGGCGATGCGCTCGTACTTGATGTCGCCCTTGAGGATGGCGATTCGGTGCGCACGTTGAAGCGCTTGCTTCTCCTCTGTCTCCGGCGCGTGCGAGGCATAAGGGAAGTGCTCTTCGCAGACAAAGACGTAGAGCGGCTTCTTGTGTTCGACGGCATAGTCGTATTCTCGCTGCGTGTAGCTCCGCCGCGATTCCTCGCCCCGTCCCTCACCGCCGCCGCCTGTCCGCAGACCGCCGCCTCGGCCCCCCGCCGCCGGCGGCTCCTCGCCGTAGACTTCACCGACGATGTGGAGGACGGCGTCGCAGTCCTCGAGATGATGGCGGTCGTTCTCGAGCAGCGTGTCAGGAACGGAGTCGCGGTGCTTCTGCTCGCGCGCCTTGAACCGGTCGTGCCGGTTGAAGAAGTCCCGCGCCGCCTCGCGCACCGCGCGGAGGTCGGCGCTCGTCGCGGAGATGAAGATTTGCAAAACCTCGCCCATGCAGGGCGGATGCTGCCAGAGCGGCGCGCGAGGCGCACGGGGAAAAGCGCGGGCGGCCGCGCCCGCGAATTTGCTTTCGCTCCGCGGCTCACTCCGCTCGATTAGACCCGCGCGTTTTCCGCGTCCCTCCCTATGATCCCGCCCTTCCGCGTTTCCCTGCTCTGCACCGCCGCGCTTTTGCTCGCTACTTCCCTGCGGGCGGCCGACCCGATCACCGTCGCCACCGGCTTCAAAGTGGAGCAGATCCACAAGACCGACATGAAGACCCAGGGCTCGTGGGTCAGCCTCTGCGTCGATGACAAGGGCGATCTCATCGCTTCGGATCAATACGGCCATCTCTGGCGCATCGTCCCGCCGGCGATCGGCAAGACGGAGGGGGCGAAGGTCACCAAGGTCAACGTGGCCGCCGGCAAGGCGCACGGACTGCTCTGGGCGTATGGCAGCCTCTACATCATGGGTTCCGACAAGCCCGGCGAACCCGCGGGCGACCTGCGCACGCTCTGGCGCGCGTGGGATTCCAAGGGCGACGGCACGTTCGACAAGGTGCAGCGCATCGCTTCCTTTGAGGCGCCCGGCGAGCACGGCCCGCACGCCCTCGTGCTCGCCCCGAACGGCCAGAAGCTCTACCTGGCCTGCGGCAACCACACGCCGGCCCCGAAGTTCGACCGCGCGCGCGATCCGCAGGTCTACCAGGAGGATCACCTGCTCCCGCGCATGTGGGACGCGAACGGCCACGCGCGCGGCATCATGGCGCCGGGCGGCTTCATCGCGCGGTGCAATCTCGACGGCACGGACCTCGAGCTGGTCGCCAACGGTTTCCGCAACGAGTACGATTTCGCCTTCAACCAGAACGGCGAAATGTTCACCTACGACGCCGACATGGAGTGGGACCTCGGGCTGCCTTGGTACCGCCCCACGCGCATCTGCCACGTCACGAGCGGCAGCGAATTCGGCTGGCGCTCCGGCTCGGGCAAATGGCCCTCCTATTACGAAGACAGCCTCCCCTCGGCGCTCGACATCGGGCCCGGCTCGCCGACCGGCGTCGTCTTCGGCACGGGCGCGAAATTCCCCGCCAAATACCAGCAGGCCATGTTCGCAATGGACTGGTCGTTCGGCACGATGTACGCGATCCATTTCAAGGCGAAGGGCGCGACGTACTCCGCGGAAAGAGAGGTCTTCCTCGCCGGCCAGTCGCTCCCGCTCTCCGACCTCGTGGTCCGTCCGCAGGATGGTGCGCTCTACTTCACCACCGGCGGGCGCAAGACCGAGAGCGCGCTCTATCGCGTGACCTACACCGGCAGCGAGGCGACCGCCGCCGCCGCGGCGCCGGATCTCTCCGATTTGCAGAAACTGCGCCGGCAGATCGAGGGGCATCATCATCCGAATGACCCGGAAGCCGTCAATTTCTGCTGGCCGCATCTCGATCACGCGGATCGCTTCATCCGCTTCGCCGCACGGGTCGCGATCGAAAATCAGCCGCTCGCCGAATGGCAGGCCAAGGCGCTCGCCGAGACGCGGCCGAATTCGCTGCGCGAGCTCGTGATGGCGATGGCCCGACTGACGCCCGACCAGGCACTCGCGCCGAAGCTCGTCGACCGCCTGCTCACGCAAAACTGGGACCAGCTCGACACCCCCTCGCGCCTCGCCTGGCTGCGCGCCTGTTCGCTCGTGTTCATCCGCCTCGGCGAGCCCGCCGAGCCCGTGCGGATGCGGCTGCTCGACGTGCTCGACGGCTCCTTCCCGACCTCCGACGAGCTGGTGAACCGCGAGCTCGGCAACCTGCTCATCTTCCTCAAATCGCCGACGATCGTCAGCAAGGCGGTCGAGCAAATGTACAGCGCGGTCGATTTCATCGAGCCGGCGTTTGGCGACGATCTGCTCGCCCGTGGCGGAGCGTACGGCGCGACGATCGGCGAGATGCAGAAGCTGCCGTCGCACAAGCAGCAGATCCATTTCGCCTTCAACCTGCGCGCGGCGACCGTCGGGTGGACGCCGGAGTTGTCGGAGAAATACTTCACGTGGTTCGGCCCGGCGCGGAGCTTCAAGGGCGGCAACTCTTTCGCCGGCTATCTCCGCAACGCGCGCGACGAAGCGCTCGTCCGCGTCTCCGATCCGCTGCAACGCGAGCGCCTGCTGACGCTCGCGCTCAACAACAGCGACCAGCCGATCGAGATTCCCCGCCCGAAAGGCCCGGGCGCCAACTACACCGCGGCGGACTTCACCGGCCTGACG
This sequence comes from Chthoniobacteraceae bacterium, assembly GCA_035997375.1. GTDB lineage: Bacteria > Verrucomicrobiota > Verrucomicrobiia > Chthoniobacterales > Chthoniobacteraceae > DASYIS01. Next base: position 16,169 of record DASYIS010000073.1, read on the forward strand.
GTCGACGAGTTGCGCAAGCGCGACATCGCCCACGGCAAGCAGATGTTCCAGGCGGCGCTCTGCGCGCAATGCCACCGCTTCGGCGGCGAATTCGGCGGCGCCGGCGCGGGCGGCCCCGACCTCAGCGGCGCCGGCGCGCGCTACACCGTGGCCGATCTCGTCACCGCGATCATCGACCCGAACAAGGAGATTTCTGATCAGTACGCCTTCACCGAATTCACCACCGTGGCCGGCGACAAGCTGCTCGGCCGCGTCGCGCGCGAGGAT
>DASYIS010000074.1:0-2489 GCA_035997375.1 Chthoniobacteraceae bacterium
ACGCTCCGCGTGATGAGCGATGCGCGCAGCCAGCCGTGGCGCGTCGTTTGCGAGTGAGCCGTCGTTCTTTTGCAACGCGCAGCGCTCGTCACGCGGAGCGTGACGGCTACTATCCTTTCGCGGCGAGCTTGGTGATCCGCAGCTTGCCGTCGTGATGCGTGGTGGCGACGAGGAGGGCGTCGGCGCTGAGGCTCATGCCGTGCGCGGAGTTTGCCAGGAGGAAGGCGTGGACCGGCTTTTCTTCTCCTTCCTTCCAGAATGCGAGCTGGTTCTTGGTCCCGCCGAGGCAGCCGACGAACAGTCCCTCGGCGAGGTATTCGAGGCTCCAGACGCGCTCACCGGTCGCGCCTTCGACGGTGTGGTTGCCGGTCGTCTTGCCGCTCTCCCAATCGAAGCGCATGACGAGCGGTTGCTGGACGTTGCCGAGTGGGTTCGTGGCCTTCGTGAGGCCGCCGGCGACGAGTGTTTTGGCGTCGGGGCTGAATACGAGCGCCCGCACGCCGCCGTAGTGGACCTGCTGGCCTTCGTTGTAGCTGTGCAGCGGCGCGGCATCGAGCGAGCGGACGAGCTTGCCGGTGGCGACTTCCCATTGGTGGATCTTGCCGTCGAGATCGCCGGCGAGCAGCCACTCGCCGGAGGGGTGAAAGCGGAGCGCGTAAATGTCGCGCTCGGCGGCGGGAAATTCGCGCACCTTCGCGCCGTCGGTGGCGTTCCAAAGGCGCACCATGCGATCGTTGCCGCCGCTCGCGACGAACTGCCCGTCGGGGCTGAGGCCGACGCAGCGGATCCAACCGTCGTGGGCCTTCACTTTGCGCGCCGGCTCGGGTGCCTCGGCGGCGGCGGGCCACCAGATGAGCGTGTCGTCGCCGCCCGCGCTGATCAGCGTCTGGCCGTCAGCGGTGACGGCGAGGTCGAACGCCCACGAGTCGTGGCCCGCGAGCGCGCTGCGTTTGCCGCCGGCGAGCTCCCAGCGATAGATCGAGCGGTTCTGCGAGGTCGCGAAGACGTACTTGCCCGTCGGGTCGAAGCGGCACGCGATGAGCGGCGCCTCCGCGGTCAGTTCCTGCGCGATGTGCGCCAGTTTGGGCTCGGCGGCCATTAATGGAGTTCTGTTTTGCCTACGGATCACACGAATCAAACGAATGGAAGCAATGTCGCAGGCACCAACTCAAATGGCTCAGATTCGTTTGATTCGGGTGATTCGTAGGCAAAATTCCTTGGGTTTCGAGGGTTCAGGTCAGCAACTCGTCGATCGGCTCGAACGCGGGATCCGCCATCGGCATCTTCTGGCCCGCGACCGTGAAGTGGCCGGTGCTCTTGAGTCCGAGCGCGGAGAGGTACGTGTGGAAGAGATGGCCGCCGTCGACCTGCCGGGATTTGACCGCGGTGCCGTTCTCGTTCGTCTCGCCGATGACTGCGCCGCGATGAATACCCGCGCCGCCGAGGCAGACACTCCAGGCCGTGCCCCAGTGGTCGCGGCCGTAGTTGGCGTTGATCGTCGGCGTGCGGCCGAACTCCGAGAGGACCACGATGAGCGTGTGCTCGAGCAGGCCGCGCTCGGCGAGGTCGGTGACGAGAGTCGCAAACGGCCCGTCGAATTCGCCCACCTGCTCGAAGTGGAAATTGAAGTTTTCGCAGTGCGTGTCGTAGTTCGAGTGCGTCACGCGAACATAGGTGACGCCGCTCTCGACGAGCCGCCGCGCGAGCAGGGAATGGCGGCCGAAGTCATGCGCGCCGTAGCGTTCCTGGTCCTTCTGCGACTCCTTGGTGATGTCGAAAACGTCGCGCTGTTTCATCAGCTCCAGGCCTTGCTCGAAGCTCTGCGTGTAGGCGTCGGTCTGTGCCGTGCGCCGGCGGAGGGCGAAGCGGTCGTTCACCTGGCGGCGCAGATCGTTTGCGCAAATCGAGGCGTCCTCCGCGAGGCTCGGGGGGCGCTCGGAAAATTGCGGCGGTTTCGCGCCGCCGAGGGTCACGCTGGCGTACTTCGGCCCGAGGTACGCGGAGTCGGCGCTGCGCCCGCCGCCGCCGTTTGGCGAGATAACGATGTGGCCCGGGAGCGCGCCGCTGCCGCCCTGTTGGTCGAGCGCGCAGGCCACCGAGGCGCCGAGCACCGGGTAGGCTTGCGCCGGGGTTTTCCGCCGGCCCGTATCCATCAGGTAGGCGCCTTTGCCATGATCGTTTTCCTTCGTGTTGATGCTGCGGACGAGCGCGAGGTGATGCATCACTTTCGCGGTCTTCGGCAGCAACTCGGAGATGTGAATGCCGGGAACCGACGTCGGGATGGCGCGGAACGGTCCCCCGGTCAGCGTGCCCGGTTTCGGGTCCCAGCTCTCGAGTTGCGAGAGCCCGCCGGCGAGGTTGATCACGATCATGCGCTTCTGCGAGCGCGCCATTTCCGCCGCGACCGCCGGCGAGGTGAAGAGGCCGAAATTCGGCAATGCCGCGGCCACGCCGCCCGCGGCCAGGGTCTGGAAGAAGCGACGCCGGCT
>DASYIS010000075.1:0-4658 GCA_035997375.1 Chthoniobacteraceae bacterium
GGCCCGGAGGGCCGAAAGCTGGTAGCCGGTGGTGAAGCGAGTGTAACGAGCGCAACCACCGGATTCCCAAAAGAACGCGGATGCGCCCCGGCAGGGGCGCGAGCAGGCTGGCGTTGGTCGCGCCCCTCCGGGGCGCACCCGTGTGGTCGATGGAATCCGGTGGTTGCGCTCGTTACACTCGCTCCATCACCGGCTACCAGCTTTCGGCCCTCCGGGCCGACGGCATGCTCTCGCAGGTGCGGGCTCAGTTACTCAGGCTGTTTGTTTTTTCTCGCCCAAATCATCTTCACATTTGCGGCAGCCCACGCCCGCGACCTCCACGTCGACCCCGCCAAGGGCGATGACACCTCCGACGGCGTCGCGCAGCCGGTGAAGTCGATCAAGCAAGCCATCCGCCTCGCACTGCCGGGCGACACGATTCACCTGGAAAAAACGACGTATTACGAGAGCGCGGAGTTCGGCAAAAAGTCAGGCGAGCCCGGCAAGCCCATCGTGCTGGAAGGCCACGGTGCAGTCCTCGAAGGTAGCGAGCGGGTGACCGGAAAAGACTGGGAGCACGTCTCGGCCGGCCTTTATCGCAAAGTCCACCTTCTGCCGAAGATCGAACCCTTTGTGCTCCAGCGCTGGTTCATGGTCTGGGGCGACAAGCTGGTCCACATGGACCGCACGTCGAAAGGCCGGCTCGCTCCCTTCAAGCAGCCCGCCGATTTGCAAATCGACGAGTGGACCTATGTCGCCGACGAGGAGGCGTTTTATATCCGCATCGCCCGGGAGAGCGATCTCGACACGATGAGAATTCGCTACCCCGCGCGCTCCTCCGGCGTGGCGATCGGCGGGGCGGCGCATCTCGTCGTGCGCGACCTGACCTGCACGCATGTCTCCAACGACGGCTTCAACGTCCACGGCTCCGCGCGCGACTGTCGCTTCGAAAACATCCAGGCGATCGGGTGCGGCGACGACGGCTTTAGCGCGCATGAGGACGCGGAGTGCGAAATCGATGGGTTTCGGAGCATCGGGAACTCGACGGGCTTTACGGATATCAACTCCAGCAAAACCCACTATCAGCGCGTCTATGTGGGAGGCTGCCTGGCGTTTGACTTCCTGTTTCAAGGCGACGGCGAGCACAGCGTGCGCGACGCGGTCATTCAGTCCTTCGCACAGACGCCGTTTGGCGTTGGTTCCCCGGATCCCAGCGCGACTCGATCCTGCCAGGTGCAGTTGGAAGATCTCTACTTTGTCCAGACCGGGAAGGCGTACCAAGTTCGCTTACCCGTGCGCACGAGCGTGGCGATCACCCGGAGCTCGTTCCTGAATTTCCCTCCGTTCGAATCCAAAGGAGAGCTGACGCTCAAAGACTGTGTGGTCTCACTCGAGTATGATATGGGCTACAACTCGCTGACGGTGGGCGCCGATATGGCGCGGTTGATGAAGCTGGGACTTTTTTCCCACTGAAAACGATGTCGCAAAAACTCGCCGGTCGGCACGCGGTCATCACCGGCGCCTCCGGCGGCTTCGGGCTCCGCTTGATTCTTCCCCCAAATCCTCGTATGTAGTGAACCCATGACTTCGGACATTCGCCAATATCTCGAGGCCCACCCTTTTGTGCCCTTCACCGTTCATGTGGCCGATGGGCGGGAGTACCGCATTCCGACGCCTGATCACGCTCATGTGCATCCAAACGGCGTGCGGGTGAGCATTTTCACCGACGACGACCGCCAGTTTATCCTGCCGGAAGCGCTGCTCAGCGGCTTGGCTCTCGATCCGAGCTCCCACGCCGCGTAGGTTCAAGTGCCTCACGAATTGCAAGGCCGGCACGCGGTCATCACCGGCGCCTCGCGCGGCTTCGGGCGCGAGATCGCGCGGCACTTCGCGCGCGCGGGAGCGCATCTTTACTTGCTCGCGCGCGACTCGGGGTCCCTGGAGGAAACGTGCGCGCTCGCTCGCGCGGAGTCCGCGGACCCCGCGCAAACGGTCGCGATGCAGACCGCCGACCTGAGCGATCTCGCTTCGCTGCCGGCGGTCTTCGCGGCCTTGCCGGCGGTCGACATCCTCGTGAACAATGCGGGCATGCAAGGCCCGATCGGTCCGTTTGAAACACAAGACCCCGCCGCGTGGCGCGCGGTGTTCGCCGTGAATTTTCTCGCGGCGGCGGAGTGCTGCCGGCTCGTCCTGCCCGGGATGAAGGAGCGCGGGCGCGGCAAGATCGTGAACATCTCCGGCGGCGGCGCCACGGGACCGCGCGTCGACTTTTCCGCGTACGCGGCCTCGAAAGCAGCGCTGGTGCGCTTCAGCGAAACGCTCGCCGAAGAAGTGCGCGAGGCCGGCATCGACGTGAACTGCGTCGCGCCGGGCGCGATGAATACGCGCATGCTGAGCGAAGTCATCGCCGCCGGCCCGGAGCGCGCGCGGCAGGAGTACGCCCGCGCCCTGGACCAGGAGCAGGCGGGCGGCACGCCGCCGGAGACGGGCGCGGAGTTGGTGCTCTTCCTCGCCTCGCAGGCGAGCGACGGCATCACCGGCCGGCTGCTGAGCGCGCTCTGGGACGAGTGGCGCGAGCTGCCGACGCGGCGCGAGGCGCTGGCGCGGACCGACGTGTACACCCTGCGGCGCATCGTGCCGCTCGACCGGGGGCTCGCCTGGTGATGCGCGTCGGCATCGTCGGCAGCGGCCTCATCGGCCACAAGCGCGCGCGGCATCTCGCCGGCGCGAAGCTCAGCATCGTCTGCGATCTCGATCTCGGGCGCGCGGAGTTGCTCGCCAATTCCTTCGTCGGCTGCCAGGCGACCACCGACCTCGACGAGGTGTTCGTCGTTTGCGACGTGGTCGTCGTCTGCACCGCCAATCACGCCCTGTGCGGGATCGCGCTCCGGGCCGTCCGCGCGGGCAAGCACGTGCTCATCGAGAAGCCCGGCGCCATCCGCGCCGCCGAGCTCGCGGCACTCCGGCAGGCGGCGGTGCAGCACCGCGTGCGGGTGCGGATCGGCTACAACCATCGCTTCCACCCGGCGCTGCTGAAGGCGCGCGAGTTGGTCGACGCCGGCGCGCTGGGCGATCTCATGTTCATCCGCGCGCGCTACGGCCACGGCGGGCGCGTCGGATACGACACCGAGTGGCGCGCCGACCCCGCGCTCTCCGGCGGCGGCGAGCTCATCGACCAGGGCGTCCATCTCATCGACCTCGCCGGCTGGTTTCTCGGGCCCTTCACGCAAGTGCAAGGCAACGCCTCCACCTTCTTCTGGAACATGCCGGTGGACGACAACGCCTTCCTCCATCTCCGCACCGCCGGCGGCGCCACGGCCTGGCTGCACGCGAGCTGCACCGAGTGGAAGAACCTCTTCTCCTTCGAAATCTACGGCCGCACCGGCAAGCTCCACGTCGAGGGCCTCGGCGGCTCCTACGGCGTCGAGCGGCTCGCGTATTACAAGATGCTCCCCGAGATGGGCCCGCCTGAAACGACCGTCTGGGAATACCCTCGCGGCGACAACTCCTGGGCGTTGGAATTCGCGGCGTTCCTGGAGGATATCGCGCTCGGCCGGACACCCGAGCCCGGCCTGTCGGAAGGCATCGCCACGCTAAAAATCGTGGAGGAAATCTACCGGCAGTCGGCCGCCGGCACGATGCCGATTTCGTGACGACGGGCGTGCTCGTCCAATCAAGGAGATCGAGCGCCGGCGGCGGGTCATTCCGTGGAGTTCTCCTCACGCTCGGTCATCCGCGGGATCATCCGCGGCGCGAGGATGCGCATGAGCGCCTCGCAGCCTGCGGCATCGTCGGCGTCGAAACGCCCGGGCGAAGGACTGTCGAGATCGAGCACGCCGAGCAGCTCACCTTGGTGGAAGATCGGCACCACCAGCTCGGAACAACTCGCCGCGTCGCAAGCGATATGTCCGGGAAAAGCATGGACGTCTTCGACCATCTGCGTCTCCCCGCCCGCCGCCGCCGCGCCGCACACCCCCTTGCCGAACGGAATCCGAAGGCACGCCACCTTCCCCTGAAATGGCCCCAGCACCAACTCGCCGCCCACCTTGCGGTAAAAGCCCGCCCAGTTGAGATCGGGAAGCACCTGCATCAGCAGCGCCGAGGCATTGGCCATGTTGGCAATCGCGTCGGGCTCGCCGGCCGTCAACGAATCGAGCGCGACGGCGAGCTCGCGGTAGAGTTGTGGCTTGTCGGCGGTGGCGATGGTGAAGGCGTCCATGCGGCACAGATAGTCGCTCCCACCCGGCGCGGCGAGAGGCTGCGCTCAGTTGCAGCTCGCCACGCTCCGGCGCCGCCGGCCGGCTCCCCCCACTGCTGCGCGCCCGCGGGGCCGTAGGGGCGGCGGAGCCGGGCGGTGGCACACTTCCTCCATTGCCATTCCTGACGCGGGCGTATCGGCGTAGCTTTTGGGCGTGACAGGAAGCGCTTGGCAGTGTTCACTTGTGTATGCCACCTCCCCTGCGACTCTTCGATGAAGCCGCTCCTACCAGTGTGATCCGGTGTGAGGACAATCTCACATTCATGCGCTCCCTGCCCGACGAGAGCATCCATTTGGTGGTGACCAGTCCGCCGTACAACATCGGGAAGGAGTACGAGGAAAACGTGCTGACGGATTTATAATGCCCAATCCTACCAAGGAAGCATTCGTAAGCGCGCTCAAACGGCAGGTTGGCGGGCTG
>DASYIS010000076.1:0-14172 GCA_035997375.1 Chthoniobacteraceae bacterium
TGTTGTTCTTGTAACGGCGCATGGCGGTCTGCGTTGGTTCAAGCTGCGGCCGCAGCGGCGAGCGGAAGGCTGGCCGCCTCAAAGCTCACGCGAGGCGCGCTCTCATTTTCGCAGAGCGCCACCAGCGCCTCGGCCTTCGACTCGGGAAGAAGCGCGGCGGCCTGAGCGCGGAAGTTCTCCGCGAGCTGGTAGCTCTTGACGGTAGTGAAGAGCCGGCGGAATTTGTCGCCGGCGATCTCGTGGAGTTTCTTCGCCAAATCGCCCTGCCCTTCGATCTCGGAGAGGAGCGTGATTCTTTCTGGCGATACCCGCCAGCATGGCCCCGTCGAAGCTTCGGATGCGTTGCGCGCCATCGAGCGCTACGCCGGACTGATTCCGGCGGAATTGAATACGATCCGCCGGCAAGATCCGGCGCGCGGAAAAACGATCGAGGAGCAGGCCGACATCGCGAGCTATCGCGAAGCCGTGCAATCAGCGGCCGACGGCGATTTGGCGGCGTCGTTCGAGACGTTGGACGCGCTCGGGGCAATCACCGAATGTGCATTCGGCGAGCAGAGCGCGCAGCTTGTTGAAGCTTACCTGCAACACGCCTCCTCCGGCGAGAGCGCCCTCGTGGTCTCGCAAACCCGCGCGGAAGTGCGCGAAGTGAACGAGGCGATTCGCGCAAGGCTGCGGAGCAACGGCGCACTCGTCGGCACGGAGCACACGGTGACCGCCCTGGAGCCCGTCGATCTTACTACTGCGCAGAAGGCCGATCCGCGGTTTTACCCGCCGGGCGCGGTCGCGGTGATCAACGGAGGCCAAGCTGCCCGCGGCGGAGGTCAGCCTGGAAAGATCGTCGCCATTACCGCCGCCGGCGTCGTGTTGGACGTTGCGGGCAAACTGCGGACGATTCGCCGCTGCGATTTGGATCGGCTCGGCATCTACCGGCCGCGTGAGCTTTTGCTCGGCAAGGGCGACCGATTACAAATTAAAGCGAACGCGGTCAGCGGGGACGGTCGAAAACTGGCAAATGGCGAGATTGTTACGGTTTCCGGCGTGGAAGAGAGCGGCGTCATCCGCCTCGAGGATGGCCGTGCCCTCCCGTCGCACTTTCGCCAATTCGTCCACGGTTACGCAGTCACCTCTTACGGATCGCAAGGCAAAACGGTGGATCATGTTCTTTTTGCTGACTCCGCAGCGCGCGCCGCCACGAATGCCGAGCAATGGTACGTGACCGTCTCTCGCGGGCGAAAGAGCATCCGCATCTTCACCACCGATAAGGCGCGACTCGCCGCCAACATCCGACGCTCGGGACACCGCGAACTGGCGCTCGATCTCGGCCAGCCTCCAAAGCGCAGCCGCCGCGTGCGTGAGCAAATCCTGCGTGGCGTGCGCCGCGGGCGCGAATTCGCGCGGCGTGTTTGCATGATGATCAGCCGTCGCCCGTGGCCTGCTCCGGCGATCCGCAGGGAGTTGCACCCAAAATATGAAAACCCGATCCACCACGACTGAAGCTCCCGCCGCGTTAGTCCCCGCATGCTGGCAACGTGAAGCGCCCTCCCCCTGTCTGCGCGTCGAGCTACCCTCCGGAGAAACCCATCTGTTCTCCTATCAGCACTTCGTCACAGCCTCGCTCAAACGCGGAGAGACGGGCGCGGAAACAGTGCGCATCACCTTCTCAAGCCATGAACTCGAGGTTGAAGGCCGCGGCCTGCGTGAGCTACTTCTCGAACTTCAAGACTTTGGCGTAAAATGGATACGCACTTCGCCAGGTCGGTATCATGAGCTCCCGACCGGCACCGTTGGCTTGATCACGGCCGTCCGCCTCATAGCGGCAGAGTGATGCAGAGTGCTGCAGAGTGCTGCAGAGTGCTGCTGCCAAGCACGGTTTGAACCGGCTAGGGATATTCACATACGAGAACTTCCACTGATCATCTCCGCCAGGCAGTCGTGAATTCGGTCAAGCCGAACGGCTTTGCAAAAATCGAAAATGCGCATCGTCAAACGCTACCGGCTCTCCTCCGCACATCAGTACGAAAGGCACCTCCGGGGCAGCACGACGTGCCTGCTCGTAAAGGTCAAGAGCCGTGCCACCCGGCAAATGCCGCTCGGCAATATTCGCCGTAAAATTCTGCGCCCCGAGAAGTGACTGCGCCTCCCCGAAACTGGCGACGGCATGGAAATCCGAGAACTGGCCCGAGAGAGCGACGCAAAGCAACAGGCGGAACAGCGGGTCGGGTTCGACGATGAGGAAATGCCGCGAAGCATTCGAGGAGGAGAGCGTGGTGATCATTCGCCGATCCTCGCGTATCGGTGAAAGCGATTGGCGCTCGCGCGGGCGCAGATTCGAGGTGCGGATCCTAGCTTACGGGCTCGCGTTCGCGGCGGTCTTCTACCAAACAACTCGCGCGCTGGCTCGCCCTGCCGGGTTGGAACGCCGACCTCGTGCTCCTACTGGGGATCGTCCTCGTGCTAGCCTTGTGCGAGCGGCTGTCCCGCCTGCTGGAACCGCTGCTCCGCTGCATCCTCTGGATCACCCGCACGCGCGGGGCCGGCGCACCGCAAGCGTTTTGGCAGCGACGTGTTTACAAGCACAAGCGGAGGCCGATTATCGAGCAGGTGAACAGCCGTCGCCTCCCGCTCGGCCGCGCATAGATGGCGGCTTAACAGTTTGGCACTAGCGAAGTCCTTTGGGATTGTGTGCTTCAACACCCTCAGCCGTAGCGGTTTACCGCGGGGACTTCGCTAACCTTTTGCTTTGCGGATGAAATTTCCGGGCTAAATCCACCCCGGGCGAGCCCTCGCCCAAAGACTCCATTGGAATCCGCTTACAGCAGCTCCAACTTTCTGGCTGCAATGCCGTACATGGCCTTGGCGCCGGTTGCTCCCGCGCGCGGCGGGCCCAATTTGATGGGACCCGGCTGACGCACTTCCAGTTTCCAGACGGAAAGCACCCGATCGATGCTGGCACCTGGCCCCACGTCAGTCGCTGCAGCTCGATTGCTGGAGGGCCCCTCATCCAGGCCGATCCATTCGCCGGTGTTCACGAAGCCGGCCTGAGCTACCCACTCCGGCGGCTTTTTGTCGAGAAAGAGGTAGAGGACAGCCGGGGCTTCCAGCTCGATGGTGATTTCCAGCTCCGTTTCCCGCTTGTCGTCATTGAAAGTGCGGACCAAGTCAGCGCCTTGCAGAAATGCCGGGAGACCCTTGGCATCCACACCATTCCACTGGTGCTCGCGATCCACATAGGCGCGCGTGTCTTCCTTCAAGCCGGCGGGGACCACTTGATAGTACTTGAGGGCTTCAGGATGGCGGCGGTTATCGCGCAGGGAGCGGATCACGCCGCCAGCGCCGGCTGACCATTGCTCCCGCTCCACGCCGGTGGCGATGGTCATCAACGGCTGGGCTCCGCCATTCGAGGCGAGGTGCACCCCTTCGCCTTCCACCAGGCGCTGAGGCGCTGCAGCGGGGAGCTGCGGATCGTGCAGTTCGACAGCACCTTCAAATACGACAACGTCCGTCCCGGCCGCTGCGGCATCGACACCGAAACGCGTGCCGAGATCCACGATTCGCGTACGGGCAGTTTCTACCGTGAAGCCATGCGCGGCGCCGGCCTCGACCGTGACTCGGCCGGAGAGCACGCGCACCCGCATGTCGCTCAACAGCTCAATTTGGGCGGGGCCCTCGGCTCCCAGGATGGCGCCGGACCCCAGGCGTGCTCGCAAGATTCCCTCGCGAAGTGAGAGGCGGCGAGTCTGCAGACGGTCGCCGGCCCGCGGCTGTGCCGCCGCCTCCACCAAAGAGGCGCGATCCGTGAACAGCACCTCCAGCGCGACTGCCTGCCTTTCGGAACCATGGTGCCGCAGCCAAAGCAATGGCGCGAAGAGGGCCATCGTGGCCAGCATCGCCGCGATCGCCCAAGGGATTCGCAATTTCCTCGCCGGTGCAGGGAAGGCCACGATGCGAATCGTCTCGGGCGGCTCCGTGGATTCCGCCACCCGCCCGCCACGCCACTCCAGCAGCGCGTGTATTTTCATTTGCTGCCCATACTCGCGGCGCTCGGCAGAGCCGGCGGCGAGCATCACGGTGAGTTTCCCCTCCTCTTCCGCCGAGGCATCTCGCGCGAAGACTCGCTCCAGGATTTCGGCCAGGTCGCTCACGCCGCTCCTCCTTTTGGCAACAGAGCAGAATGCACGCACTGCGCGAGGAGTTTCCGTACCCGGTAAAGCAGAGCCGCCACGGCATTTGGAGCTTTGCGCTCATTTTCGGCAATGGACTGCACGGTTTCTCCTCCGGTGTAGCGCCGTTCCACGAGCGCCCGCTGCGCTGACGGCAGTTTGGCGAGGCACTCTTCCAGGACGCGCAACTCGTGCTCCGCACCTGCGCCCTCCGGCTCGCACTCACTGGCGAGCGACTCGAAAGTAGTTTCGTCGAAGACCAGCCGATCGCGGCTTTGCCGCTTGCGCCACGCCATGGCTTGCCAGCGGGCAAACTGAAAAGCCCACGGCTCGAACGGCCTGGTCTCATCGTACTCGCCGGCTTTTTTCCAGAGGATCACGTTTGTCTCCTGCAGCACGTCGCGCGCGTCTTCCGCACGCACCAGCAAGATGCAAAGGTAGGCGTAGAGCCGGCTCTGCAGGCTGGTTAGCCTTTGCACGAAGAGAGCGGTGGAGTCGGTTTCGCCGGGGTTCACGATCAGAAATTAGCCGTCTGGGCGGCCGCGTGACGAAGTTTATGGCGGTGAGCGTCACATTTCCAGTCGCGCGGCTAATCCCGGTCAGCTGGCGAAGTTCACGAATCTCCCCCTCCTCGCGCTTGCCCTCGGGTCGGCTGCGCAGGAGTCACTCGCCCGTCCCTCCCGTCCAATGGTCCGTGTGAAAGGGCATAGCCGGCAGGCCAGCGGCATTAACGAGATTAGGCGTGGGCGCATTGGACCAGGCAAACCGGACCATACACGGTGAGGGCACCTCCGCGGAATGTACGACGATCGTCTCCTTCTCGACGGCCGCCTCGGCGGGCACAAACACGCCATCCGCGCCGGCGATCTCAAACTCGGATAGCGGCTTCCCGTCTTTCGATTTCAGGCCGCCAGCCGTGTGGGTGAAGGTAAGGCGGATACTTTTTCCCTCCACCGCCATCGCTTTGTAGAAGGGGCTGGCGTAGGCGATATCTTTGCGGCCGTAGTCCCGGGCCAGAGCCCAGAGGGCGAGGCGCAGACCCACATCCTTTTTGTTGCTGGGGTGAATAGACCGCATGTTGCCGGCGAGATCGATGGTTGAGACGAGGCCGACCTTCGGCAGCTTCAGCGCGGCCATCCGCGCTTCCCAAACGGGCGGCAGCGTATCCGGCGCGTAGTTGGCCAACGGAGCGAGTTGCACCAAGTAAACCGGGAAATCCGCCCCCCAGACGCGGCGCCAGCCTTCGATCATTGTTTTCAACTTCTCGTAGTAAGCCGCGCCGTGGCCCATTTGCACATTGGCCTCGCCCTGATACCAGAGCAGCCCGCGGATCGCCACCGGCGCCAGCGGCCCGACGGATCCATTGTAAAGCGGGCCAGGGGCCGGCGGAGGCATGAATTGCTCGATGGCTGTGCTGCCCCGCGAGGAGTTGATCAGGCCGATGGGCACCTTCAGCTCTTCGTTGAGCCGCTTTCCAAAATGGGCCAGCACGGCAGAGAAACCGGCGCCGGTCTCGACGGTGAGAGGCTTCCATTCCGCTTGCACATCTTTGGCCGGGGTACGGCTGAGGTTCTGCGGGACCTGCAGGAAGCGGATGAGCGGCGCTCCCGCGGCCAGCGTTTCGGCATCTTTTCCCAGGCCGTAAGCCATGTTCGACTGGCCCGAGCCAAGCCACACCTCGCCAATCAGCAAATCGTCGGAAATGACCGTGTTCTTCCCGGTCACCGTTAGCTGGTGCGTTTTCCCGTCGGCGTGCAGGGGCTTGAGCGTTACCCGCCATGCTCCCTTGGCATCGGCCTGCGCGGGCACGTTTTGCTCATCCAAGTGAACCAGCACCTTTTCCCCTGGGTCGGCCCACCCCCAGATCGGCAACGGCATGCCCTGCTGGAGCACCGAATGGCTGCCGAGCACGGCCGGCAGTCGCACCTCCCCGTGCGCTGGCTCCTGTGCCATCCAGACGAGCAGCGAAACAAGGAGGGAGGCGGGAGGGAACTTCATGGAAGCAAGAAGGGTGAAGGTTAAGGGCGCCCGCGCAAATCCAAACACATGAGGTTTCCCTCACTGCCAGGTGCGGCGGTGAGCTGCCGCAAAAAGAGCCGGCCCTCCGCCAAAGCGGGCGCTCCGGCGGGACCACGCGCCAGGATTCTCACGCCGGCGGCTTCCATTTGCGCCAGCCACAAACCGGCCTGATTGGCGACGACCAGCTTATCGCCGGCGAAGAAGAAGGTGCCGCTGGAATCAACGCGCTTCGCACTCGGCGGCTCCGGGTTGAACGCATCGGTGCTCCACAGCAGCTTGCCGCTCGCGATCTCGCGACATTGGAACTCGCCCACCTTTTCGCCGCGGTATGGACGCGTGACCGTGTACTCGCGGATGAAGCCGGGGAAGTAAGAATCGAAGCCGTAGAGCCGGCCCTCGCGCGCCACGAGGTTCGCCTTCAGTGAAGCGCTGAGCGGCACGAATTCATTCGTCTGCCATACGGGCGTGGCCCTGCCGCCTTCGATTTTGAGACACCACGTGGAGGAGGTCACCGCATTGTGCCCCACGCAGGAAGCATCGATGACATAGTCTTTCCACGCGACGGGTGAGAATCCGGGGAAGGGAAGACGCATGGCATCCACGCGGTAATCCTTCGTTCCTTTTTCGGAGGCCATATACTCCGGCGGCACTTCCCTGCGCGTTTTGGGATTGGCCTCGATCACATCGAAGGTCCACCGGATCTTTCCTGTCTCCGGGTCTAGGCCGGCCGTGCCCGAGCCGCCGGAGCAGAGTACCGTGGCTTGCCCCTCCAGGGTGGCGAAGCCGAGCCGCGCTGTTCGCACATTCATCCCGGCCAGCAGGGTCTGCGTGAGCCAGATCCGGTCGCCGCTCGCGGCGCTAAAGGCACTCACCATCAGTCGGCCCTTTTCGCCCTCGTAGCTCACTAGCACCTTGCCCGCAACAAAAAGCGGCGCGCAGGAATTGCCCTGCTGGCCGCCGTACCAGGTGGACATCTCATGGGCGAAGAGATTGACGTCCCACAGCAGTCGGCCGCTGGTCGCGTCCAGGCTGTAAAGATGTCCCGTGTGCGAATGCAAATAGAGCCGGCCTTCGGCGAAAAGCGGAGAGGCGAGCTCCCACGCGGTGCTGCTGTGTTTGCTGGTTTTGAAGGCCAGCCCGTAATCCGTCAGGCGCGTGGCCCACAGCTGCCGTCCGGAGTTGGCATCCAGGCAGAGCGCGTAGAGATCGCCCCGGAAGGCCAGAGGATACTCGGCTTTTTTGATACGGTCTGCTGTGCCAGGCAAATCACCCGCTGAAAACGTGCCTGCGATGATCTCCGGCAACGAGGGAGATGAACCGGGCTGGAGCAGCGACGCTTCCGGCATCCCCGGTTTGAACAGGCCAAAGGTGTAAACCCGTTGCGCCACGCAGACCGGGGGTGCTCCGCCGAACCCGGTATTCACCTGCCACATCACGGGCAGCTTTCCTACTTTCCAGGAAGCGGCCAGACCGGCGCCATCGGTGGTGCCGTTCCGCTCCGGCCCAAGTTGCTGCGGCCAATCAGCCGCGCGAAGCCTGTCACTGGCACAGGCGAGCGAGAGCAGGCCCAGGAGGAAGGCGATGCGGAGAGACATAATGAGGCAAGCGAAGTCCTGCCCGGTGCAGGTTCTGCGCCGAAGAGATAGTGGGGATGGCGCGGGCCGTCCATCCTTCCTCTTGCGGGGGCGTTTTGACTTTCCGCATTCGCAGCGGAACCCTGGGAACAGATGCGTCACATTTCCTCAACCCCGGCTAACTCCCCGTGACATGCTGATGTTGACCCGGCTTCCCTTCACTCGCGCTCGGCTCCTCGTTCTGACGCTGGCCGGCCTGCTCTACAGCGGAGTACCCCAGCTTACGGTGCAGTCGGCGCCTGCTCCTAAAAAGGCGCCGGATGACCGAGAATGCGTCATCAGCAATGGCACGACGGATGCGCCGGGTGGCGCACGGGGGGTCCGGGCTCCGGGTGAGAAAATTGCGATTCAGGCGAAGCCGCCGGGTAAGGACCGCCGGTTTGATCAGTGGGTTGGGAATATCGAATTTCTCGCTGAGCCCAAAGCGGCGGCGACGACGCTGACCATGCCGCCGGCAGGCTATGCCTTTGCCCATGTGCATGTGGCGGCGACTTACCGCAGTACGTCGCCGAAACCACTCCTGCACCCGCTCTTTGCCGAGCACATGGTGCTGCAATGCGATGTGCCTGCGCCGGTGTGGGGCTGGGCAGAGCCGGGCCGTGAGGTCATGGTCGAGATTGCGGGCCAGAAGGACTCGGCCAAAGCCGGCGCTGACGGCCGCTGGCAGGCGCGGGTGGGCCCACTTCCGGCAGGCGGGCCGCATGTCTTGAGGGTGAGAGCGGGGTCTACCGCCGTGGAGATCAAGGACGTGCTCATTGGCGACGTGTGGCTTTGCTCCGGCCAGTCGAACATGCGCGGGCAGGGCGTCGCTGCCGAGGATGCTGCCGGCGCCAATTACCCGCAGATTCGCGTGCTGATGGAAAACCCGGCGGCGGAGTCGTACGACAGCGCGGTGCCGCTGGAGACGCTGGAGGGCGGCAAGGTGGCTTGGGAACTCTGCACGCCGGAAGCAGCACGCCATTTCTCGCGCACAGCGCACTTCTTTGCGGAGGCGTTACATCGGCAGAATCACGTCCCGGTGGGTGTGATCGTCTCCTCGTACGACGGCTCGGTGATCGAAGCCTGGATGCCGCAGACCACGCTGGCGACGATGCCGGAGTACTCGGTGGGCGGTCAGTTTCGGCCGGCGTGGAATCTGAGCTGGGGTGGCGGCGGCATGCCGGCGGTGCGCTATCACGCGAACATCGCGCCGCTGGCGCCGTTCGCCCTGCGCGGCGTGCTGTGGTATCAGGGCGAGAGCAATGCCAACGCGCTGACATCCATTCGGTATCGAGATTTGCTCACGCTGATGATTCGCGACTGGCGCCAGGCGTGGGGAAACGAGAACCTCCCGTTCGTGCTCGTGCAGCTGCATTCCTTTGGCAAATACGACCCATCGCGTCCGCCGGGCGATCGCCGCGAGACGTGGATCGAGCTGGAGGAGTCGCAGCTCGCAGTAGCGCGCAGCGTGCCGCAGGTTGGCTGTGCGGTAACGGTGGATCTCGCCAAAGAACAGAGCCTGCACCCGCCCGACAAGAAGAGCATCGGCCAGCGCGCGGCGCTCGTGGCACGCCAGGTCGCGTACGGCGAGAAGGTCGTCTCCACCGGGCCGCTCTATCGGGCAATGACGGTGGAAGGCGAAAAGGTGCGGATCCGCTTCGAGCGCCTCGGCGGCGGACTGGTGGCCAAGGGCGGCGCGCCACTGAAGTACTTCGCCGTGGCCGGCGAAGACCACAAATGGGCCTGGGCCGATGCACACATCGACGGAGAAACAGTGGTCGTCAGCAGCCCCAGAGTGAAGGTGCCCGCAGCGGTGCGGTACGCTTGGGGTTCCGGGCAGCAGGAGGCGAATCTCTTTAGCCAGGCCGGCCTGCCCGCGCCGGCCTTTCGCACGGATCGCTGGACAGGGGAGGAGAAGAAGTGAACGGTGCAGCTTACTTGCTAGGCCGCGTCTCCGTGGCGCTGGTGGTGTTCAGCACTGCGGCGCAGGCCGAGCCGGAGTTTGAAAGCGAAATTCGGCCGTTGCTGGCGAAATACTGCTTCGAGTGCCATGGCGAGAAGAAGGCCAGGGGTGACGTGAATCTGGAACGGATTCGCGATGCAAAGGCGATCGCCGGAGCGCGCGAGCTTTGGACTCACGCGCACGAGCAGCTTCGCAATCGCGACATGCCGCCTGACGAAAAGACGCAGCCGGCGGACGCCGAGCGCGAAAAGCTGCTGGGGTGGCTTGAGAGCACGGTGGGACGCATCGATGCGAGCGCGCCGCCGAATCCCGGCCGCAACGTGATGCGGCGGCTCACGCGCTTCGAATACCGGAACACGATGCGCGATCTGCTCGGGGTGGAGTTCATGTTTCAATTCGACCCGACAACTGACTTCCCGGCTGATGGCGCGGATGCGGGCTTTGACACGAATGGCAGTGTGCTTTCGCTTTCCGAGGCGCACCTGGCGCAATATTTCGAGGCCGCCAGCCGCATTCTGGACAAGGTGCTGACGGTGGATGGCCTGGATGGGCCGAGCACGCACCGATGGGCGGCGCGCGAGTTGCACCTGGCGGGCGGGGCCAAGCTGGAGGGTGGGCGGATTGCGTTCTCGAGCCCCGGCGCGGCGACGGCCGAGCTGCGCATTCTCCAGGAAGGCGAGTACTCGGTGCGCTCCATCGTGAGTTCGACGGAGAGCAACGGTGCCCGCGCGCAGATGGCGATCATCGCCGATGAGAAGGACGAGAGGTTCACTCTGACGCGGCAAGGCAAACCTTCGGCCACCGAGCGGAAGATCAAGCTGCAGGCCGGAATGCGCCAGATCGGGCTGGCTTACCGGTATGAGCAGGATGTCTCCAACAAGGCGGTCGAGGGGCCGATGCGCGGCAGCCTCGGCTTCGACTTCATTGAACTAACCGGGCCGCTGCACGTCACCGCCGGGCAACTCTCGGAAGGGCACCGCCGGATTTTTATTCGCCGCCCGGATGCACAAACGAGTCGCACGGAAGCGGCGCGGGAAGTCATCGCGCAGTTTGCCTCGCGCGTTTTTCGGCGTCCGGCGACGGCCTCGGAGGTGGAGAAATACCTGCGCCTCTTTGCGGCCAGCGATGCGCCTGAGATTTCATTCGAGCTGGCGATGAAGCCGGTGCTGCTCGCGGTGCTGGTATCGCCAAACTTCCTCTTTCGCGTAGAGACGGAGCGCACGCCCCGCCCGCAGGATGGCGCTTACGCGCTAAGCGCCGATGAACTCGCCACCCGGCTTTCCTATTTTGTGTGGTCGAGCCTGCCGGACGATGAACTCCGCGCTTCCGCGGCGAGCGGCCGCCTGCTGGAGACAGCAGAGCTGGAGCGTCAGGCCCGTCGGATGCTGGCTGAGCCCAAAGCAGCGGCGCTGGCGCAAAACTTCGTCACGCAGTGGCTCGGCATCCGGACGGTGGAAACATTCCAGCCGGAGAAAAAGCGCTTTGGTGAGCTGGGCAGCAGCCTGCGCAAGTCGCTGCTCGCCGAGCCGGTGCTCGTCTTCCAATCCATCCTCGGCGAGAACCGCAGTCTCCTCGCGCTGCTCGACGCCGACTTTACATTTGCCAACGAGGAGCTGTGCAGGCTCTACGGATTGCCTTTTGTCAAAGACCCGGTGCAGAACGAGAAGGACCGTCGCGAAATGCGCCGCGTGACCCTGCTGCCGGAGTCGCACCGCGGCGGCATCCTGACCATGGGTTCCGTCCTCGCGGCCACCTCGCATCCGACCCGCACCAGCCCCGTGAAACGCGGCAAGTGGGTGCTCGATAACCTGCTCGGCACGCCGCCTCCGCCGCCTGCGCCGAACGTACCACCTTTGCCGGAACGCCGCGAAACCGGGGAAAAGGTTTCGCTGCGCCAGCAGATGGAGCAGCACCGCGCCGACGCGGCTTGTGCCACTTGCCACAAGCGCATGGACCCGATCGGGTTTGCGTTCGAGAATTTTGACGCGATGGGTCGCTGGCGCCAGCAGGATGAATCCAGGCAGAAAATCGATGCGACAGGCACCCTGCCAGACGGCTCGAAAATTGACGGCACGGCCGGCCTGCGTGAGCTACTGCTCTCGCGCAAAGATGACTTCGCCCGCTGCCTCGCTCTAAAGCTCCTCACTTACGGTCTGGGTCGGAGCCCCGAGCCGTATGACCGGCGCGCCATGGACAACGTCGTCCGCACGATCGCTCCGGGCGGGTACCGGCTGTCTGACCTCGTGGTGGAGCTGGTGCAAAGCTACCCTTTCCGCAACCGCCACAGCGCTCCTCCCTTCACTGCCTCCAATCCTTGAAAACTGTCCTTTCCCGTCGCACCTTTCTTCGTAGCGTGGGCGCCCTGCTCGCGTTGCCCGCGCTGGAGATTATGTCACCTCGACGCGCTCTCGGGGGGGCGGCGCCGCCCTTTCCGACGCGGCTCGGGTTTCTCTATGTGCCGAATGGAGTGAATGTGGAGCGCTGGTTTCCGACCGGCGAAGGCGCAAGCTATACGCTTTCGCCCACGCTGGAGCCGCTGGCAGATCTGCGGGCGGACATTCTTTGCACGAGCGGGCTGACCCATAACCAGGGGCGCGACCTGGGCGATGGTGGCGGCGAGCATCCGCGGGAGACCTCCAGCTTTCTTACGTCCGCACATCCGCGGAAGAACTTTGGCAAGGATCTGCGCGCCGGCATCTCCGTGGATCAGTTTGCGGCGCAGCATCTCGCCGTGGAGACGCGCCTCCCCTCGCTGGAGCTGGCGTGCGAACGCCCGCAGCCGCCGGGCATGTGCGATGCCGGCTACAGCGGCGTGTATCGCAACAGCATCTCCTGGCGCAGCGCGACGACGCCCGTCCCGCATGAGTTGAACCCGCGCCAGGTCTTCCTGCGAATGTTCAGCGACCTGCGGCAGGACGGCGATGCGCGCGAGCGCGGCCGCGAGACCATGCTGCGCCGCAGCGTGCTCGATCTTGTGCAGGACGAAGCCCGGCAACTCAATGCACAGCTCGGGCGCGATGACCAGGCAAAGCTCGACGAATACCTCCACAGCGTGCGCGCCCTGGAGTTGCAGATCCAAGCCGCCGAGAAGTTCCCCGCGCAGCCGGCGCCGGCCGGTTTCGCCGCCCCAGCCGGCATTCCCGGAGAGCCGCCCGAGCACATCCGCCTCATGCTCGATCTCACCGCGCTCGCGTACCAGACCGACACCACACGGGTCATCTCCCTAATGCTGGCCAATGGCGGGAGCGACCGTGCCTTCCCGTGGCTCGGCGTGAGCGAGACGCATCACTCCATGTCCCACCACGAGCGCAAGCCCGAGCGCCTGGAGGGCCTGGCACGGGTGGATCGTTTCTACGTCGAGCAGTTCGCCTATTTGGTGCGGAAGCTGAAGAGCGTCCGCGAAGGCGAAGGGACGCTGCTCGACCACAGCCTGCTCCTCTATGGTGGTTCGCTGCGCGATGGCAACAAACACGAGCACCACGATTTGCCCATCCTGCTCGCCGGTCGCGGGAACGGCGCCGTCTCGCCTGGGCGTTACATTCCCTTCCCCAAGGAGACGCCCATGGCCAACCTTTTCCTTTCCATGCTCGATGCCGTGGGCCTTCGTGAAGATCGCTTTGGGGATAGTAACGGCCGCCTCGATGGGCTGAAGATTTGAACCTTGCACCCGGCCGCATTTGCGCTCTCAAACGCGCGTGCCCAGCGTCTCAGGGAACCGGCCATTTTGAGAGGACGGTCCGCTCCCATTCGTCGGCCATTAGCTGGTGGCCGGAGTAAGTCGGATGCACCCCGTCCCAGATCCAATGCTCCGCGGGCGCGGTCTTGCAGGCAGCCTCGAAGATCGGCTGGAATCGGACCAGGGCCGCATCGTGCTTTGTGGCCAGTTTGGCGACAACATCCTGCCGGGCCTGAAGGCCGGCGCGCCACGTGTCATAGCCTTCCTTCCGTTTGCCCACGGGCAGCGTGAAAGGCTCGCAGAGCACAACCCGCAGCTTGGGATTCGCCGTCTTCGCGTGCGTGATGAGTTCATCGTAGGTGCGCTCGTATTCATCGAGCGGGACGCCGTGCGATTCATCATTCACCCCGATGAGGATGCTCAAAAGATCGGCCTTTAGCTTCAGCGTGTCTTCCTCCCAGCGCTTCTGAAGCTCGCGAACCGTGTTGCCCGAGATGCCACGGTTCATGAATTCGAGATTGCTCGCGGCGAAGGCGGCGCCGTATTTCGCGGCGAAGTGGACGAGCAGCCCCGCGAGAACGAGGCCCAGGAGATGGAGGTGCTTCATGGTCTCAGGGCGCGGCGATGTGAACGGTGACCGGAGCCGATATGCCGCCGGCGTTCACCGCGGTCACCTGGTATGAGTAGTCGGTGGAGTTGTCCAGGCCCTTCACTTTCGCGTTTTTGTCCGTGATTCCCTCG
>DASYIS010000077.1:0-27258 GCA_035997375.1 Chthoniobacteraceae bacterium
CCCGTTCCCGCTGCCGCAAATCGCGGTGTTGCCGATTATTGTCATGCAGTTGCTCGAAGACACGGTCGTGCCAAAAGGGAAACCGGACACCACGTTGTTGGGATTAGTAAGATTATTTCCCGAGATGCTGTAATCCGCCAGGCCACTCATTCCCCACGTATAGACTTTCCCGCTGTTAATGCTCACAGCCGTGACAAACCCACTGTCGCTTGCGATGCTGCGCTCGATGAGCGCGGGGCTGGCGGGGTTACTGGTGTCAATGGAAATCATCCCCCCGCCGTTGATCGGACCGGCCGCGAGAAAGACTTCATTGCCGTTGATCGCGATCGAATGAGATTGGTAGGCGTCTGACAGCGAGGGAGTGCTTCCCCGCAACACGGGAGCGGCCGGGGCGGTGACATCCACCATCGCCAGTGCACCGCCGGTCGCCACGTAGGCGAAGACGGTCGTATTTCTGGGCTGAATCACCACTTTGTCGGTATAGCCGGTCGGGAATACAAGTGACCCAGCGAGAGTGGGACGGAGGGGGTTGGCCAAGCTCAGCACGGCCAGTCCGCTCCCACTGTTCGCGACATAAACGTATCCGCCGTAACAGGCGATCCCCAACGCGTTGTCTCCGGTATCGTAATACCCGCGAAGGGCTGGGGCGCTCGGATCCGTAATATCCACGATTTGGACTCCGGCATCGAGGTCCGCCACGGCTGCGTATCGTTTTCCCGATGCCGTAAAGAGCGCTATCTCTTGGATCAAGCCAGGCAGCGCAAGGCGTGCGACGGCGGCGGGCGCGCTCGGGTTGGCGATATTGAGAACGAGGAAGGTGCTGCCCTCCCCGGCATAACAGTACGACCCCTGCGCGGCCACGGCACCGGTATACCCGCCTATGCTGCCCACCAATTCGATGCCATGCCCTCGCGGAATGCCGTAGCTGAACCCCTTCGAGTTGGTCGCATTTCCGCTTCCGGTAACAACGGTGACCGCCGCAGTCCCGTACGCTGAACTCGCGGGAACGACGCACGTAATCTCAGACGAGCTCACTACGGTCACATTCTTTGCTGTCACTCCGCCGACAGTGACTGTCGCCGACAGCGGGAAGTTGGCTCCATAGATCTTCAAGACGGTCCCGCCCGCGAGGGCCCCCACCGGCGGGCTCACCGAGGAGATGGACGGCTGGCCTAGCGGCGGGGTGTAGGCTCCGGTCGCCACCGTGGTCTGGGAGCGGTTCACGGTGACCGTTTGGCTCGGCGGAGTAGACCAGCCCGTCGCTGCGGCGAAGGTAACATTGTACGTTCCCGGCAGCAGCGAAACATTTGCACCGTCACCGTAAGTGGCGCCGTTGACTGTGAATTTCGCGCCGGCAGCCACTGCACTCGGTGGGGTCAGGGCGACGCTTAGCGTGCCCGGCGTCGTGTCCTTGGTAAAGGTGACAGAAACCGTGCTACTTCCACCTTTCGTGATAGTCATCAACTGTTGATTCGGCCCCAGCCAGCCATCCACGGTGTGAAGAGCGATCCAATAGCTGGCCGGCCAGGTGCTATAGGTCGACCCGCTGACGCGGAAATCAGTCGGACTGAATCCCCACGTCACTCCGGCGGCCGCCGCTTCCGCCGGCAGAATATTCACCTTCAGCGTGCCGAAATCCGTATTCCCCGACGCGAAATTTGCGTTCACGGTCTTATTGCCATTCATCATCACGCTGATCGCCTGGCTCGGTCCCGAAGCATCTCCGCCCCAGTCGACGAAATGCGACTGCGAAGTAGTGCCGGCGTAAAGTTGGACCGTCGTGCCCGCGGCGATGCTGCTATTGACGGCGGAGGACGATACGGACCCAAGCGCGTGGTCGTAATTTACCGTCAGGGTGTAAGTCTGGATAGTGGCGGTATTCTTGATCGTGACACTCTTGCTGGCGGCGACTGAACCAGTCCCGTCTGCATAGGCGGCCTGCACGAGAATCCCTGCATCTGCACTCACTGCTCCGGCATTTACCACTCCACTTGCGCTGGCCACAGATGCGGGAGCACTCCCAATGATCGACCACGTTGCTGCGACTTGCCGACTAGATCCATCGCTATAAAATGCAGTTGCTGTGAATTGATGCGAAGTAGTTTCCGGAATGCTGCTGGGCCCCTGAACAGACAACGAAGCAAGATTCCGTGCCACACCGAACGTACCGTAAACGGCGGTCATCGTATGATCGGAGTCCATCGTCACCCTCGCGATCGGGCCATTCGAAGGGTAATCAACGCCGTCACGTTGCCATTTAATGAAGCCACTATTATTCCCGGCATTGGCGGATGCCGCCACGGAGACCGCCGTTCCAGCCTTGTAGACAAAAGGATTCAGAGGAGTCGCTCCCCCGCCTCTGCCGCTTTGATCATTGTCGACGAATATCGCCACGCCGGACATCGGGTTGGAAGAGGTGAGCAGGAGTTGGTGCGTTTGAGTCAACACCGGCAAGGTTGACGATGAAGCTACCATCGACGGATCCGAGCTTAGTGACGAAGCGTGGGCGGACACTCGATAAAAATACACGGCCCCGGGAGACCTGCCGATATCCGAAAAGCTAGTTTGAGCCGAACTGCCAATCGATATCCACGGGCCGCTGTAATTGGAGGAACGCTCCACGTCGTACGTCGAAACGTTCGGCTCATCTTCGTTCCACTTAAGGTTTATTTGATTTTGGGAAACAGCTTGAGCTGTGAGGCCTGTCGGCGGACGAAGACTTCGCGGGAGTAGGACATCGAGCCGGTAAGAGCTCGATGCCTGAGCGAGTAACGTCGAGGAAGTTAGATCAGCTAGCAGCGACGTTTTCTTGATTAAGTCGAGCACCTCAGCGAGGAGGGCGACCTTATCTCCTAATTTCGAGAAAAATAAGTCCGCGTTTTCAGGAGTCATAGCTTTCTCCAGCAGAACTCTGAAATCGCGCTGCAAGTCATCGCTCACCTCGGCTAAAGCTATAGCCACACCAACTAGATCGTTTGCAACTTCAAAGTATTTCAAGTACCCACCATCCTGCAAATCATTAATGAGATCCACCAGGGGCGCTCCAGCATATTCTAATTGATCAATGAAGCTTTGCACCAGCGCAACCGCGGCATCGGGAGCACTATCTAACGGATTATCGAAAACGTTCGGATCGAATGCCAGCGTAAGCAACCCCCGAGTCAGCAAGTCTACTATAAATGCACCCCGTAGCGCAATCAAGTTCGAGTCATCAGAGGCGAATGCTCCGATCGGCGTAATCGCAGCGAATTCGAGGTATGATCGCTCCTGGAAGGTAATTCGTCCCAGATTCTCTTCTCCGCCTGGTCCTAACAGATAGATTCCGCCGTTTGGGAGATGTACGGGTGTCTTCGAATCCGAAGCCGTAGCCTGTTCGACGTAGACCCATGTCCCGGAAGTGTTCTTTAGCGTGAGTTCAGCAGAAACCGTGTGCTCGTCGTACTGGTAGTTTGACCGGTCCACCTCGATGCAGCTTTGGGGAGTGCTTTTCGGTAACAGAGAAAGGGTAGAGGGCGAGCCGAGGCTGCAGTTCAAAATGCAGTTCAAAACGATCAGCAAAACCAAAATACTCCGCTGAACCGCCAACAGTCGTCCACATTGCTTAGACCAGTGAATTCTGAGGCAAAATTCCGCGAGAGGAGCCTTATACATATTATGGTATTAAAAGTATCGCACTGATCAAATTCTTCCCGAGTTGGAAGTGTTGCCCAATTACCAACTTTACGCAAGTAAGAAAACCGTCCGTCTCGCCTCACGTCTCGGGTGAAAAGGTGGGAGCGTTGACCACCTTCGGCAAACGTCGCCTCGCGCCCCGTCCGTTCTTCCGAGCGACGGAGGCTGAAAGCCCGGACTACCGGTAAGCATCGCTCCAATGGTATCACCCCGCTTCGAGGTCTGTCTCGGGGGGCATCAAACACGTTGGGCTCGCGGTGGTCCACTCAGGCCAAGATCATCAGGAGCTTGCGGAAAGCGCTTTGAAGGCGGCATAAAAAGTCACAACACTCGTCGTGCGAGGCACTTCCGTGTGAGCAAAGCGGTTTGTGAAAGTGGCATGCTATGATGCGGGGCGTGAACATCTTTCTCCATTTCCGCACCGTGTACCACAGATGCCGTATGTATCAGATCTGTGCCCGGAACTCTCATGAAGAGAGTGGTGGTGGGGCGGAGCCAATTTGGTGGATGTCTCTCTCCGCGCAGTCGGGAGAGCACTGCGTGAGCGCGTGGGGCCGCATGGGTGCGCGGTTTTCCAGATGGGTCCAACTTGAGGATGCGCGACTCGCCAATCGGGAGATTGGCGTTCCCAGGGCTCCGCGCGGCGGCGGTGGCGGCCAGTGAGCCGCGTCCGTCTCGGCGCCGAGCGTCTCATTCCCGCGCCGCGGCACTTTCTTTCTCGGGAAGCAGGCGATGGAAAATGCCACGTTGCGAAAGAATGGGCCGCTGCGCGGCGTTGGGCCGTCGACGCCGGGACGGATGCCGCTCCTTGGGCTGCGCGCTCCGCGCCCCGGAAGCGAGGGCGTGCTTCCCTCCACGGCCGCCCGCTTCCGCTCCGCCCCGCGTTCACTCGGATGACGATTCCCATAATTGCCGAAATGCCGCCCGCAAATCGCTCGCGAAACCGCGCATTCCTTCCCGAAACCCGACTCCGCTGTGTCGATTCACTCTGAAACCGATTCCCATAATGTGCAAATCTCCCCCGGTTCGACGCTCTCACCTCCTCTCAGGCTTCAACCCGCATTTCCCGCAATCCTTCCCGAAAGTGTCGCGATTTGACCACGTCTCGCTGAAAACCCGTGTATTTCCGTATCATAATGTCTCATAACTCCTCCCTCCACGCCGGCCCTCTGAGTGCGCCGGTTGGAATGCGGCTTGGCGCCCCTGCTCGCAGCCGTCAGCGCCCGGCGCGCTTGGTCAGCACGACGCACATCTTCGGCAAGTCGATCGTCATCGTCGCGAATCTGGAGAGCACGCCGTTGCCGAGCAGACCCGCCTCGCCGGGGAAGATCTCGCGCCCGTGCAGCGCGGTCTGGACCTCAGGCATGGTTTGGCCGCCGAGCGCCACGGAGCAGCGCACCAGCTTGCTCGGGTCGGTGAAGAAGCCGATCGAGACGGCCTGCTGCTCTTCTCTCGATCCCTTGCCGGATTCCACCCAGTGAAGTGCATCGTTGCAGCCGCTGTCCAGGCGCGTCCAGCGACGCGCGGACCCATCGACGGCCACCGGCACGCACACGACGCCGTTGTGAGCTTGCAGCGGCAACGTCACGCCTTCCGCCGGCGCCGGAGCGCGGTCGAGGATCCGCAGGTGCTGCGTGGCGTAGTCGATCTGAACGACCCGCCCGGCGAAGAAATCGATCCCGATCAGGCCATCGATCGGTCCGCACAGCTCATTCGCGTTGCGCAGGTCGATGGCGAGCAGGTCCGGGTTCAGCGGCACTCCGCCCAAGCTCGCGGCGAAGCCGGTGGTGGCAAAGGCCACGGCCTCGGCGTTGACGCCCTGCACCGGCTGCGGCCTCCCCAGCGGCAGCTTCAAGCGCCGCGCCGTCCGCAGGTCGACCACCGTTCGGCCCGCGCCCGAGTCCACGAGAAAAGTGAGCCGCGCCCGGGGCGCCTGCACCTTGACGAGGATGAACCCGTCCCGAAACTCGAACGGCACCTCCGCGACCACTCCCGCGACGGCGGAGGCGGAGGCGAGCAACAGCGCGCAGAGAAAGGAGAAAAAAGGGGCGGATCGCATGGACCGATACTTTTATCCTAAAAACCGGAATGGGGACCACGGATATCACGGATGGCACGGATACCGAGGCACTTGCGCAAGATCGGAGACTCACCCGATGGGTCGTGTCCAGGAAACCGTGCCCATCTGTGTAATCCGTGGTCCATTTTCCGTCTCCCGGATTTAGGCTAAGTCGTAACTAGGCAAGACGCGCACTGTGCAAAGATGGGTAGCACAGGCGTCCCGCCTGTTCCGGCGGGCGTCCCGCCCGGCGGTCCGCGCGGCGCACCTCTTCACCGTTTCGTGAATGCCACGCGCCGCGTCGACGACTCGGCGGGACGCCTACGCTACCGTCGTTGCGCGAACGTTTAGGATAGTTACGGCCTAAGCGCCTCGGTTTAACTATGCAAACGGTGCCAACACATAGGTACATTTCGTGCCGAGACGTGGGTAACACTTTAGTTTCGGCCTTTGAAAGACGCTCCCAAGTGGCGGGTCGCATCTTGGCACCGTGCCCCCCGCCTGTTCCGGCGGGCGTCCCGCCCGGCGGTCGACGCGGCGGACGTATTTGCAGCTTCGTGATTGCCACGCGCCGCGTCGGCGACTCGGCGGGACGCCGAGCCGAACAGGCGGGACGCCTGTGCTACCCATGTGGCGCGGAGCGCCAATCAGGCGCGCCTCACGCCAGCAACTCCTTCAGCACGTTCCCCTTCACGTCCGTCAGGCGGTAATCGCGACCGGAATAGCGGTAGGTGAGCCGCTTATGATCGAGGCCCATCTGGTTCAAGATGGTCGCGTGGATGTCGTGGATGTCGGTGGGATTGACCACGGCGGCGTTGCCGAATTCGTCCGTCTCGCCATAGGCCATCCCGCCTTTGAAACCGCCGCCGGCGAGGAAGATCGAGTAGCCGTTGACGTGGTGATCGCGGCCGCAGTTGGCAACGACTTTGGCCGTGTGCGGCGTGCGGCCCATCTCGCCGGCCCAGAGCACGACCGTCTCGTCGAGCAGTCCGCGTTGCGCGAGATCGGTGATGAGCGCGGCGACGGCCTGGTCGGTGATGCGGGCGTTCTTTTCGTGGTCGAGCTTGATTCGCCCATGCTGGTCCCACGGCGAGTTGTTCGTGTCGAAGCTCGGGCAGGTGATCTCGACGAAACGCACGCCCGCCTCCACGAGCCGCCGCGCGCGCAAGGCTTGCGTGGCGTAGTAGCGCTGATGCTCGTCCGCCGCATCGAGGCCGTAGAGTTTGCGGATGTGCTCCGGCTCGCCGGCGAGGTCCGCGACTTCGGGCACGGTGCTCTGCATGCGGTACGCGGTCTCGTAGTTGGCGATCGCGCTCTCGATCGCCTGGCCGTCGGAGCTTTGCGCGGCGAAGGCGCTGTCCTGTTCCGCGAGCAGGGCGAGCTTGCGGCGCTGCACGCTCGCGGAATCCTGCGGCGCGATGTTGTCCACGGGCGTCCCCTTGGCGCGCATCATCGTCGCCTGGTGGCTCGCGGGAAGGAAGGAGCTCCCGAAGTTTTCGAGGCCGCCATTCGGCACCCAGTCGTTGTTGAGCACGACATAGCCGGGCAGGTTTTCATTCGCCGTGCCGAGCCCGTACGAGACCCACGCGCCAAAGCTCGGCGCCTGCCCGAGCACGCGGCCGGTGTGCAGCAGAAAGTTCTGTTGACCGTGCAGCGGAAGCTCGCCGACCATCGACCGCACGACGCAGAGATGATCCGTGACCTCGGCGATGTGCGGGAAGAGATCGCTGACCCAGAGCCCGCTCTGCCCGCGCTGCTTGAACTCCCACGGACTGCCGAACCAGACGCGATTCGCGCTGGCCTGCGACAGCTTGGAAACCGCCGTGGCGCCGATCGCCTCGCCCTCGTGTTTCTTCAGCATCGGCTTCGGGTCGAAGGTATCGACATGGCTCGGCCCGCCGTCCATGAAACAGAAGATGATGTTCTTCGCGCGCGGCGGGAAATGCGGCGCCGGCGCGGCTGCGGCGGCGCGTGCGAGGAGCCCCTGCAGCGCCAGCCAGCCGAAGCCGGCGGAGGTGCGCTGGAGGAAACCGCGCCGGGTCAGGTCAGGCGCGAGGCGGCCAGGGCAGCGGGAAGTGGAGGTGGGGCTCATGGAAGGGGGCAGCCTGGGAACGCCAATCTCCCGATTGGCGAGTTTCTCGTTCCCGAGTTGCACTTGAGAACCTCGCCAATCGGGAGATTGGCGTTCCCAGGGGTGTGGTGCGGAGCGCTCGGGGTCACAGGAAGGTTACCGGTAATAGATGAATTCCTTGGTATTGAAAAACGCGTGCGCGAGCTGTGCCCAGGCGGCTTCGTCGCGCATCGGGTCGCTGCAGGCGGGCGTGGCGAAGTCGGCGAGCGCGGCGGTCCAGCGTTGCGTCTCGGCGGGCAGCGGCTCGCGGGTGAAGGCCGCCACGAACATGGCGCGCACGCGTTCCTCGGGCGTGGCGTGCGTGGTTTTCAGAAGCTGTGCGGCCCAGTGTTTGGCCATCGCGCTCACGAAGGGATCGTTGAGCATCGTGAGCGCCTGGGTCGGGACGTTCGTCACGTCGCGCCGGCCGGTCGGCAGCTTGAGGTCGGGCAGGTTGAAGCCGGTGAGGAAAACCGGCGGCGCCATGATCGACATCTTCAGATAGAGCGAGCGCCGGCCCCGGCCGTCGAGCGGGCCGGCGAGCAGCCGTTTTTGCGGATCGGCGAGCGCGCGCGGCGGCTCGATGGGGCGGCCGTACAGCTGCGGATCGAGCCGGCCGGAGACGGCGAGCAACGCGTCGCGGATCCCCTCCGCCTCGAGCCGCCGCGTCGGGTAATGGTGGAGCAGGCGATTGCCGGGATCGCGCTCGCGGGCGGCCGCGCTCACCGTGCCACCCTGCCGAAACGCCTCGCTCAGCACGAGCCGACGGACGAGCGTTTTCGTCGACCAGCCTTCGCGCATGAATTCGCGCGCGAGGTAGTCGAGTAGCTCCGGGTGCGACGGCTTGCCGCCGAGCCGACCGAAGTCGTCCGGCGTCTCGACGATTCCCGTGCCGAAGACCCACTGCCAGACGCGGTTCACGTAAACACGCGAGGTGAGGGGATGATCCGGCCTGAGGAGCGACTCGGCCAGCTCCAGCCGTCCGCTGCCCGCGCTCTGCGCCACGTCGTTGCGGCCCTCGAACATCTGCAAAAAGTTCGGCGCGACCAGTTCGCCCGGCGCGTCGGGATTGCCGCGCACGTTGATGGGGTACTCCGCCTTCGCGCGCCCGCGCTCATCCATGCTGTTGACGGTGCGCGGAAACGCGATGCGCGCCTCCGCGCGGCGATACTCGGCAAGCGCCGTCGCGGTGCCGGAGTCGGCGTGATTTGGCAGCAGGTTTTTCGCGATCATCCAGTTGACGATTCGCACATCGCCATCCTGCGGCTTGCCCTCGCACCAGCGGCCGACCGCACCACCGAGCCACGCGCCGAGGCACTGCACGGCCTCCTCCGGCGACGCGGGCGCGGGGTTTTCATAGAGCGAAACGAACGCGTCCAGTGTCTCCTGCGGCGCGCCGCCTTTGTCGCTCTCGACGATGCCCGTGACGCTGATCCAGCTTCGCTTGTCGTAGCCGGGATCGGTCATTGGCAGGCCCTGAATGAGCCCGACGCGCGGCGGGTAATTCGAGTTCAGGTCCGCCGTCGCGAGCGTCGTCATCACTTGCGAAAAACCCTTCGCCAGCTTCACGCCGGCGAAGGATTTCCACGCCGGCTCCGCCGATTTTTGAAACGCGACCGCTTCATCGAGGATCGCGTTCTCGATCGTCACGAGCGATCCGCCGAATTCTCCGCCGGCCATCTTCACGCTGATGGTTCGCCCCGCCGCCGGCTGGTTCGGCGGCAGGATCAACGCGCCGGCGAGCTTGGAGGAAAGCGCATTCGTGTGATAGCCCCGCGGCAGCAGGCGCGCGACCACCTTCTCGCCTTCCAGCGCGATCAGCGGCGTGCCGTCCTCGACCCAGCCCTGCTGCATTCCATCGCCTTCCGTCAGCCAGCCCTCGGGGAGCTTCGCTTCGCGAAAATCCGCGAGCGTGGTGAAGCCGGCGTTAGCCTGAAGTCGCTGCGCGCGGGCGTTCTTCCATTCCGCGACGAGGTCGTTCCAAGTCTTTTCGAGGTCGCCCTCCGAGGCGAGCAGCCGCGCGATCGGGTACTCGAGGTCGTCGATTTTCGGCGTTTGTAGTTCCGCCTTTAGGCGGTCCCCGGAGCCGCCTGAAGGCGGAACTACGAACTCTTCGCGCGTCCACGCGCGATCCTTCATCGCGATGCGCCACTGCTCTGCCAGTGCGTTGCGGAGCTCGCCGCGCAACTCCTTGAGGTTCGAGATGGCCGCGTCGTTTTTCCCCGGCGCATCGACTACGCGCGAGATCCAGCGCGGGGTCATGAACACGGCGGCCAGCGCGTAATAGTCGCGCTGCGAGACGGCTTCGAGCTTGTGATTGTGGCAGCGCGAGCAGGCGACGGTCGTCGCGAGAAAGGCTTTCGAGAACGCGTCGATCTTGTTGTTCACCATGTCCTGGTGAATGCCGTTGAACGCCGTGCTGTTGCCGTGCCGATGCTCGCCGAGATGGTAGAACATCGGCCCGATCAAGCTCTCGTTCAGCCCCAGCTCGCGGTCGATCCGCGGCTCGGGCAGGAGGTCGCCCGCGAGCTGCTCGGTCACGAATTGCCGGTAGCTGAGATCGCCGTTGAAGGCGCGGATAAGGTAGTCGCGATACTCGTGCGAGCCCTTGGCCGCGATGTCCCACTCGTAGCCGTACGTGTCCGTGTAGCGCACCACGTCCATCCAGTGGCGCGCGAAGTGTTCGCCGAAATGCGGCGACGCCAGCAGCTCGTCGACCAGCTTCTCATAAGTCGCCGCGGGATTCGCCGGCCACTGCTCGAGGAAGCGCGCGCGCAGTTCCGGGGCCGGCGGCAGGCCCGTCAGCACTTGCGAGAGCCGGCGCAGCAGCACCTCCGGCTCCGCTCTCGCCGCCGGCGGCAGGCCCGCGGCGGCGAGCCCGGCGCGGAGGAAGCGATCGACCGGTTCGCGCGACCACGCCTCGTCCGAGACGTCGGGCGGCGCCGCTTCGCGCAGCGGCTTGAGGCTCCACCAGTCGAGCCGCTTTTGGAAGGCGTCGGCCCATTCGTCCTTGTCGGGTCTCGTTTCAGCCGCCGCCACCGGGGCGAGGCGCGGATCGGGCGCGCCGCGGCGGACCCATTCCTTCAGCACGGCCACCTCTTCCGGCGCGAGCTGCTTCTTGGGCGGCATCTGCAAATCCTTGTCCACGTAGCTGACCGCCTTGATGAGCAGGCTCTCCTCGGCCTTGCCCGGGACCAGCGCCGTGCCGGACTCGCCGCCCTTTTCCCAGCCACCCTTCGAGTCGAGGCGCAGCCCGCCTTTCTGCTTTTTCTCGCCGTGGCACTCCAGGCAGCGCTCCACGAGCAGCGGCCGCACCTTCGTCTCGAAGAAGGCCGTCTCCTCCTCTCCGCGCGCCGATGCGCCGGGGAGGAGGAGGGTCAGCAAGAAAACCGCTGGGGCGAGGCGGAACGCGAACATCCGCCGTACTTTACGCGTCATTGGCGGAGGCGAAAGGGAAAACCCGACGGCGCTCCACGCACCGCGGCCCCTACAGCGTCGCCGCGCGCAGCGCGGTCGCGGCGGCGGCGACTTCGCTCCGCTCGGACGCCGTCAATCCGCTGAGCAGCGGCTGCAGCTTGCCCGTCGCCGCGATGCCGGCGCCCTCGACTGCTTCGTGCAAAACGCGGATCGGGTTGATGCCGTTGCGCAGATCTTCGAGCGGGCGGAAGAGGCCGCGAATCTTGTCCGCCAGCGCGAGGTCGCCGCTCTTGATCGCGGCGTGCATTTGCCGCGAGAGCGCGGGGTTGACGCAGACGCAGCCGGAAGTGAAGCCGCCGCATTTGAAGTGGTCGAGATGGACGATGGCCGGCTGCTCGCCGATGCCGCTGACGACGAGGTTCGGATCGACCTTCTGCATCAACTCGGAGAGGAACGGGTCGTTCTCCGGGGCGTCGCGGACGATCGCGTATTTGATCCACGAGATGAGCCCCTCGGCCACCAGGCGCGCCGCGCCGGCGGGGGTGATGTAGCCTTCCGCCTTGATGTAGAGGACGATCGGTTTTCCGTAGGCTTTCGCGAAATCGCGCAGCCCCTGCTCGACGCCGTCGTACGTCTGGATGCCGGTGTGCGGGAGGACCATCACGGTCGGGAAGTCGAACTCGCGCGCGATCTCCGCCTGGTCCATTGAAAGACCGTACGCGGGCCCGACCGACGGGACGACGAGCGTCCCTGCCGCGGCGATCTCGGCGAGGAGGGCGAGCGTCTCGCGGTATTCGCTCGGGCGCAGGTGGTAAAAGTTAGCGTTCCCGCCGTAGAGGAGGATATCGACGCCGCCGGCTTCGATGTGGCGGACGATTTTCCGGTTCTCCTCGCGGCTGACTTTGCCCTGGGCGTCGCGCGCGAGCGGCGGGACGGCGATGACGGAGGAGGCGAGGCGGGCGGCGGTGATGGGGCGGGTATCCATGAAGGCAGGCCCGCCATCGTGCTGGGCGCGCGCCCGCTACCGCAAGAAGTTAATCACTTCCAGCTTCGCGCCGGTGAAGGTGCGCGGCGCGTGGCTCATGACCGCGACGCCGATCTCCGCCGTGTTGCCGAACTCGATGTTCTCGGAGCCGATCGGCTTCCAACTTACCCCGTCGCGCGACCAACTGCCGGCGATCGCCGTGCCTTTCCCCTCGAGCTTCACCCAGCAGGGGAAGGCGACGCCGATCTCGCGTTTTTCGGCCGGTTCGCCGCCCGGCGTCTTGCGCGTCGTCCACGTCAATTGTCCGCCCGCGGCGAGCCCGAGGTAAACAAACGGCGCCTCCGGCGCGTTGCCGTCGCGCACCATCACGCCGGCCTCGGCGCGCGGATTCGCCGGCTCCACGGAGTCGAGCCGCACCATGATCTGGCCGTCGCCCTTGATCGCTTTGTGGAGGAAGCGGAAGGCATCGCCTTTCGGCCCCAGCCCCACGCCGGCCGAGCGGATGAGAAATCCGCCGGTGCGATCGTCGATGAAGGTGCTGCCCGAACTGTCCGCCGGCAGGAGTCCGATGTCATCCCCCTTCAGCTCGGGCGGCGCGGCGTAGGGCGGTGTGGCGAAGAAATCGGTGACGATGTCGCCCGCGCCTTCCCAGCCGTAAATCTCCACGCCGTAAAGATGCGCGGTCGGGTTGTCGTCCGGCAGGCGGTTCGGCTTTTTGATCAGCACCCTCAGATAGCGCGTGGAGAAGCGCGCGAGGCGCCGGTCGGTCACGTCGAGCACGTTGTTCTGCACCGGGTCGACATCCGTCCAGGCCGCGTCGTCGGCGCTCTTTTGCAAAGTGAAGTCCACCGTGTTCGTCTCGGGCGGCTCGTTGTTGCTATGGCCGTGGCGGACGACCCAGCGGAGGATGTGGCACTCTTTGCCGAGATCGATCCGGAGCCATTTTTCGCCGGGGGCATTGGCGCCCCAGCGCGTCTCCGGTTTGCCGTCGACCACGTTGGCCGGCGCCTCGGCATTGTTGGCGGCCTGAATGAAGTCGCTCGCGGTGATTGTTTTTCCCCGCGCGAGGTCGCCCCGGCGGCCCGGCATGAACAGGCCGAGCAGATCGCCGTATAACGGGTGCCCCTTCGCGCCGTCCATGAGGTTCTTGCGCGCGATATTGCGCTGGCCGTCGAGCAGGGCAAAGACGCCGAGCAGCCAGCGGCGCTCGCTCGCCGCAGCCGGCGGGAGGTCGGGGGTGATGAACGACTCCGCCATCGCGCAGACGCTCTCGGAGGAGAGCGTCGTCCACGCGCGCTGCTCGGGCGCGGCTGCGGCGGCGGCTATTTCCACACCGGCGTCCGTGGCCTTCACGATCGGCGTCGCGAGCACGGAGTTGTCGGCGAGTTTGATCGGGCCGGCGTACCCTTTCGCGAGGTCCTGGATGAGCTGCTTTTTGAACTGATCGAGCCATTCCACCTTGCGTTGCAGGATGTGGTGCTCCCGCGCGAAATCGCTATTCTTGAACGGCCGGATGTTCAGCAGCGTGAGGGCCTCCTTGAAGTTCCACTTCTTGCACGAGTCCGCCACTTTCATGCGCTCACTGGCGAGCATGGTTTTCTCCTTCTCGAGCTGGCTGGCCGCGTCCTCCGGCGCCGTCTTCACCGCGGCCAGCGCGGCCACGGCGGCCTCCTCGAGTTTCGGCCCGAGCTTCGCGCCGCCCCGGCGAAAATCGCCCTTCGCCTTGCGCAGCGTGGCCGCGGCTTGCGTGAGCTCCGTCTGGGTCTTCGCGGCCTTGGCGAGCCCGATCGCGCCGCGGAACGTCGAGAGATCCGCCAGGTAGTCCTCGACCAGCGGAGTGTATTCGCCGATCCAGATAAAATCGCCGGCCGGCTTGGCCATTTGATAACTGCGCAGCGCTGAGTTCGCGTTATCGAAGTCGTCCAGCTCCCAATCCTTCATCCCCACCAGGAGGCCGGAGAGCGCGCCATAGTTGCCGCGATTGAAATCGCCGAGCGCGGTCGCCGGGACAGGCTTCGGGTCGATCACGAGGGTCGCGATCTTCTGGAAGAAGTCGTCCAGCAGCCGGGCTTCCGGCGTGTTGTCGGTGTATTTGTGTTTCCGCAGCGACTCCATCGCCGTCTGCGCCTTGGGCAGGCTGCCCGAGAGCAAATGGGCCAGCGCCTCCTGCGCGAAGCTCCACTGGAGCAGCGGCTGCGGCGCGCCGGAGTCGACGGCGATCGCATGAAAGGCGGCGGCCGCCTCGACCGGTTTGTCGGCGAGCAGCAGCTTGCGCGCGGCCTCGAAGTCGGTGGCGTGCTTGCCGGTGGCGTGCACGCTGTTGGAAAGGGCCGAGCCCTGGTTCTTGTCCGGCGGGGCGAAGAAGAGAAAATAGGTGCCGGTGCCGATCGCAAGGAGCAGCACGAGCCCGAGCGCGGCAAAGGTGATCTGCCCCCAGAGCTTGCGATCCTCGTCGGTCTCGAGGACGACGCGCTTCTTCGCCGCCGGCTGCGCCCCGGCCGCGCTCAGCTCGTTCTTGGCATACTCCAGGTGCTCGATGAATTCGTCGTAGCTGTCGTAGCGCGCCGCGGGATCCTTGTTCAGCGTCCGGTTGATGACGAACGCGGTGGAGCCGGAGACCCACGGGGCGAACGCCTGCAGGCTGACCGCCTGGTTCTTCAAATGCTTGAGCGCCACGTGGCTGGCGTCCTGCGCCTCGAACGGCGGCCGGCCGGCGATGGCGTGGAAAATCGTCGCGCCGAGCGAGTAGATGTCGCTGCGGAAATCCTCGGGCTTCTGGTCGAGCCGCTCGGGCGAAACGTAATAGGGCGTCCCCCAGATTTCGTCGGTCCCCTTGGACGCCTCCTCCAGCATGGCGAGGCCGAAGTCCACGATCTTCGCCTGGTGATTCTCCGCAAAGAGGATGTTGCCGGGCTTCACGTCGCGGTGAATCAGGCCGACCGCATGCGCCGCCCGCAGCCCTTGCGCGATCTGGCTGGCGATCTCCAGCGCCTGGCTCTCGGCGACGCGTCCCTGGACGCTGAGGAGATCGTCGAGCGTCCCCTGGTCGACCAGCTCCATCGCGATGTAAAACCGCCCGCCGGCCGTCCCGGTGGTGTAGACCTTGACGACGTGCGGGTGATTGATCCCGCCGGTGATCGCGGCCTCTTCATCCAGCTTCTTGATGAATTCCGCGTCGCCCGAGAAATCGTTGCGCAACACCTTGAGCGCGACCTGGCGATCGAGCTGATGATCGATCGCGCGATAGACGACGCCCATGCCGCCGCGGCCCATCACCTCCACGAGCTCGTACTGGCCGAGCGTTTTGCTCACGACCATGGGCGACCCGCAGACGGGACATTCGACCGAGGCGAGCGGCTCGAATTCCGCCACGTCGACCGCCTCCCCGCAGGTGGGGCAGGTCTGGAGAGGCGAGCTGGAATCTTCGGGCATCGGACGGAGGGGAAGGGGAGCGTTGATAAAAGACCCACGCATGGCGATTTGGCAAGGATGACTCCGCAAGTCTTGTGCGAGGGGCCGGGGGGATTTTGGAAGTGAGATGGCAAACTGAGCACGCTGAAGAGGCCGCGGGTCGAGTTGGCAGGAGGCGGCTCAAACCAGAGGGAACTTTCATGCGCGAAGATTCGCCGGCCGGCATGAGCGCCAGCCCTGGATGAAATTCTGACCGCGCCGCGCAGCTGTGTTCATTTCCCCGCCGGCTCCTGCGCCACCATGACGGGGACGACCGGCGCCAGCGTGGTCCGGCCGAGGTTGTCGGTCACCACGCTGCGGTAAGAGTCGGGAAGGCCGGTCAGGCGGATGGCGCCATCGAGCGTATTGCCGCGGACGAGGTAGCGGTACGGCTCGCCTTCATGTTTGGCCGCCTCGAGCGCGATGGCGTCGGCCGTCCATCCCTGGATCGTGTTGCCCTGGATGATCAATTGCGCGAGGCTCTTGCCCGCTCCGCCCCCGCTCACGATCGCGGGCAGGGCGGCGGCGAGCGTCTCTTCCTTCACGGCGGCCTCGGCTTCTCCGCCGTCGCCGGCCTTGACGACGCGCGCCCCCTCGAAGGCGAATTTGCCCGGCGCATAGCGCAGCACGTTATCCTTGATCACCGCCTCGCCGCTCGCGCCGTGGAGGCCGATGATGGTGTGCGGTTGCGCGAGGTCGCTGGTGAATTCGTTCCCCATGATCGTGACCTCGCCGTCGCCGGTCTTGCGCACCCATCCATTGACCACGCGATTGCCGCTGAGGAACACGTCGCGCCCGCTCTCGATCGAGATGCCGCGCACTTGGTCGTGCAATTCATTGATCAGCAGATTGCCGGTCACGATGACGCGGCCGGCGCCGTAATCGCTGCCGGCGGCGGTGTCCTCCTTCGTCGTCGGCCCGTGATGAAACCGCAGCAGCCCGCCCCAATATTTCTTTTGCTCCGTCTCTTGGCTATACTTTTGCTCATACGGCTCGTCGCGCACGATGACCGTATTGCCGGTGATCGTCACTTTGCCACCCCAATACATCGTCATGATCCCGACCGACTTTGCATTAATCGCTATGTTGTTGGCGAAGGTGACGTTCTCGCATCCCTCCACGCCGTATGCGTAATCCGTGGTGAAGCGGCAGATGTTCCCTTGGAAAATCACCTCGCGCGCTTTGTTGCCCCAGGCCAGCGTGCGGCCGTATTCGGCATAGTTGTTGGTGACCTGGATGTCGTAAGTGCCGGCCAGGTGCCGCGAGTACCCATCCTGCCCCGGCGCGAGGCCGCGGACGACCGTGCTGCTGGAACCGAGCGGCACCGTGGGCGCCTTGCGCGAGGGATCGGGTGAGCCGCCGCGAAAGACGCACTGGTAGACGACGCGCCGGCTCCAGTTGTCGTAATGCCGCAGCGATTCGCCATGCGCGAAGGTGGTGATCGTGTTGCAAAACTCCGCGTGGTTGCCG
The DNA here is from genome assembly GCA_035997375.1 of Chthoniobacteraceae bacterium. Taxonomy (GTDB): domain Bacteria; phylum Verrucomicrobiota; class Verrucomicrobiia; order Chthoniobacterales; family Chthoniobacteraceae; genus DASYIS01. The sequence continues at coordinate 17,164 of DASYIS010000077.1, forward strand.
TGGACGCTCACGTTGCGGCAGCGCTCGGTCAGCAAGGCGTGGCCGATGTTTTCGAAGTGCGAGCCCGTGAGCTCCACGTCGCGGCAGGCGCGCAACACCACCACGGAGGGAGGATTCCGTTTGTCCGCCGCCTCGTCCATCACCACTCGCAGATTGCGGCAGGTGAACCCGGCCGTCCCCTCGCCGAAGATGAGCTGATTTAGCGCGCGCCGGGCGCGCCCCCTCGCATCCTTGCCCTCCGCCGCAAAGACGCCGTCCGCGTTCAGTCCCTCCACCGTGATCCGGTCGCCCTTCAGCATGAACAGCGGGCGAATCGGCATCCGCGGGTCCTCCTCATCGGCCACCTCCTGGACGCCGGCGGGACTCACCTTCACGCGAGCCTTGGCCGAGAAGCTCAGATGAGTCTCCGCCGGCAGCTCGATGGTCCCCAACAGATAAGTGCCACCCGGAAAATCGAGATCGGTCGCGCCACCGGCCAGCAGCTTCTGCAACGCCGGCCCATCGTCCTTGACGCCATCGCCCTTGAGCCCGGACTCGAGCACATTGAGGCCCGCGGACGCCGTGATCGCCCCACACAGGAGCACGCTCAGGAGGACTGCGAGTCGAGTTTGTACGAGGCGGCTCAAATTGGAGGGGGCGTTCATGCGCGAAGATTAGACCGTTATACAGAGCGAAACGCGAATTCCAATCGCTTGGCTCGACTGAGGAGTTGGACCACGAATGGACACGAATGAACCCAGCGCGGCAGGCCGCAACCAAAGCGTGCGCAGCACGCGGCCCGGGGAGCGCACGCGCCCTCGCGTGCTCCGGTCGGCGCCCTCCGAGGAGGCGGAGGGGAATCGTGGGGGATGGCGGGCGGGCGAGCCGCCGACCGGTCGGCGCTCCGCATACACCCGCTCGTAGCTTTGACGATCGACGTGCGCGCGGCGATTCGGCGAGGGCGCCGAATCGAGCACGCGAGGGCGCGTGCGCTCCCCGGGCCGTTTCGCCGGCGGCGTCTTTGGCCCCGTGGAATTTGCGCACGAAAACAAAACCCTTCCGAAGCGCTTTGGAACGTCCGGCTGCTTCGAAATTCTGTTTCCCTTGGCGCGCCTGTTTGCGCCGGCTTTTGCTTCACCCGCTGCATGGATGCATCGCGCCAATGGAAACAGAGTTTCGGGGCCGGCGGAGGGTTCCCAAAGCGCTTCGCTAACTTTGGGAACCAGGAGGGCGAGGCGAGTGGAGACGCGGTAGCCATCTGCTTCAATTCGCTCCCTTCGTTGGCCTTTCCGTCTTCCCATTTTTCGTGTCTTTCGTCTGTTTCGTGGACCAGCGAAGCGCCCTTGCAGCCTTCCGTGATTCGTGCCGATTCGTGAGATTTCGTAGGCAAATCCGGTCCCGGCCCTTTACGCTGCGCGGGTGGCGGCGTAGGTTGCGCGGCTCTTCATGATGCGCATTGTTTTTCTCGGCACCGGCGACATCGGCGTGCCCACTTTGCGCCGGCTGCTCGCGTCGCCCGGGATCTCCGTGCCCGCGGTGGTGACGCAGCCGGACAAGCCCGCCGGCCGGAAACAGGAGCTGCTCGCCTCGGCCATCAAGACGCTCGCGCTGGAACACGGGCTCCCGGTCTTGCAGCCGCGGAAGATACGCGAGCCGGCGGCGCTCGAGGAAGTGCGCGCGTTCGAGCCGGATCTGATCGTGGTCATGGCGTATGGGCAGCTCCTGCCGAAGGCGCTGCTCGAGATGCCGAAGGTGGCGTGCCTCAATTTACACGCGTCGCTCCTGCCGCGGCATCGCGGAGCCGCGCCGATCCAGGCGGCGATCGAGGCGGGCGATCGCGAGAGCGGCGTGGCCGTGATGCATATGGCGGAGGGGCTCGATACCGGCGACGTGCTGCTGGCCCATCGCCTGCCGATTCGCCGGCGCGAGACCGGCGGCTCGCTGCACGACCGGCTCGGCCTGATCGCGCCCGACGCGCTGACGGAGGCGCTGCACTTGCTCGCCGAGGGCCAGGCACCGCGCACGCCGCAGAATGAGTCGCTCGCGACCTATGCGCCGAAGCTCACGCGCGAACACGGGGCGATCGGGTGGTCGGACGGTTGGCTCGCGACGGAGCGAAAAATCCGCGCGATGAACCCATGGCCGTCGGCTTACACCTGGCTGCCGGGCGGCGAGGCGCCGCGCAAGCTCAAGGTCTTCTCGGTCATCGTGCATCGGCGCCACGCCGGCCCGCCGGGCGAGGTGCTGCGCGCGGATCGGCACGGCCTTCTCGTCGGCACCGGCGACGGCGCGCTGCTCCTGCGCGACGTGCAACTCGAAGGCAAGCGGCGCATGACGGCGCGCGAGTTCTTGCAAGGCCATGCGATCTCCGCCGGCACGCGCTTCTCCTGACATGGCCGCGCCTTCCGCCATCGCCGCGCACGTCGCCGAGCTGCTCCGGTGCACCGTCTGCCCGAAGATGCAGCGCCCGCCGGTCTCGGGCGGGCCGGTGAAAAGCAGGGTGCTGCTCATCGGCCAGGCGCCCGGCATCAAGGAACCCGTGCTCGCGCGGCCGTTCGCGTGGACGGCCGGGAAGACGCTTTTCGGCTGGTTCGAGCGCTCCTGCGGCGTCGACGAGGCCGCCTTCCGCGCGCGCGTTTACATGGCCGCGGTCTGCCGCTGTTTCCCCGGCCGCAACGCCGCCGGCGGCGACCGCGTGCCCGACGCGCAGGAGATCCTGAACTGCTCGCGCTGGCTGGAGCGCGAGTTCGAGCTGCTCCGTCCGCAACTCGTCATTCCGGTCGGCAAGCTGGCGATCACGCAATTCATCGAAGCCGCGAAACTGACCGACATCATCGGCCGGCAATTCCGCGTGAAATACCGCGGCCACCCGTGCGACCTCGTCCCGCTGCCGCACCCTTCCGGCGCGTCGCCGTGGCACCGGATCGAGCCGGGGAAGGGGTTGCTGGAGCAGGCGCTCGGGTTGATCAACGCGCACCCGGCCTGGGTAGGATGAGGGGTGTGCAATTTCCAATCTCCATTTTCCATTTTTCAATTTCCAATACGCGGTGCCTCGCGTGAAACGCCAATTGGAAATTGAGAATTGAGAATTGAAAATTGGAGATTGGAAATTGGGCGCGCTCCTCCGTGCCACCTCACCCGACCGCCTGCCGCCAAGTATAATCGAACGCCGCGTCGAACTCCACGCGCTGAAGCGCCAGCAACTCCGCCACATTTTCCGCGCCGAACTTTGCCTGCTCGCACTCGCCGGTGAAGAGATACGGATCCCAGCTCGATTGCCGCGCCATGTCGGCCGAGTGCGCCGCGGAGGCGGAGTGCGCGGTCGCGAAGAACGGCTGGGTGCCCGCGCGCCGAAACCAGTAGCGGGCATTGTCGAAATCGCCCTCGCGCCGGTGCATCATCCCGTGCCAGTACGCCGCGAGATCGCCTGAGTTGTCCTGGAAATGGACGTGCGCTTCGTGAATGGCATCCAGCGCGTAGAGCAGTCCGCCGCGGACCAGGGCGAAGGCCGGCGGACTCAGGATGGGCCGGTCGCCGGCGATCGCCTGCTCGTCGCTCGTGCGGACGCGGTCGCGCTCTTCGCGATGCAGCGTTTCGGTCGGGATGAGTTTCTTGAAGAGATCGGGATCGCGCAGGAGGCGGTCGATGAAGGGTGAGTAGTGCATGCGCGATCTTATGAATGCGTCGGTCGATCCCTGAAGCCTTCTCTTCCGTGGAAACCACGAGGGCCGCCCATGCCTGCGCGGCGCGGAGCCTATCCCCCGCCGCCACCGGCTCCTCCACCCCCTGGCCAGTAGGGCGCTCGGCGAGCGGTCCCTTGCCGCGAAAGGTCATTTTGCCGCTTGAACGGATCCCTGCGATGGGATTCGATTTCCTCCGATTGCTGCTCCCGAGCGCGGCGCGGAACGTCCCCAGACAACGGCGCTGAAGTCAAAGGTTGGTATGAACAAGCTCTTCATCTCCCACAGTTCGGAGGACGACAACTTCGTGCGCGCGCTCCAGCAGGCGCTCGGCGAACTCGGGCAGGACGTGTGGATCGACTCCCGGCAGTTGCGCGGCGGTGATCCGCTTTGGGCGGAGATTCAGAAAGCCATCGAGGAAGCGTCGGCCTATGCCGTTGTCGTCAGTCCCGATGCGTTGCAATCGGATTGGGTCAGCGACGAGCTGGAGCACGCGGTCAAAGTGCGGGACCACCGCGGCGGAAAGGCGTTCCAAATCATCCCGCTTGTGCTGGATGGCACCAAGCTTGGCGCCTTTAAGAAGCTCATCGGAGCGGAGCCGCTGCACATCGAAGTCAAAAGCGCTGCTGGCGGTGTTGAGGCGGCGCTGCATGCCATCCTCGTTGCGATGGGCAAACGAGACCCACACGATCTTCCCCCTACTCCCCAGCCGAAAGCCGAGCCGCTGGAGGAGCTCGTCCTCGAGCTCACCGATCTCAAATTCCACGAGCAGGATGGCATCCGGCGCGCCTCGGCGCGGGCCCGGCTCGTCTATGAGCCGGCCACGCCCGGCCAGCGCGAGGTCGTCGGTGCGCAGTCGTGGCGGCTCATCGCGCCCATCGGCCCCATCGAGGCGCAGGAGCTGAGCTGGTATCTTGAAAAATACGCCATCTGGCCGAGCCACTATTTCCGGGAGCGCGCGGAGAAGGTGGAGGAGAATCTCGTGCAGTGGGGCCGCCTTCTGCACGACACCGCGATGCCCGACGCCCACACGGCGAACGTGATGCAGGCGTGGGCGAAGATCGACGGTCACGCGGGCCGCCGCTTCTCCGTCCACCTCGACGCGGCTCTCGAAGCCGGCGCCGCCGAAGCCGACGCGCAGGCCGCGCGCGAATGCGCCACGCTCCTGCTCGGCCTGCCGTGGGAACTCCTCCACGACGGCGCCAGCTTCCTTTTCCAGGGCGCGAAGCCGACGCGCGTCCGCCGCCGTCTGCCGAACACCAAGGTGCTCGACCTGCCCGTCGTCGCCACGCCCATCCGCATCCTGCTCGTCACCGCCCGGCCGGAGGATGAGGCGTGCGGCTACCTCGATCACCGCGTCAGCGCGCTGCCGCTGGTTGAGGCCATGGAGGAGCTGCCCGGCCTCGTCCGCATTCACGTGCTCAGCCCGCCGACGCTCCCGGCGCTGCGCGAGGAGCTGGACCGCGCGCGGCGCGAGCGCGAGCCGTATCACGTCGTCCACTTCGATGGCCACGGCGTCTACGACCGCACCGTCGGCCTCGGCGGGCTTTGCTTCGAGCACCCGGACGACATCGGCCAGCTCACCGAGCGCCGGCACGTCACCGTCTTCACCAGCGAACTCGGCCCGCTGCTGCGCGATCACCGCATCCCGCTCGTCTTCCTCGAAGCCTGCCAGACCGCGCAGGCCGAAAAGGCGTCCGAGTCCGTCGCCTCCGCGCTGCTCGAGGCGGGCGTGGCGTCGGTGGTGGCCATGAGCCACAGCGTGCTCGTCGAGACGGCGCGCCGCTTCGTCGAGGCGTTTTACGACGCACTCGCCCGCGGCGCCCGCGTGGGCGACGCCATGCTCGCAGGCCAGCGGGAGTTGGAGGGAAACAAAGCGCGGGGCCGCGTTTTCGGCGCGGATGAATTGAAACTGCACGACTGGTTCGTGCCCGTGCTCTTCCAGGAAAAGGACGACCCGCAGCTTTTCCAGAGCACGCCGTCGGAGCAGACGCGCGAGGATTTCCAAACGGCGCTCAAGAACCGCCTCGGCGAGCTGCCGCCGGCGCCGGCGACCGGCTTCATCGGGCGCAGCCGGGAGTTGCTCGCGCTCCAGCGGTTGTTGCGGCACGAAGGCTACGCCGTCATCCGCGGCCAGGGCGGCGAAGGCAAGACCGCGCTCGCCGCCGAGTTCGCCCGCTGGATGGTCCGCTCGCACCAGATGCGCCGCGCGGCGTTCGTCTCCGTCGAGACGCACAGCAACGTCTCCGCGGTGCTCGATGCCATCGGGCGGCAGCTCGTCCCGGGCTATTCCGTGGCCACGTTCGAGAATTTGGAAAAGGCGATCCTCCCGGTCGAGCGCGCGCTCGCCGAGCAGCCGACGCTGCTGGTGGTGGATAACATGGAGAGCATCCTCCTGCCGCCGTTCCTCGAAATGCCGGAAGCGCTTTCGGAGGATGCGCGGCGCGAGCTGGGCGCGATCCTCAAGCTGTGCGAGCGGCTCAATGCGAAGGGCGGGACGCGGCTCGTCTTCACCAGCCGCGAGGCGCTGCCCGCGCCCTTTGACGCAGCGCGACACCGGCGGGAATTGCACCAACTCGATCGCGACGACGCGGTGAAGCTGGTGGAGCGCGTGTTGAATGCGGAAGGCGGCGAAGGCGCCGCGGCCACGGCGGATGCGCGGCGTGAGGAGATCGAGCGGCTCGTGGAGGCGGTGCATGGCCACGCGCGGACGCTGGCGTTGCTGGCGCCGGCGCTGCGGGCGCGCGGTGTCGAGAAGACGCGCGCATCGCTCGTCGAGCTGATGGCGGAGATGGAAAACGCATTCCCCGGCAGCCGGGAAAAGTCGGTCTTCGCCAGCGTCGAGCTTTCCCTGCGCCGCATGTCGGCGGCGAATCGAGAGCGGGCGCGCGCGCTCGGGGTGTTTCACGGCGGCGTCGATCTCGACGTGCTCGCGATGATGATGGAGTGGGAAAAGGCGGACGTGGGCTCGCTGGCCGTTGAGTTAGTCGAGACGGGGCTGGCGACGCCGAACCGCTACAACCATCTCACGCTCAATCCCGCGCTCTGCCCCTACCTGCGCGGGCGGATGGACGCCGCGGAGCGCGAGGCGCTGACGGCCCGCTGGGTCGAGGCGATGCGCGCGTATGCCGGGTTCCTCGTGCAGCAGGGGAACCAGAACGCCGAACTCGCGGCGACGCTGACAGTGCTGGAACTACCGAACCTCTTTGCACTGCTCGACCTCGTGCAGCGCGCAGGCCATCCGGAGGCGACGATCGATCTGGCCACCTCGCTCTACAGCCTGCTGCAAATGCTCGGCAAACCGCGGCTGCTGGAGCGCGTCGGGCAGGTGCGCGACGCCGCGGCGGCGGCCCTGGAAAAACAGGGCGACGCTTGGAATCACGCCCGGTTCCAAGCGGCGCGGACCCGCGTCGAGCAGCAACGCGGTGGCGGGCAGTTGCGCGCGGCGTTCGACGGCGCGCAGCAGTTGCTCCAGCGCGCCCGGACGGCGGGCGAACAGGCGTATCCCAACGCCGATTACGATCTGGCGACGGCCTGCTTCCTCCTGGCCCGCTTGTTGCAGACGGCCGGTGGCTCGGAACAGGCCGTGCCGCTGCTGGACGAGGCCCGCCAGCGCTTCGAGGCCTTCGAAGAGCGCGAACCCGGACGCGGCGCGGCAAGGATGGTGACAGTCTGCTTGACGGAGAAAGGCACGTGTCTTCGCCACGTCGGCCGGCTCGAAGAATCGGCCGCAACCTACGAAGAAAGCATCCGGCGGAGCGAACAACTCGCCGACATGCGCGAGGTCGCCGTCGGCAAGGGCCAACTCGGGACCGTCCGCAAGAATCAGCGCCGCTACGCGGAGGCGCTGGCGGCGTATGCGGAAGCGCGCGAGCGGTTCACGCAGTTGGACGAACCGGGCAGCGTCTCCGCAATCTGGCATCAGATCGGCATGGTGTATCAGCACGCGGGTCAGCCGGAAGCGGCGGAGGATGCCTACCGCAAATCGCTCGCGATCGAGGTGCGGCTCGGCAATGTCGCCGGGCAGGCGAGCACGCTGAATCAACTGGGACGTTTAGCCTTCGACATCGGTCGTACCGAGGAGGCCGCCGCCTTCTACCAGCAGACCGTGGATAAGTACGTCGAGATTCGGGATGCTGCCAAAGAGGGCGTTGCGAGGAATAACCTCGGCGAGACTCTGCGAAACCTCCGTCGTTTCGACGAAGCCCGAAACGAAATCCGGCAGGCAATCGAATGCGACGCGCAGTTCGGCCACACGTCCGAGCCGTGGACGACCTGGTCCGTCCTCGCCGACATCGAGACGGACGCCGGCAACGCCAGCGCCGCCGCGGAGGCGAAGGGCAAGGCCATCGCCAGCTACCTCGCCTACCGCCGCGCCGGCGGCGAGAACCACGACGGGCCGGGCCGCCTCGCGTTCGACGTGACCCAATCCTTGCGCGCCGGCAATCCCGCCGAGGCCGCGTCGCTCCTCGATCAACTCGCGGCCGATGCCGACGCCGCGCACCTGCTCCCCTTCCTCCGCGCCCTCCAAGCCATCGTCGCCGGCCGCCGCGACCGCACTCTCGCCGACGCCCCGGATTTGTCCTTCTCGATGGCCGCCGAAATCCTCTTCCTGATCGAAACGCTGGAGCAGGGCAGCCAGTGACGGATGCCCGCGAGGATCCTTGGGGCAAACGTGGGGCCGCGATGGTCGGGGCGACGCTGGTATTCTCGATGATCCCCAGCTCCGCGCCGGGCTTGATCCCGGCGCCGTCGAGACACCGAACGCCCGTAAGTTGCTCAAAATGATGCGTCCGTCCTCCTAAACGAGGAGTCGTTTGCCTCAAACGAGTCCTCGGATGTCAAAAGGAGTCCTCGTTTGCCGCAGATGATCCCTCATTTACTGCAAACGATTCCTCGTTTGTCGGAGCCGATCCCTCGTCGCCGTATCCGATCTCTCGCTTGTCGCAAACGATTCCTCATTTGCTGCAAACGATTCCTCGTTTGCCATAAACGATCCCTCACTTGTCGAAGACGATCCCTTGTTTGCCGCAAACGAGTCCTCGGATTCCGAGAAGTAGGGATCGTTTACCGCGAACGAGAGATCGGATTCCGCAAACGAGGGATCGTTTTGCCTATCCGATCCCTCCTTTTTCGCAAATCTTCCCTAGTTTTGCCCAAACGATCCCTCGTTTTTGAGAAATCATCCTCGTTTTGCAACAACGAGAGATCGGCGTGGAGATGAAGATGACATTCCGACAAACAACGAACAGGTTTTCGACGATCCTTGGAGCGACGGCCTCCGCAACCTCGAAGAGGTTCCATCATGCAGCCCAGGGTTGCGAGGTACGAGCTACCTTGGGTTACGCGCAAGACGGAGACGCCAACCCCGAAGGGGTTGAATCCGCTGCAACCCCTTCAGGGTTGGCGCATTCCTCGGGATTGACCCAGGGTAGCTCGTACCTCGCAACCCTGGGCTGTAGGATGAAATCCCTTCGGGATAGAGAATGAAAAGAGGAAGAGCTCCGCCTACGCCCCCACCGCCACCGGCTCCTCCACCCCGTCCAGCACCTCGCGCACGCGTCGTCCGAGCACGTCGGCGGTGAAGGGCTTGGGGAGGAGGTTCACGCCGGGGGAGAGGACGCCGTCCTGGCTGATGTCGGCCTGCGAATAGCCGGAGACGAAGAGCACTTTCGTCTCCGGGCTCAGCAGGAGGAGCTCGCGGGCGACCTCGGGACCGGTCATCTGCGGCATGATGACGTCGCTGACCATGAGGTCGATCCGCTTGCGGCACTCCCGGGCGATGCGCAGGGCCTCGAAGCCATCCTCGGCGCAGAGCACGTCGTACCCTTGCGCGGAGAGGACGGCGCACACCAGATCGCGGACGATCTGCTCGTCCTCGACGACGAGGATGGTGGCGCCCTCGGTGCTCGGCTCGAGCGGCGGGGCGGCGGCGCGCGCGGGCTCGAGCTCCTCGCGCGCCTGCGGCAGGTAGACGGTGAAGGTCGCGCCTTCATCCGGCCGGCTGTCGACGAGGATGGCGCCGCCGCTCTGGCTGATGATGCCGTAGACGGTGGCGAGGCCGAGGCCGGTCCCTTCGGTCATCGCTTTCGTGGTGAAGAAGGGCTCGAAGATGCGCGCCTGGGTTTCGGCATCCATGCCGCAGCCGTTATCCTGCACCACGAGCGTGACGTACGCGCCGGGCAGCAGCGTCTCGGTGCCGCTCTCGGTTTCCTCACTGACAGTCACGGAGGCCGTGCGCATGGTCAGGAGGCCGCCGCGCGGCATGGCGTCGCGCGCATTGACGGCGAGATTCAGCAGCACCTGCTCGAGCTGCGTCGGGTCGGCAAAGACGCGCGCCTCCTCGACCGCGGCGTCGAAGTGGAGCTCGATCTTCTCGCCGATGAGCCGCCGCAGCAGCTTTTGCATGTCGCGCACGAGCGCGTTCAGGTCGAGC
>DASYIS010000078.1:0-15751 GCA_035997375.1 Chthoniobacteraceae bacterium
CAAAATCGACTTGGCGTGTCGAGCCCGTGGGGATTAAGCTTTCGCCATGAGCAGCGTCGCCGAGATCATCGAAGCCGTGAAGCGACTGACCGAGCGCGAGAGAGGTCAATTCCTGGATCAGCTCGCCGAGATTGACCTATCCGATGATTGGGACCGGCAGATCGTGGCCGATGCCGAGTCAGGGCGGCTTGACCGCTTTGCGGAAGAAGCCATTCGCGAGCACCGCGCCGGGAACTCCCACCCATTTCCGTGAAAAGCCGGGCGATCGGCCGGTTTTGGCAGCATTATCACGCGTTGACACCCGCGATCCGCCGCGCGGCGGACAAGCAGTTTGCTCTCTGGCGGGAAGATCCGCACCATGGTTCTCTCCGGTTCAAGCGCGTCGGCAAAAATGTGTGGTCCGCTCGTGTGACGGACGATTTCCGCGCGCTCGCCACGCGCGACGGAGATACGTGGCTTTGGTTCTGGATTGGTCCGCATGATGAATACGAGCGGTTACTCAAGTCATGAGCGCACATGCGGGTCGCGGCGGCAGGCCGGCGCCGCTGTTGGAGGGATGAATGACGGTGGTGATCTTCGGCTTCAACGCGCCGCCAATTCATTCAGCAAGCTGGCGAGGGCCGGATAGCCGGAGGTCTCGGCGGTGCCAGCGCCGCGTACGGCATAAAGATCGGCCGGGTAGCTCTCCGCGGGGGGCATGGGCAGGGTTGTGCCCGGTTGCCGCGCGAAGCTCACGCCTTTAATTGATTTTCCGAGGCCAAAAAGCGGCCTGTTACAGTGCGCGAAATTTCGGCAAAACAGGTCGTGGAACGGTCAGCGGCTGATTTTTTCTCTGAACGAACCCGCAGACCGCTGAGCCATTGCAGGCCGCGCAGAGAGTTTGCAAGATCTTCGCGTTCGGCGTATTCGGACCTGACAAATTCGCGCGGTCGAGCCACTATGACCGCATGAGCAAAGCCGAAATCCTCGCCCAAATCCCGAAGCTCCAGCCGGCGGATCGGGAGGAGATTCGCCGGAAGCTGGACGAACTCGAGCCGGGGGCGGTCGATTTGCGCGCGTGCGGGATCGGCGAAGCGCAGGCCGCCGATCTGCGCAGCCGATTGAGCACCTTCGCCGAGGATTGGAACCGCCCGGAAATCGAGATCTACGATGAAGACCCGGCGCGGTGACGTCGTGCTGGTGTTGTTTCCAGACGCCAATCTGCGCACGGCGAAACGCCGGCCTGCGTTGGTGATTCAGGCCACCAGCCTCAACACCGGCCTATCTCAGACTCTCGTGGCCATGATCACGAGCAACCTCGCGCGCGCCGGCCATGCCAGCCGCGTGGCCGTACCCCTCGGCTCACCGGAAAGTCGTGCCGCAGGGATGCGCACCGATTCGGTCATCATGGCCGATAACATCGCCACCGTCGCGGATTCGGAGATCGCTTCGGTGATCGGGCGCTGGACGGCCATGAGCCCCGTGGACGCCGCGCTCAAGCATACGCTGGCGCTGGTTTGAGCTTCGCCTGCCTGCGGGGCGGCCAGCCTTGGGACCGAGATTTTCCGGGTTTTCGGGGCTCATGCACGCTGCGCGGGTTTGCGGCAAAATCGGCTGTGGAACCGTTTTCCCGGAAATTTCTTTCATAAACGCCAAAGACACGCACGCGGTGGCGCTTCCGCTCAACCGGCTCTCCATGAGCAGGTTGCCGCGTTCAATGGTCGACCTCAGCCGGTGGCGCGGCTTCGGGACACCGGCGATTTTTCTGTGGAACACAAATTCATGTAGGTGTTGTAAAAAACGGTGCTGCAATTTGGGGATGAAACCAATTTCAGCTCCCACATTCCACATCCTCTCCACCCCGGTGGCCCCGCCGCGTGCGGTCTCGCACGGCCCGGCCGGCGCGCCGGCATCCTCCCACGAACCGGCGCCGAACGCGACTGAGCGCCCCGCCGGCGAGGGCGGTCCACGCGGGCGGTCGGGCGGCTATTCGGAGCGGGTCCTCGAGATGGTCTGTGCCGCGATCCGTGAATACGGCCTCTCCGACTCGGCGGCGGCGGTGAAGACGGGGATGAGCGCGCCCACCTTGGCGCAGTGGAAACGCGAGTTCCCGGAGATCGCGGTGCGGCTCGAGCAGGCGCGCGAGGACTGCCGCATCCGGCACCTGGACATCGTCATGAGATTTGCCCAGGCCGACAACGCCTGCGGCTTGCGCGCCGCGACGTGGCTGCTGGAGCGGCTCTTTCCCGGCGACTACGCGCCGCGGGCGCGCGAGCGCGAAGCTCATCGCGATCTCGAAACGCAGGCCCGCGAGCGAGAGAGCAGCGACGCTTTTTACCAAAAGCTGCGCGACGAGCAGGCCGAGCGGGACGCCCGCTTCGCCAAGGCGGACCGGGAATACAAAGAAGCGCTGGCGGCGTACGAAGCCCAACAGGCGACGGCGGAGCAGTCGGGGGAGAGCGGCGCGCCCGTCGGGGCGGAGGACGCGGAGATTCGCGAATCCGCCGCTGAGCGGGATTTGCATAATGTGAAAAATTCAGCCGCGGCGGAGGCCGGCGAGGCTGGCACGCACGCGCCGGCTTCGTGCACCGCCTCGGTGGAGCCGTTGCATAATGTGCAAAACTCGGCGGCCGAGCCGCGCGAGGACCGCCCGGAACCTGTGCAAAATTCCCGCACCGCCTCGGAGAGTGCTTTGCATAATGTGCAAAACCCGGGCGAGCCGGCGCTCTTCCAGGAAGGGGGCCGCGACCGCGAGCGCGCGTCTCACACCCTCTGAGAGCGAGTTGCATAATGTGCAAAATTCGATCGAGGCCGGTTGACCCTACGCTGCTGCTCGAAGACCGAAAGTCTCTTCCCGGCGGATTATTCCTCCGCGTGGACAGCAATGCGCGAACGGTCCGGGGAGCACACGCGCCCCCGCGTGTTCTGCCCGGCGCCCTCGCCGGGCAGCGTTCAACACGCCGGCGGTGGAGTGTCACGAAACGGTATGCTGCGCACAACGGGATTCGGCGGGGGCGCCGAATCCAGCACGGCTCGCCCGCCCATCTTCCTCCCTTGTCCCGTCCGCCACCTCGGCGGGGCGCGTGCGCTCCCCCGGGCCAAACGCGCTTCCCGCTCAACTGAATAGTTACGGTTCACCCGCCGCTTGCCCTCCGACGACCGTCCCCGCAATGTCGAGTCCGACAGCGAGGACGTGTTATTCAAAGCTCCAAACCCACGAATGTCCCCCCCATGAAAACCCAGCGCCACTTGCTCCCATTCATCCTGTGTCTGGTCTTCTCCGCCGGTGCGCTCGCGCAGGCGGTGGAGAACAAGGAGTCGCCCGACACGCGCCTCAACCCGGAAAGCCCGCAGCCGCCAGGCGAGGCAGGCAAGACGGCCGGCCGCGCGTTGCGCGTGACCTCCACGCCGCCGGACGCGGCCTTTGAGATTCTCGATTCCGACAATATCCAGGTCGTGAGCGGTCGCACGCCCGCCCTCGTGCGCGAACCGCCGGCCAAGCCGTCCCGGATTATCTTTCGGCGCGCCGGCTTGCCACCGTTGCGCCTCTCACTCGAGCCCGGGGCCGCCGAAATCGCGGCCGACCTCACGCTGTTCGACGAATGGCACAAACTCGAGCTGGAAAGCCAGGCGGCCGCCCGGAAGATCGCGGAGACGCGCCAACTCGCCGAAACGGCCGGCCCCGCCGTGCTCAAGGACATCGGAAGGCTGGTGGTGGACCACAAGAATGCGCAACTCATCGCCTTGCTGGGCAAACATCATATCACCGTCCAGGCTCCGACGCCTCCGTCGCCTTCCGCGCCTCCGGCTCCGGCCGCGCCCCCAGCACCTGCACCTCCCGAGCCTACTCCGCCTTCCCCTGCCCCGCCGGCGGCACCCACCGTCGCGGTGGCGACCCCGCCGGCCCCGGTCACCGTGCAGGCCTTCGATCCCGTCGATTGGAACGCCGCGACGATCAAGGAATGGGAAAACACCGTCGCGCAACTGCGCACCCAGGTGGAGGGCATTCGTGTGCTCCGCCGCCAAGCCGAGGCGATGCAGGAAGAGTATCAATCGATCTTCAGTGAGCTGATCGATCTCGCTGAAACCGACGCCGATGCGAAGGCAATCGTCAAACGATGGGGCATCCAGCGCACAACGCCCAAAGCGCAGTGAACCTAATTCCGCGAATGGAGCAGAGGATTGACCACGGATTGCACGGATGGGCACGGATTCCGGACACCGCTCATTGGGTGACTCTTGCGCAAGTGCCTCGGCATCCGTGCCATCCGCGAAATCCGTGGTCCCAAATGGTTTTTAGGATGAATGCCCCCGCCTCAGCGGTGCGGTCACAAGATCTCCACCACCACCGCCGTCGTGTTGTCACGCCCCGAGCGTTCCAGCGATTCCTTGACCAGCCGCAGCGCGGGGTTGGGTTCGATCTGCATGCCGGCCGGCGAGCGGAGGATCTCGAGGATCTGTTCGTCGTAGAGGCCGTCGGTCACGCCGTCGGAGCAGATGAGGAAGAGGTCGCCCTTGCCACAGGAGACGGAGCCGACCTGCGGGTCGACAAACTGATGCCCGGCGCCGAGCGCGCGCTGGAGTTGATTTCGCGCGGGATGGGTGCGTGCCTGATGCTCGCTGATCTTCGCGTTGCGATAGAGCCAGCCGACGTGGGTGTCGTCGTGGCTCAGTTGGCGCAGGCCGCCTTCCGCCGGCAGGTAGTAGATGCGCGAGTCGCCGATATGCGCCCAGTACATCCAGCCGGGGGTGAACCAGCCGAGGCTGAGCGTGGCGCCCATGCCGCGGGTTTCTTCATCCAGCCCGAAGAAGTTGATCGCCTTGTGGATTTGGTCGTACACCTCCGAGAGCACATCGGCGAAGCCAGCTTCCATCCCCTTGGCGGATTGCTGGTACGACTTCGGCAGCAGGCGCGTGATCTTCTCGACCGCCACCCGGCTCGCGAATTCGCCGGCGCGGTTTCCGCCGATGCCGTCGCTCACCGCGAAGGCGTAATCGTGGTGCCCGAGCGACGCCTCGCCATGCTTGCCGAGGTAATGAAACTCGCGGGCGTCGAATTGCACGCCGAGGAAGGCGTCCTCGTTGTTCTTGCGGACCTTGCCGCGGTCGGTCACGCCGAACCAGCGGAGGCCGGCGGCGGAGCGGAGTTCGGGGGGGTGGAGCATGGGTTAACGTGTTCGAAAAGAAGGCCGCTTGTCTTACTTGTACTCTTGCTCTTGCTCTTAATCCCCGTCCGATCACTGAGGATTAAGATTAAGAGGAAGAGCAAGAGTACGAGAAAGAGAAGAGCAGGATCAGGTTTGGTTCACCGCCGATGCCGGCTCATCCAGAATGGTCGCGAACTCGAAGTCGATGATGCAAAAGCGGCCGTCGGATTGGCGATACGTCACGTTGCGGATCTCCGGGTCGTCGTGGCGGACGCCGAACTGCTCCAGCTCGGCGAAGAGCTCTTGCAGGCGTTCGTCATCCAGATGCTCGACGCGGCTGCCGCAACTCGTGGTGCAAATGAACAGAGTCTCCGGTCGAAATTCGAGCAGCTTGGGCACGAATGGACACTTTTTCGCTTCAAGGTACTGCAAGACCTTCACCTCGTTGGCAAAACGCTCCTCCGCTTTTGGGCCGCGAAACGTCTTCTGGACGCGCCCGTCGTACGAAATGCGGACGGTGGCGCGGAGCGTGTCTTTGATCTCGTGCATCTGGGAAAAAGGGCGTGGCGTGCCGGGAAGGAACGGCCATGCATGGGAGAAAGGCCGGGTCGTGGGAAGGATTAAAAATCATTCACGCGGCGGGCATTTCACCTGCTTGGTTGAAGTTGGCATCGTGGCTGCTAACGTGGTCGGCGCGCCCGCAATGGGCGAAAAAATGGGAGACAACCGACCCCCAAAGCGTTCAATCTGAACGCCTCCCGCACCTCAACCGACACACCACACACCACCTACATGGCGAGATACAAACTGGAATACATCTGGCTCGACGGCTACGAGCCCGTGCCGAACCTCCGCAGCAAAACCCTGGTCAAGGATTTCGACGAGTTCCCCACCCTCGAGCAGCTCCCGCAGTGGGGCTTCGACGGCAGCTCCACCCAGCAGGCCGAGGGCCGCAACTCGGATTGCCTCCTCAAGCCGGTCGCCGTCTACCCGGACTCGACCCGCACCAACGGCGCGCTCGTCATGGCCGAAGTCTTGAATCCCGACGGCACGCCGCACCCGAGCAACTCCCGCGCGAACATCCTCGATGACCCGGGCGCCTGGTTCGGCTTCGAGCAGGAGTACTTCCTCTTCAAGAACGGCAAGCCGCTCGGCTTCCCCGAGGAGGGCTTTCCCGCGCCGCAGGGGCCGTACTACACCGGCGTCGGCTACAAGAACGTCGGCGAAGTCGCCCGCGAGATCGTCGAGGAGCACCTCGATCTTTGCATCGACGCCGGCATCAACCACGAAGGCATCAACGCCGAGGTGGCGAAGGGCCAGTGGGAATTCCAGATCTTCGGCAAGGGCTCGAAGACGGCGGCCGACCAGGTCTGGGTCGCGCGCTACATCCTCACCCGCCTCTGCGAGCAGTACGGCGTCGACATCGAGTTCCATTGCAAACCGATCAAGGGCGACTGGAACGGCTCCGGCATGCACGCGAACTTCTCGACGGAATACATGCGCGAGAAGGGCGGCAAGGAGTACTTCGAGAAGCTGATGGCCGCGTTCGATAAGTATCGCAACGAGCACATCGCCGTCTACGGCCCGGACAACCACCTGCGCCTGACCGGTCTCCACGAGACCCAGTCGATCGACAAGTTCAACTACGGCCTGGCGAACCGCGGCGCCTCCATCCGCATCCCGCACAGCTTCATGAAGGACAACGCCTACCGGGGCTACCTGGAGGATCGCCGCCCGAACTCCTCCGGCGACCCGTACAAGATCGCCGGCCGGATCTTGCAGACGATCGCCACGGTCCCGACGACCTAAGCGAACCGCCCACGCCAAAGCACTCAACGCCGCCTTGGGAGACCGGGGCGGCGTTCTTGCTTCGGAGCGTGATCGTACTCCTGCTCCTGCTCCTGCTCCTGCTCCTGCTCGTCATTATCCCGCCCCTCGGATCGAGCAGGAGCAGGAGCAGGAGTAGGAGTAGGAGGGAGCGCCCACCACTTTCAACGCGTCCGCAAAATCTTTGGCTATTTCATCTTGCTAAAGAAAACATTTCTGTCATAGCTTCCCTCAGGTGTAGGGCGAGCTTGGGCATTGTCTGCCTGGTCCCTCCCCCGCTAAAACATTTGCAGAGGCAAAGGTGGTTCTCTTCCTTTCCGGCGCGTGTGGCGGAGGAACACAGGTCGCGCGTCCCCGCCCCTCACCTCCGGCGAAGCTGTGCCCGATGGCTCCTCCTCTCCCCAAAATTCTGCGCCCGCCCAGGGCGCAGCGAGAGACGGCCATCATTCCGGACCTGCGCGGCTTCCACGGGCCGGCTCCCTTCGGGGTGGCCGCCCCGCGCACGCCAGCTCCGCCGGTCTTCCGCAACGCCACGTAACCAGTACCGAACCATGAGTAACTACAACTCCAACACCTCCGGCGGCCGCTCCAGTCGCGGCCCGCGCCGTGATTCCGACCGCAACCGCTCCGGCGGCCGTGACCGCAACCGCGACCGCGATCGCGACCCCCGCAGCACCCCGGCGCCCGCCGCTCCCCAGAAAAAAAGTCTCTGGCAGAAGATCGTCTCCCTCTTCGGGGGCAACGCCAAGCCCTCCGAGTCGCCCGCCAAATCCCGCCCGGTCTACACGCCGCGCAACGCCGACAGCAGCGCCCCGCGCGAGCCCCGACCCGAACGCCCCCGCGACGAGGCTCCCCGCCCGCCGCGCGAAGAGCGTGCGCCGCGGGAGCCCCGCGAACCCCGCAAGCCCGAGGCGGTGGAAGTCACCACGCCCAAGCTCTACATCGGCAACCTCTCCTTCGACGCCACGGAGGCCGATCTCTCCAACCTGTTCAACGGCGTCGGCATCGTGGTCAGCGCCGAGATCGTCACCCACAAGCAGACGGAGAAATCCAAGGGCTTCGGGTTCGTGACGATGAGCAGCGTCGATGAAGCCAAGCGCGCCGTCGACGTGCTGCACGACAAGGACTTCATGGGCCGCAAGCTCGTCGTAAGCGGCGCGAAGACGCCGGTCGAGCGCGAGTAACGCGCCGGTCGCCACACCAAGGCAAAACAGTTCAGCGGGAGACTCGTCGCAAGGTGAGTCTCCCGCTTTGTTTTCCTGGGAACGCCCCCTCACCTTGTCCCCTCCCCCCATTCCCGCCCTCCTCCTCGCCGGCCCGACCGCCGTCGGCAAGAGCTCCGTCGCCGTGCCACTCGCCGAGCGCCTCGGCGGGGAGATCGTCGGCGCCGACGCCTTTCAGGTCTACGCCGGCCTGCCGATCCTCACCGCGCAGCCTTCCGCCGAGGACCGCCGCCGCGTGCCGCATCACCTCGTCGGCGTCATTCCCCTCACCCACCCCTTCGACGTGGCGCAGTACCTCGCGCTCGCCCGTCAGGGCATCGACGAAATCCGCGGCCGCGGCCGCGTGCCGATCGTCGTCGGCGGCACCGGACTCTATCTGCGCGCGCTGCTCCGCGGCCTGGCCGATCTCCCGCCGGCCGACGAGGCCTTGCGCGCGGAGCTCGGCGCCCTTCCCCTGGCCGAGCTCCAGGCCGAATTGCAGCAGCGCGACCCGGTCGGCGCGGATTTCATCGATCTGCAAAACCCGCGCCGGGTCATCCGCGCGCTTGAGGTTTGCCGGCTCACCGGACGCCCCTTTTCCAGCTACCGCCGGGAGTGGCAACAAACCGCGAGTGCCGAGTTCCGCGGCTGCGTGTTGACCCGCGACCGCGAGGACCTCTATCGCCGCATCGACGCGCGGGTGGACGCCATGTTTCGCGCCGGCGTGGAAGACGAAGTCGGCGCGCTCGGCGAAGTCGGCCCGACCGCGAGCCAGGTGCTCGGCTTGCGCGAAATCCGCGAGCGCCTCGCCGGCCGGATGTCGCGTGAGGACTGCATCGCCGCCATCCGGCAAGCGACCCGGCGCTACGCGAAACGCCAGCTCACATGGTTCGCGAAGGAGCCCGCCCTGCAGCCGATCGACGCGGAGTCTGCCGGATGGACCGACTGGACGGCCTGAACGGAGTGCGCCGGCACGCCCCTCCTACAGAAACACTTGCGGGATGTACCGTTTGGCCACCTTCCAGAGCACGGGCAGCTCAAACGTCTTCCCCTTGTACGCGTTCCAGATCAGGCAAAGCCACAAGACGCATAAGGCGAGGCTCGCCAGCAGGTAGGCCTTGGCGAAAAACCAGCCCAGGACCGGAACCCGGTGGAAGATGAAAATGGATACGTCGAATGCGATGCAGGCGACGAGGTAGACCACGCCCAGCACGATCGACTGCAGCGCATAGAAGCGCACGAAGCGGTCGCGCCGATCGAGAAAGTAAAAGACGATCCCGCCGATGAACGGAAAGATGCAGGCCAGCGCGGCGGCGATATTGCGCGGCAGACCGGTTCCTTCGGTCGCGCCGACCTGCTCGAACGGCGCCTCCACCGGTGGCGGTTGAGGCGGAGGGCCAAGCGGATCCTCGGGCGGGCTGTGCGGGTCGGACGACATACGATGTGCGAGCAGCGTAAAGTTGCGCGCCCGGGTGTCAAGCCGACGAGCGCGCGGACACGCAATTTCGCTTGCCAGCGCGGCTCGGGCTCACTACAGAACCACGTATCGCGGGGCCGATGGCGGCCGGCGAGGTTCTTCCCGGGGCATAGCACTTAAATTCGTATGGCCAAGAAACCCACTGCCAAGTCCACTCCAGCCGTCGCGCCGGTCCAGACTCCCGCGCCTGCTGCCAAATCCGCCGTCCCGCCGAAGCGCCTCATTGCCACGGCTCGCCCGCCCGCCGGGCGCGCGAGCAAGACGGCGCCCGTCGCCAAGGACGCCACTCCGAAGGCTGCGCCCGCCCCCGCTCCAGCCGTCGTGCCGACGCCCGCGGCCGTCGTTGCGCCGCCGAAACCTTCCCCCGCCGCCAAGCCTGCGCGAGTCGCCGCGAAGCCGGCGAACGCCGCGCCCGCCGCCGCGAAAACCGCGGTCAAGCCGATCAAGCTCACCTCCTCGCGCAAGAAGGCGCCCGCGGCGCCCAAGACCGTCACGGATGAAG
Source organism: Chthoniobacteraceae bacterium (assembly GCA_035997375.1). Lineage (GTDB taxonomy): Bacteria > Verrucomicrobiota > Verrucomicrobiia > Chthoniobacterales > Chthoniobacteraceae > DASYIS01. The sequence continues at coordinate 10,135 of DASYIS010000078.1, forward strand.
AGATCGCCGTGCGCGCCTATCTCATCGCGGAGCATCGGCACCAACACGGCATTTGGGGCGAGCCGCATCTGGATTGGATCGAGGCGGAGCGTCAACTCAAGGCCGAGCTTTCCTCCTAAATGACCACCAACCAGACCGACTTCCACGAGCTCGCGGATGCGCTGCGCGAGCGCCTCGCCGTCATCGCGGATCGCGAATTCTACGCCCGCGATCCCGCCGCGCATTTGCAGCGGCTCCAGAGCGCGTCGACCCGCATTGTGGAGATGCAGGGGCAACTTCCGGCGCCCCTCGATCCCCGTCTCGCCCACTTCCTCCAGCGCTGCAGTTACGACAAAGCGCTCGCCTGGCTGGAGGAAAACTCCTGAGATGCCGCTTGCGTCCCCGGCGTAAGTCGCTTCCGATTCAACACTTGTGAAACGAATCGGAATCCTCACCGCCGGCGGCGACACCCCGGCGCTCAATGCCACCATCCAAGGCGCCGTCACGCGCGCGAATGAAGTTCGCGTCGAGGTCGTCGGATTGATCAAAGGCTTCAACAGCCTCTTCAATCCGCGCTGCCCGCACGTCCTCCTCAACCCGCTCTACCACGACATCCCGGAGCTCGACCCGACGAAGGGCGGGACGATCATCGGTTCGTCGCGCGATTTCGTCGACCCGGAGAAGAAGGAGGATCTCGACCTCATCACGCGCCGGCTGGAGCGCCTCGGCATCGAGGGGCTCATCTGCGTCGGCGGCGACGGCACGCTGAACGGCCTGCAGCCGCTGGCGGAGCGGCTCCCGACGGTGCTCGCACCGAAGACGATCGACAACGACCTCGGCCTGAACTACCCGAGCGAGCCCGATGAAATGTTGCGCGCCACGAGTCCGCACGACGGCGCCTTCCACTACAAGCGCGGCGAGACGCAGGCCTTCTTCGCGCTCGACCAGATGGTGAACTACGTGACGCCCGGCTACGCGACGGCGGTCTTCGTCTCGGCGAGCGGTGTCGAGCGTCTGCGCACCACGGCGGAGAGCCATCGGCGCATCGCGATCATCGAAGTCATGGGCCGGCACTCCGGGTACATCGCCCTCGGGACCGCCTACGGCCGGCCCGACCTCATTCTCGTGCCGGAACACGCGCTCGATCTCGAGTTGCTCACGGAGCGGGTAAAGCAAATCTACGATCTGCAAAAGAACGTCGTCATCGTCTGCGGCGAAGGGATCGTCGACGAGCGCGGGGTCGAGCTCGGGGCGGAATCCAAGTCGTTCGATCCCGCGGGCAACGTCGTCCTGAGCGGCGCGGCCGATGCGCTGCGCCTCAAGCTCATCCAACTGATCGGCGACAAATATTTCCAGCTCTACCGCCGCGGCAACTCGGCGCGCGAAGCCATCTTCACCCGCAAAGTCGGGCACACGCAGCGCGGCGGCCGGCCCATCTTGTTCGACCGCTTCTACGCGGCGCAGCTCGGGGCGAAGGCCGTCGATCTCCTCATCGAGGGGCAGAACAACGCCGTCTCCGTCCTGCAATACAACGAGCGCAAGGGCTTCCACGTCGGCGGCTACGACGCCAACCGCATGCGCGATCGCTGGGGTCTCATCCACGCCCGGCGCATGCATCCTTCGCTCTACGATCCGCACATGATGAAGCCCTCGCGGTGCGGCGTGGAATACCTGATGCCGATCTTCACCGACGCCATCGGCAACGACGACATGGAGCACGTCCGCCAGACCCTCTTTGCCACCGGCAACCTCACCCAGCCGTATCGCTCGATGAATACGGACGTCAACAAGCGGATTCGATTCTTGAGCGAAGAGTAGCGGCGCGGTCGGAGTCCCGCCTCCCATGTCCACCTCCACGACTTACACCTTCTATTTTGGCGGGGAGCTTTTCAGCGCGAAGCATCTGTATGGGAATGCCGCGCTGGCCGAGGCGATCTTCGTGCTGTCCGGCGGACGGTACACGGCGCTCCTGCCGCAGCATCTCGAGCAGCGCGAGATGACGGCGCAGTCGATCCGCGATACCGATCTCCGCGCCTTGCTCGGCTGCGACCTGGGGCTGTTTCACTATGACGGGCCGGAGCTCGACAGCGGCACGGTGGTGGAGTACATGGTCGCGAAATTCGCGGATCTCCCGAGCGTGCTCCTGCGCACGGATTTCCGCTCGGCCGGCGATGGCAAGGAGCTCGGCGGCGACGCCTGGAATCTGATGAGCTCATTCTATCCGCGGACGCGGGTGCTCGAGCTCAACAGCCTGGGCATCTACCAACTCGCGTTGGGGTATGCGGTGGCGCAGGCGGACGTGCCGGCGGAGCGGCGCGGCTCGGAGGCCGGGCGGATGATGACGGAAGAGATCGCCCGGGACGTGATTGGCGCCTTTGACGAAGTGCTCGCGCTGCCCCCGGCGCTCCCGGCGCCGCTGACGGAATCGGTTTACCGATGGCTGGCGCTCATGCCCGGACTGGCCGGGGCGCCTGATGAAAATACGCAGGCCATGCTGGAACTCTGCGCGCGCAAGCGGGCGAAGGGGCTGCTGTAAATTGCGGATTGCGGATTGCGGATTGCGAAATGTCTGAAGGCTGCAGTTTGTGCGGAGCACATTCCGCATTCCGCATTCCGCATTCCGCATTCCGCAATTCTTCAGCGGCGCCGGGGGCGGCGGGCGGCGAGGCCGGCGACGGCGACGACCAGGAGGCCGAGTGTCGAGGGCTCGGGCACGCTGACCATGACCGCGGCGCCGACCGTGGGCTGCACTCCGCCGTTCAGGCCGTTGGAACTCATCGCCAGGCCGTCCTGTTGCCAGAGGGCCTCGATGTCGAGGTTGTTCGAGAAGAGCGGCACCTGGAAGTTGATCGAGATCGGCGAGAAGTCGGCAAAACTGCCCACGGTCTGGACCGTGAAACTGAACGAGGCGATCTTGAATTCCGTGCCGTCGGTGATGGCCGTGCCGCCGGTCGTCTGCATGGACGTGGCCCGCGCGAAAAAGAACTCCGTGCTGTGCACGGTGGAGTTGCTGCCGAGATCCAGGTCGCTGTCGCCGTCCAGGGTTTGTTGCATGCCCGGTTGCGAACCGGTGCCGTTGAACGGCGTGACAAAGCTCGAGGCGAGATTCCCAGTGATGTTGCCGCCGGCCGAACTGAGGACGGAGCCGAAGCCGTCCTGAAAGCCCTCGGCCGCACCGTTGCCGGTGGCGCCGGTCACCTGCGCGTAGAGGTCGAGGGTGATGACTTGCCCGACGTTGGTGACGTAGGCAACTTTGCCCCCGTTCACCCGCAGGTCGTAGGTGAGCCCGGCTGCGGCCTTTTCCATAGGAAGCAGCAGGGACAAGGCGAGCGAAGCCAAAAGGACGGCCCGAGTGAGGCTGGACAGAGAGAAGGAAATCATGGCGAAGAAAAGAGAAAGGGTTGCGTGAGGGGTCGTGCCGATTACTTCAGCGTGACGTTCCCTTTCTTGCGGCGCCGGCCGAGGCCGAGGATCGCCCCGCCGAGGGCGAGGAATCCGAAACTCACCGGCTCGGGCACCGCGGTCGGCAGCGAAGCCGTTTCGGCCGGGAGGCCGGAGAGGAGCGGCTCACTCGGGCCGTCCGCCGGGGCCGGAGCAGGGTCGGTGAACGAAATCGGCTGTCCATTGCTGAAAGCGGCGGCGGTGTCGATCAGCGCGTAGTCGGCGCCGTCGATGTGGCCGTCGTAGTTGAAGTCGCCATTCACCCAACCGTAGACGAAGCCCACGTTGTTTTGGGCCGCGAAGCCGGTGTCGATGAGCGTGTAATCCTGGCCATTGACGACGCCGTCGAGGTTGGCGTCGCCGTAGTAGGTGTAGCGCGCGATGACCGAGCCGGCATCGACGGCGCGGCCGAGGAAGGAGCCGCTGGTGAGCGCGCCGGACATGTAACCGATGCCCGTCAGGTACTGGTAGCCCGGACCGGAAGCGATCCCGTCCGCGACGGTGCTGGTGCCAATGCCGCCGGCGCCGTCCCAATTGCCGCCATTGAACCCGAGTTGCACCAAGGCGCGGAAGGCGGCCGTCTGGGCGGGAACGTCCACCGCCCCCGCGTAATCGAGGACGAAGGTATTCTTCGTAATGTCGAGCCTGCCGGTCGCGCCGATGGAGAGCGCCGAGGCTTTCACCAATTCCGTGCCACCCAGGGTCAGCTTCACGGTCGCGCCGTTGTCGACGGTGAGCGCCGCGAGACTATGGTTCGGGTTGGCCGGGGTCGTATCGCCCGTGCCGAGCTCGATCGTGCTGCCGGTGAAGGCATGCACCGCCTGCCCGGTGACGGCGCCGTTGAGCGTCAAAGTGCTCGCCCCGGTCTGGTTGAGCGTGCCCGACCCGCCGATGGTGTTCGCCACGGTCAGGGCGTTGGAACGGTTGAAGCGGAGGGTCGCGTTGTTCGTCACCGGGCCGCTGCCGAGCGTGCCGGTCGTCCCGTTGCCGACCTGCAAGGTGCCGGCGTTCACGACGGTGGAGCCGGTGTAGTTGTTCGCGCCGGTGAAGACCAGCGAGCCCGCGCCGGACTTGGTGATGCCGGTGCCGGTCCCGCTGATGACGCTCGAGACGGTGAGGCTGTCGCCGGCGGCGACGGTGTTGACGTTCGCGTTGTTCGCCAGCGTGATCGGCGCGGAGATCGTCGGCGCGGAGTTGCCGGAGACGGTCACGGTCGGATTCACCGCGGAGCTGTTGTTGCGCAACGTCAGCGTGCCGCCGCTGCCCTGGGCCAGGGTGCCGGTGGTGCCGCCGGAGAAGGTCAGGCCGCTGAGCTGCGGGTTGGCGCCGTTCAACGACAGGGTGTTCGCGCCGAGGATCGCGCCCAGGGTGGCAGTGTCGTTGACGCTCGCCGCGCCGTCGACGCCGGGCTGGGCCGCGTTGCTGAAGTTCCCCGCAAGGACGTTGCCGTCGGTGGTGAAGGTGCCGGTCGCCGCCGCGCTGCCGGTTGCACCCCACGAGCCGCCGGCCGTCGCGAGGACGCCCTGGCCGCTGTAGACCGTACCGGTCACGTTGACCGTCGCGCCAGGCAGCGCGGTGTTGCCAAAGCCGCTTCCGGGCACCGCGATGGAGGTGAGATTGTACACTTGGGAGGCGCCGCTCGTCTGGCCGGGCGTGCTCGTGTTCAACGTGATCGCGATGTTCGTATTGTCCGTCGCACCGCCGGCGACGCCGGGCGCGGGGATGGAGCCGGTGGACGTGAAGCCGATCCCGCTGCCCTGCGTGCTCGTCCCTTGCGCGGCGGCGAGCCCTTCCGTGAACGGATTGGCCGCGCCGTTGTTCGTGATCGAGACCGGCTGCGACGCCGTGACGCCCGTGTGGACGAAGCCGAAGTCCGCCGAGGCCGGAATCCCCGCCGGCTGGGCGAAGCCGTACGTGTCGAGGAAGATCCCCTTCGCGACCGTGTCGTTGTTGAGGAGGAAGCCGTGAATCGTGGCGGGCTGACCCGCGAAGGTCAGGTTCTCCGAGTTGGCCGTCACGTTGGTGAGGGTGGCGGCGCCGCCAAAGCTGACCGTGTCGAACACGCCCACCGGAGTGGTCGCGGTCGTCGTGTAGTTGGCGAGCCGGTACGAGCCGGCGGTGACGGGGCCTCCGGTGACGGTGCTGAGATTGAGCGTGGTGCCGGCGCCGATGGTGAGGCTGCCGTTGATGTTGAGGC
>DASYIS010000079.1:0-5699 GCA_035997375.1 Chthoniobacteraceae bacterium
GATCAAGCGCGAAGCCGGCGACGACTCCGCGGCGCAAGTCGATCGCGCGTTCGCCTTGCTAGTGCAGCGAATTCCCGAGGCCGATGAACGCGCGGCCGCCGTTCGCTTCCGGCAGGCCCACAATCTCGAGGAGTTAAGCCGCGCGCTCCTCAATCTCAACGAGTTCATCTACCTCGACTAACCAGCCAACGGCTGCGCCCTGATCTCCGGATGCTAACAACCACGAATGAACACGAATCGACACGAATGGAAAAGCTGAACACACGCAGTGATTCGTGTTTATTGGTGTCCATTTGTGGTTTAACTTCTCAGGCGAGCAAGCGATCGCCATTCACGTTTCGCGCTTAATAACGGTCTAAGACATGTACCTCACCCGCCCACATGGTTCGCGCCGCGACTTTCTCTCGACGCTCGGCGGTGGATTTGGAGCCGTGGCTTTGCAGGCGCTGCTGCAAATGGAGAGTCGCGCCGAGATCAAGATCGACCCGATCAATCCATTCCTGCCGCGTCCTCCCCATTTCACGCCCAAAGCGAAGAGCGTGATTTTTCTCTACATGGTCGGCGGGCCGTCGCAGGTCGATACGTTCGACTACAAACCCGAGTTGCAGAAGCTCGACGGCCAACCGGTGCCGGAATCCTTCAAGCAGGCGCTCCAGAATTCGCGGCATGCGAATGTCTTCCAAGGCTGCGCAGACAAGTTGCTCGGCAGTCCGTACAAGTGGTCGCAATACGGCGCGAGCGGCATGTGGGTCTCCGAGCTGTTCCCGGAAATGGCAAAACGCGTGGATGACGTCTGCTTCATTCACTCACTCCAGGCCGAGTCCAACAATCACGCGCCCGCGAGCTATCAGATGCACACGGGCGAAATTCAGGCCGGCAAGGCCAGCCTGGGATCGTGGGTCACATACGGTCTCGGCACGGTGAATCAGAATTTGCCCGGCTACGTCCTGCTCTTCGACGCGGGTCCGCTGGGCGGCTCGGCCAATTATGCGAACGGGTTTCTCCCGCCCGCCTTCCAAGGCACACGTTTGCGCGACGAGGGAACACCGGTGCTCGACCTGCTGCCGCCGCCCGAATTCGCCGAGGGTCAGCGCGCCTCTCTGGATCTGATTCGCGAGCTCAATCTGAAGCATCGCGAGGCACGCCCGGGCTTCGCCGAGCTCGACGCCCGCATCGCCTCCTATGAGCTCGCTTACCGCATGCAATCCGCCGCGGTGGAAGTCGGCGATCTCACCCGGGAGCCGGAAAAGCTGCGCACCTCGTACGGCTTGAATGACAGCGACCGGCGCACCGCGGCTTTCGGACGCAAATGTCTGCTCGCGCGGCGACTGGTCGAACGAGGGGTGCGCTTCGTCCAACTGTACGACATGCCGGACAAGGACGGCTGGGACGCCCACGCGAAACTCACCGACAACCACACGCCGCGCGCGCGCTGGACCGATGCACCGATCGCGACGCTGCTCACGGATCTCAAAGAGCGCGGACTGCTCGATGAGACGTTGGTCATTTGGGCCAGCGAGTTTGGCCGAACTCCGATGATGCAAGGCGATCGCGGCCGTCAGCACAACGCCGCCGGATTTACCATCTGGATGGCGGGCGGCGGCGTGAAGCCCGGCGTCCGGATCGGCGCCACGGACGAGCTCGGCCTCATGGCGGTGGCGCAACCCCATCCGATCAAGGATCTCCACGCGACCATCCTCGCTGCCTTGGGATTGCGGAATGACGATCTGGCCTTCGAGCACAACGCGCGCATGGAACGCCTCACCGGCGTCGCAGGGTCGGCGAAGGTGATCCCGGGCGTGCTGGCGCAGCCAGCCCCCGGGTGACCGTCCGGACAAGCGGTTTTCCACCCGCGATTCACGGCCTCCGCCAGGCTCGCGTTTGTCTGCCTCCCCAGGTATTCAGGAGAGCCCCTCCATGACCCTTGGTTTTCCCGCTCCCTACCTCATCCTGGCGCGCGTGGCTGCGGTCGCGCACTTGTGGCTGCCGCCCGTGACCGGTTCTGTGCGCGCCGCCGAACGCTCGGCGGAAACCTGGCAGACCGGCTACACCGGAACGGACGCCGCCGGGCCGCAGGTGCTCGGTTATTGGAAATTCGAGCCGACGCAAGCGACGGCGGACTCCTCCGGACATGGCGCCACGCTCACGCTGGCTGGCGCAGTGGTGGCCACGGAGGGCGTGCGCGACGGCGCGCTGGAGTCGTTCCCCGGCTTCCCGGTGGAGGACAAACGCCATGCGGCCTTCACCGCATCGAAGCCGGCGCTTTCGCCGAAGGGCGCGTTCACCCTCGAGATGTGGATCAAGCCGAAGCCGGAGCTCGAGGCGCGGCTTAGCCCGATCCTCATCGACAAGAAGTACGCCGGCGACGCCGACTACCTGTGGAGGCTCACCGCGGCGGACAAAGGCGACACGCGGCGCATGCAGGTGGTGCTCGGCTTCGGCGACAGCTCGGAAACGTACCACTCCGAGCCGTTCGTGCCCGGAGCGGAATGGCAGCACATTGCGTTCACGTACGATGGCGATGGCACTGTCCGCTTCTACCGCAATGGAGCGCCGCTCGGCGGTGGGCAGCGGCCGGGGCGTGGCGCGATCACGCCCGGCAAGCACGTCTTCTCCATCGGCGATCGCGTGGGCAGCCTCTACGCTGGCTTCCCCGGATTCATCGACGAAGTGCGCCTCTGTGAAGGGGTGCGCGAGTTTCGGCCCGTCGCCATCGAGTTCGCGTTGGAGCGCAAGACGTGGCGGCGGATGGAGCAGGCGCCGCCCGCGAGTGTCGTCGTACAGAACCTCAGCAAATCCCCGCTGCAAGGCGTGAAAGTGCGCGTCTCGATCGACGGCCGCGAGCCGCGGAACTTCGACGTGCCGACGCTCGCCGCCGGCGCAACCCACGCCGTTGCCTATCCTCTGCCGACCACGCTGCGGCCGGATACCTACCGGCTGCAGGCGCACTTGGAAATGCCCGGCCCGCCGGTTTTCGTCAGCGACGAGAGCACCGACTTCACCATCGTGGCCCGCCCGTTGCCGCGCATGCCGGTCGTGATGTGGGGCCTCGGCTCGCCCGACAGTATTCATGCGGAAATGCCGCGGCTGAAGGATCTCGGATTTACCCTCTGTCTCGGTCGCGGCGCCGACTACGACGCCGTCTGGAACGCGGGGAAACCGACCGCGCCGGAGAAGCCGAAGCAAGTCGCGGAAATGAAAGAGGCCCTGGATTTTGCGCTCGCCAACCAATTCGGCATCGCGCTCGCGCTCTCCCCCGGCGGCTGGCTGAAGACGCGCCCCGAGCTCCAGCGTATCGACCGTGAAGGCAAGCCGTACGCGACGCGGCCCGATGTGAATGCCGCGCTGCCGGGCCTGGCCGAGTTTTGCTTCAATACCGGCGCGAGCATGGCGCAAACCTATGGCGCCTTTCCCGCGTGGCAGGCCGCGCTCATCGATTCGGAGACACGCGACAGCACGCAGGTCAGTTTCTCGGAGTTCGATCGCCAGGCGTATCGCGCTTTTGCCGGCGCGGAGATCCCGCTGGAAGTGAAAGACAAGAGCGGCGTCGACTGGGCGAAGCTGAAGGATTTCCCCGCCGATCGCGTGATCCCGGACGACCACCCGCTGCTGAAGTTCTACCGCTGGTTCTGGTCGGTAGGCGATGGCTGGAATGCGCTGCACTCCGCGACCCATCGCGGCCTGCACTCGACCGGCCGCGACGATGTCTGGACCTGGTTCGATCCCGCCGTCCGCGCGCCCAGCCTCGGCGGCAGCGGCGGCGCGGTCGATGTGCTCAGCCAGTGGACCTACACGAATCCCGATCCGCTGCGCATCGGCTACTTCGCCGATGAGCTCTTCGCCATGGCCGCGAGCTCGCCGCAGCATCCGCGCGTCATGAAAATGACGCAGCTCTTCTGGTATCGCTCCCAGACGGCGCCGCAGAAAGCCGGCCCCGGGCACATCGCCAACCCGTTCGACGACCACGACCCCGACGCGGCCTACATCACGATCTCGCCGATGCATCTGCGCGAATCGTTCTGGACCAAGCTCGCGCGCCCCGTCACCGGCCTCATGTATCACGGCTGGGGCTCGCTCGTGCCGACGCAGAGCGTGGGCGGCTACCGCTACACGAACCCGGAGACCAAGGAGGAATTCCGGCGGCTGCATCGCGGCGTGCTGGAGCCGCTCGGCCCGGCGCTGCTCAAGATGGGCGACCCCGCGAGCGACGTCGCTTTTCTAGACAGCTTCACCGCCCAGATGTTCGCCCGGCGCGGCAGCTACGGCTACTCGGGCGACGACGCCTACCGCACCCTGCTGCACGCGCAGCTCCAACCGGAAGTCATCTACGAAGAGCAACTGCTCGCGCGAGGGCTCGATCGCTGCAAGTTGCTCGTGCTCGCCGGGTGCGATGTGCTCCCGGCGAGCGTGGTCCAACGCATCCAGGAGTTTCAGCAACGCGGCGGCCTGGTCATCGGCGATGGCGATCTCGCGCCCGCCATCCGCCCCGATCTGCTCCTCCCCAAAGTCACCCGCACGAAGCAAGCCGCGGAAGACAAGGCCGCCCTCCTCGCCGCCACGGCCGAGTTCCGCCGCGCGCTCGATGCCCGCTACGCCCGCGCCGTGGACTGCACCAATCCCGAAATCATCACGCGCCGGCGCACCGCCGGCGACGGCGACTGCGTGTTCGTGGTCAACGACCATCGCGAGTTCGGCACCTATGTCGGCCAGCACGGCCTGGTCATGGAAAACGGCCTGCCGAGCCGCGGAGAGATCACGCTGAATCGTCCCACTGGCCACGTCTACGACCTGGTCGCCGGCCGCGAAATCCCCGCCGAGCTGCGCGAAAACAAGCTGCACTGGACGGCCGGCCTCGCCCCCGGCGACGGCCGCGCCTACCTCGTCGCACCCCAGCCGATCGCCCAGGTCAAAATCACCGCTCCCGAAACCGCCGCCCTCGATGCTCAGGTGCCAGTCGCCGTCGAGATCGCCGACCCTGCCGGCCAGCCCGTGCCCGCCGTCATTCCCGTGCAACTGGAGATCACCGATCCCGCCGGCCGCCCCGCCGAGTTCAGCGGCTACCACGCGGCGGAAGCCGGCCGCCTCGATCTCCGCCTGCAGATCGCTCCCAACGACGCCCCCGGCCTCTGGCAAATCCACGCGCGCGAGCTCGCCTCCGGCCAGGAGGCCTCCGTCTATCTGCGCGTGACGCCGCCGCCGGCAAAATGAACGGCCTGACGGCTAAAGGCGCAGATAACTCGCGAGCCGGCTTGGAAACCGGACGCGCAACTCCAGTTCTGCACCTATGTCCCGAATGGCGCCGCCGAGCGGCAAGGGGTGCCGGCCTCACTTTTGCGGCGCGGGGAACTCGATGTGCTCGGAACTGACGATGAGGCCTTTGGCGTCGTACAGATTGAAGTAGGCGACGCAGGCGCCTTCGGGAATCTCGGCCATGACCTCGCGCGGGTCGGACCAGAGCCGCGCGGGGACGGTCTCCCATTTGCGCTCCTTCCAGTTGCCGAGGTCGCGCGTGAAGTTGAGCTCGGCTTTCGCGGCCGGCGTGCCCGCGCCGGGTGCCAACCGGTCGCCGGAGACGTACGAGGCGCGCAATTCGGTGCCCTTGACGTACGGCGGGAAGATCTGCGTGATGCCGGGGCCGCCTTTCAAGAGGTGATCGGCGAGGGCGTGGATTTCCTCGGGGTTCTCCCCTGCCCCGCCGT
>DASYIS010000080.1:0-3182 GCA_035997375.1 Chthoniobacteraceae bacterium
GATCATCTCGACATACGGACCCTGGTCGAGCATCTCGGCCTGCGCACGGTGGAGGAGGTTTTGGACGTTGTGGAATGCTTCTATCCGGCCAATCTTATTCCTCCCAAGACACAGTTCATGGTCCATGAGGTCATGGCAGAACTTCATCCAAGCTGACACGTATGCCCATCGCCGAACGCATCGCCTCCCTCGCGGAGGTCGCGGAGTGCTCTGACAATGCAGAGCACTTCTCGTTGTCGTTTCGCGATTTTCTCGACGGCTTCTACCCAGATCCGTCCGACGAGAAGCTGCGCGACGAACCGGCCGATCTTCGAGCGATTCTGAACGATGATGGCTACGCGAATGCGTACCTGGCGGCGACTGCAGAATACCTCGCGCGCTGCTACAAGCTGACCGTTCCCCGTTGGTCGATGAATCCTGCGCGCATCGTGGACCGGCCAAGATTCGCGATGAAGACACACGCCGGTCGAATGTTCTTGCTCCTCGAGAGTCCTCCCGAGTTCCGCGCGCGCAACATCTTCATTTCAGCGGATGCACTGACGCGGGTTTAGACGCGTAGGCGCCCAGGGTAGCCATCACTCCGCGTGATGAGCTGTGCGCGTGCCGTCCGAGGTCGTGACCAATTCGCGAAATTCGTCTTTCTGCTCGCCGAGCGCATCGCTCATCACGCGGAGCGTGATGGCTGCCATGGGCGCCCCGTGCATGGCTCCGTCTGCGTGTGATCCGGCACTTTCCACGCAATCATTTCAAGCTACCCTCGCGCGCTCGCACTGCTTACTGATTACTGCCCCACTGCTGACTGATCTCTTTTCCGCCTCGAATGCCCGACACGATTTTCCTCACCACCGCGATCGACTACACCAACGGCGCGCCGCACATCGGCCACGCTTATGAAAAGGTGCTGGCCGACGTGATCGCGCGCTTTCATCGGCTGCGCGGCGATCGCGTCTACTTTCTCACGGGCGTCGATCAGCACGGGCAGAAGGTGCAGCAGTCGGCCGAGCGCGAGGGGGTGGCGCCGCAGGCATTCGCGGACCGGATCACCGCGCTCTTTCGCACGCTCTGGGTGAAGCTCGGGGTGGAATACGACGGCTGGGCCGCGACGACCGATCCGCTGCACAAGCGCTGCGTGCAGCGCATTTTGCAGCGGTTGAACGATGAGGGGCAGCTCTACAAGAAGGCGGAGGGTGGGTACTACAGCATCCGGCAGGAGCAGTTTCTCACCGACAAAGAGCGCGGCGAGAATGGCGAATTCGGGCCGGAGTGGGGCGAGGTGGAATTTCGCGAGGAGGAGAACTACTACTTCCGCCTCGCGCCGCATCGCGACTGGCTGCTTGCGCTCATCGATGCGCGGCCGGAGATCGTCAGCCCGGCGTTTCGTCGCGCGGAGCTGCGCAATGCCGCGGAAAAGCTCACGGGCGATCTCTGCATTTCGCGGCCGCAGGCGCGCCTTTCGTGGGGGATCGAGTTCCCGTTCGATCCGAATTTCGTGACGTTCGTCTGGTTCGACGCGCTGATCAATTACATCTCCTTCGCCGGCTATGAAGCCGAGCCGGGGAGCGGCTTGCCGGAGTTTGCGCGGCTCTGGCCGGCGACCGCGCACATCATCGGGAAGGATATTATGATCCCGGCGCACGGTGTTTACTGGCCCATCATGCTCCATGCGCTGGGCTTTGCGGACACGGAGATTTCGCCGCTGCTCGTCCATGGCTTCTGGAACATGGGCGGCGCCAAGATGAGCAAGAGCCTCGGCAACAGCGCCGACCCGGCCGCGCTCGCGGAGAAGTACGGCGCGGAGACGCTCCGGCATTATCTCATGAGCGATATCGCAACCGGCAGGGACGCGGACTTCTCCGAGGAGCGGCTCGTCATGCGCTCGAACGAGGACCTCGCGAAGAATCTCGGCAACCTGCTGAATCGCACGCTCAGCATGGCGGCGAAATATCGCTCCGGCCGGCTGGCGAAATTCCAGCATCCCGGTGACGTGCGGCTCGAGGCCGTGGTCGACAACTACGTGGCGATCTATCGCGACCGCTTCGAGGGTTTTTCGACCGCGCTCGATGGAACGCGTGAAAAAAGCGACCCGTACCAGATCCACAGCGCGCTGGGCGCGGTGTTCGACCTCGCGAGCCACTGCAACCAGTTCATTCAAAATGAGCAGCCGTGGGTGCTGAACGCCGACCCGGAGCAGGCGACGCGCCTCGACGCGGTCCTGTATCACCTGGCGGATTCGCTGCGCATCCTGGCGATCTTGTTGTCGCCGGTGCTGCCGGAGGCGGCGCGGGGAATCGCGGCGCAGCTCAACTGGGACCGGCCGTTTGCGCTCGCCGACGCAAAGTGGGGCGGCCTGCCGGACGGGCACCAACTGGGAGTGGGGACGCCGCTGTTTCCCAAGCTGGAGGCGCCGCCGGCAGCGGAGTAGCCTGCGATGGGAAGCATGGGAAGAATGAGACTCATGGGAGCTTATTTCCAGCGCGCCGCCGCCGAAGCCATACTTCCCATTCCTCCTATTCCTCCCATGGCTCGCTCACAGCTCCCGCCACATCCGGAAATGCGGGCCCGCGGTCGGGATCTCGAACTCCTCGCCCAGCGTTTGCAGGCCATGCCTTTCATAAAACTTCACTGCCGGCGTGCGCGCGTTGCACCAGACGATGGCCGCGCCGCGCGCGCGGCAGTGCGCCAGGCATGCCTCGACCAGCGCGCGCCCACAGCCGGCGCCGCGGACCTCGGGCAACGTCGCCATGCCGCGCAGTTGCCATGCCGGCTTGAACTCCGGCGTCTCCGGCAGCAGCGCGGAATAGAGGCTCGCGACGCCGACCAATTCCTCGCCTCGAAACGCGCCGAAATGGACGGTCTCTGCCGCGTCGTCGTTGGGGAAGACCGCCGACTCCGGCGGCAACCCCGCGCGCAGGATCGGCAGGCGGAGCGGATAGGTTTCGGCAGCGGAGATTTCGCGGATGACGGGGGACATGCCGCGCAGTGTAGCCTCGGTCGCCGCGCGCATTCCATCCTCCTCTTCCTGTGCTGTCTGATCTCCGTGGTCACCGCGCAGGCCGAGCCGCGGGAGATCGTCGTCGTCAGTTACAACATCGAGAACTACCTCGGCCCGACGCCGCCGGAGGAAGGCCCCGCGTTGAACAAGCCGAAGCCGGAAAGCGCGATCGCGGCGGTCGTGGCGATCG
>DASYIS010000081.1:0-9148 GCA_035997375.1 Chthoniobacteraceae bacterium
CTGGCGGTCTTCATCACCCGTGGCGAACGGCCGGCGGCCTGGGCGCCCCGCCTGGCCTATGCGATGATCCTGCTCTCGCTCGGCGTCGCCGCGGCGGCGCCCCGGCTCAACGACCGCATGGGACAGCAAGCATCGCTCCGCGACCTCCTGCATCCCCTCGCGGCCGATCCCACGCTCGGCGAGGCCCGCGTGTATGCGTTCGACGTGCGCGCACATGGCCTGGAGTTCTATCTCCGGCGACTGGTGGCGGCCACGCGGGAACAATCGGATCTCGTCCTGCCCACGACGCCGGCCCAGGAGGCGCGGCTCATCACGACGGAGAAGTTCGACGCCGGCGCGTTGCAAGCCGTCGTCGGCGGCCCGCCCGTCTTCGTGGTGATTCGCCGGCGCCGCGCGGCGGAGGACTTCAGTCCCAGCCGCTGGCGGGAGCTGGGGCACGCCGGCGATTTTGTCCTCGTGCAGTCGATTCCGCAAACGGCCGAAGGGCGATGAGCGAAAAACTGAATGGGCGCGAATTCGAAGCTCCGGTTGCTCGAGCCACTTCATTTCTCCGCCGCGAACGCCTGCACGAAACTCTCCTCTCCCTTCGCATACGCGATCCAGACGGTATGCGTCTTCGGGTCGATCGCGACGCTGCGTGCTCCTGCGGTCGTTGCTACTTCGTCGACTTTTAGCAAGTGACCACTTTCCACCGCGAAGATCGTCAGTTTGCCGAGCGCGCTCGCACAGTACAGCCGATGCAGCTCGCCATCGTACGCGATTTGGTCGACGCGCAGCGGGATCTCATCGGACCCGAGGATGGTCCCGTCCTTTTGGCTCATCAAGACGACCTTGCCATTCCCCCCGGCGATCGCGATCGCGCCGGCCTCCGGGATCAAGGCGATCCCGTGCGGCGCGGCGGCCGGGGCGGTCGGCCAGGTGGCGGTGACTTGGTTGGTCGCCACGTCGATGACGGTCATCGTGCTCGCGGTTTTCATCGCCTGGAAAAGACGTTCGCCGGCCGCGTCGAATGCAAGGTCTTCGGGCGAATCCGTCGCCAGCTCGACCGTGGCCGCGATTTGTTTATGGGTGGGATCGATCACCCAGACGTGCTTGCCATCGTCATGGTCCACGTACGCGCGGCCGGAAATCGGATGAATCGCCAGCAGATCGGCCGGCCCGGCCAAGGGCACCGTCCCCGTCACCGCCAGGGTCTCCGCATCGACGATCGCCAGTTGCGGCGGCTTGCTCACGCTCACCAGGTAGCGTTGGCCTTTCAGATCGACGGCACAATCCTGCGCCGCTCCGGCGGGGATGGACTTAATCAACTCGCTCCGGTCGAGATCGATGATATCTAAACTTCCATTGCCGGTATGCGCGGCCAGAAGTCTGCGGCGCTCCGCGTCGATGGCGATAAAGTCGAACTTCCCTTTCGTGCCGGTTACTTTCACCGGCGGCGCCGGCGTCAGGAGCCCAGCGGCCTGAATCTGCGGGGCGCCAAACAAGAATAGTGAAAGGGAGCAAACGGCGAGGCGGCTCAGCACTTTGGAAATATACATATTGCGATGGGTTATAGCGGAGCAGGATTAATAAGCGAATTCAGAAACCGGAATGGGCAGCCACAAAAAGGCACAAGAAGCACAAAAGAATCCACTTTCGGCGACTGACATTTTCCCTGAAGGCGAACCATTTCGTGGGGGCGCGTCACTAAAGTTCATCTTTTTGTGCCTTCTGTGCCTTTTTGTGGCTAAACCCATTCCGGTCTCCAAGCTAATGAGAATGCCCCGCCGGCTCGAGCGCCGGTGACGGCCGGTCGGGGGTCGTTTCCTTGACCCGGGAAGCGAGCACGTGCAAAGTAAACACCGTCCATTTTGCATCCGAACTGGTGAGCACGAGATCGCCGCCGTGCGCCCGCGCCAGTTCCCGGGCCAGGCTCAAGCCGAGCCCGTGGCCGACCGTTCCGGGCTGCGGATCGAAACGGTAGAAGCGCTCGAAGAGCTTCGTGGCGTGCTCGGCGGGAATCCCCGCGCCGGTATTCGCCACCTTGACGATGATGTTGCGGTCGACCCACCGCGCGGTGACCGCAATCCTCCCGCCGTCCCGGTTGTACTTCACCGCGTTATCGAGGAGATTGAGCAGGATTTGCGAGAATCGGCCCGCGTCCAGGAGCGCGGGCAGCTCATCCCCCAGGTCAGGCCCGATCTTGATGTGGCGGCGCTCCGCGATGATGTGCGCGTCCTCCACACACGCGCCGATGATTTCCCGGGCGTCGGTTTCCCGGAGGTCGAGGGTCAGGCGTCCCGCGTCGGCCCGCGAGAGGAGGAGGAGGCTTTGCGTGATGGAAGAGAGCCGGCGCGTTTGCTCGAGCAGCGCGGATACGGCCCGCTCGTCGGTCTCCGTCAGCGTCGAGGTTTCGAGCAAATCCTCGATCCCCGCCCGCAAGACGGTGAGCGGCGTCTTCAGTTCGTGGGACGCATCCGCGCTGAAGCGCATGGCCTGATGGTACCCCTTTTCCAGCCGGTCGAGCATGGCATTCAGCACCTCCGTCAAGCGCCCGATCTCGTCGTGCGAGCGCAGTGCGGGGAGGCGGCGATTCAGCCGTTCCGCGGTGATGCGTTCCGCGGCGGCCGTGATCTCGCGGACCGGCGTCAGCGCCTTCCGCGCCACCAACCAGCCACCTCCCGCCACCGTGGCCACGAGCAGCGGCAAGCCGATGCTGAACACGAGCATGAGCTGGGAGGAGTCGGCGTTGATCTCGTTCAACTGGGCGCCGAGAAAAAGGGTGAGACCTCGTTCGTTGAACACTCCGAGCCGCACATGGTCATTCCCGATTTTCAGGGTGTGCATCCCGGGCGTCAGAGGCGGCAGGCCGTTCCCACGCACGGATCGTGAAGAATAGATCGGCAGGCCGTCTTCCGCGAGGACCTGGATGAAACGCTCCGCCCGGGTGACGGGGAGGACCGCCTTTACATCCTCGCGGCGATCCGCGGCGCGCCGGCTCTCCAGCCGTTCCAGCGAGCGGAAAAAGATGTGCGCTTCGTTGGTGAGCTCCTGGTCGAGCCCTTCGAACTGCTCGTGCTGGATGAACAGCGCGGCGCCGATCCCGCAGATCAGCAGCGCCACCCCGACGAACAGCGCCGACCACGCGGTCAGCTTCGCGCCCAGCGTCAGGCTCATCTAGGGCGCTCCTTCTCTTAGGATGTAGCCGACGCCGCGCACCGTGTGCAGCAGCTTCACCTCGTGGCCGTCGTCGATTTTCCGGCGGAGCCGTTGGATGTAGACGTCGACCACATTCGTGCCGGTATCGAAATGGTAATCCCAGACGTGCTCGCACAGGCTGGTGCGCGAGTGGACCCGGTCCGGCGAGCGCATGAGAAATTCCAGCAACGCAAACTCGCGCACCGCGAGGTGGATCTTCACGCCGGCGCGCGTCACCTCCCGGTTAAGCCCGTTCATCCGCAAGTCGCCCACGCGGATGAGCGCCGACTTCTCGGGCGACGCGCGGCGGGTCATCGAGCTCACGCGGGCCAGCAACTCGCGCATGGCAAAGGGCTTCGCCATGTAGTCGTCTGCGCCGAGTTCCAGGCCCTCGATGCGCTCGGAAACCTCCCCGCGCGCAGTCAGAATCAGCACCGGCGTGTCGATGCGTTGGGCGCGCAGGAGCTTCAGCACGCTCAGCCCGTCCCGCCCCGGCAGCATGATGTCGAGGATGATCGCGTCGTACGGCGTGCCGAGCGCCATGTCGAAGGCGGCCTCCCCGTCATGGACCTCATCCACCGCATAGCTGGCCTCCCGGAGCGCCTTGCGAATGAAACTCGCCACCTTCTTTTCGTCTTCGGCAATCAGGACACGCATGGGTGGGCGGAATAAATGTTCAAGCACGCCGGCTTGAGGCATGCGCATATGAGACCGCGCACACGTGACAAGCCCCGCCTCGGGAAATGACATATCGGTCATCCTCCCCGCGAGCGCAACTCTGCAGCGGCGCCACCCCCGCCGCGTACGTCACGCCGCGCTTGCCGCCTCCGCCCGCGCGGAGTTCTACTCAGGCATGGCGGAACGTAAGGACTTCTTCATCAGCTACAACAAGGAGGACCGCGCCTGGGCCGAGTGGACCGCATGGCACTTGGAAGAGGCGGGCTACTCCGTCGTCATCGAGGCTTGGGATTTCGGTGCCGGCAGCAACTTCGTCGTCGAGGTCGATACGGCGATCAAGGAATGCGACCGCATCATTGCCGTCCTTTCGCCGAATTACCTCACCGCCATCTACACGCAGCCTGAGTGGGCCGCCTATTTCGCTCCCGATCCCACCGGCGCCCGCCGGAAGATCCTGACCGTGCGTGTCGGCGAATGCGAAACCGACGGCCTTCTCAAGGCCCTCGTCTACACCGACCTCGTCGGGCTGCCGTTGGAGAAAGCCAAAGCCGCGCTCCTCGAGGCGGTCAAAGTCGGACGCCGCAAGCCGGAGGTCGCGCCCTCCTTTCCTGGGCGCCCCGTGCAGGAGCGCCCGCCGTTCCCCGGCCCCGCGCTGGAAGACGCCGGCCCGGCGACGCGGGACGAGCGCAGCCCCGCCGCGCCCGGCTGGCGTCTCGGCGAGCTGCGCAATCTCATCGTCTCCGCCGCCTTGCTTGTCCTCCTCGGCGCCGTGTTCGGGTACTTGCGCAGCCAGTCTCCGCTGCTCCAGTGGGTCGCCGGCGGGCTCGCCGCCCTCTGCGTCGTCGTGCTCGTCTGGGAGCTCGTGTTGCTCGTGCGCCAGCGCCAGCGCAACCAGACGCTCCGCGACTGGATCGTCAAACCGCTCCAGTCGTTTCGCGAAGACTACTTCCGCGTCGGCCCGTACGAGGCCGCCGACGCAGAGCGCTTCCACCGCGCCGATCGCGCCGAGGATAGCGTCCTCGCCTGGGTCCGCAGCGCGCCGGCGCCCATCCTCTATCTCTCCGGGTTTTCCGGCACCGGCAAATCCTCCCTCATCAATGCCGCGCTCCTCCCCGCCTTGCGCGCGGGCGGCGCGGGCGAACTGGCGTACACCGTCGTCCGCGTCCGCGAGTTTGGTGCTCCGCTGGCGCAACTCCGCGCCGGCCTGCTCAAGCCCGGCGCCATCTGGGAAACCGCCCCCATGGAGTACGCCGAGGACCCGATCGCCGACGTGCTCGCCGCCGCCTGCCGGCAATTGCGCGAGACCCAGCGCCGCCTGCTCCTGCTCTTCGATCAATTCGAGGTCGTCCTCCTCCGGCACGACCAGGCATCACCGGAGACCGCCGGGCTGCCCGCGCTGCTCGCCGCCCTCCGCGCCGAGGCCGCGACCCGCTTCGGCAACCTCACCGTCCTCCTCGCCTTCCGCACCGATTACGAGCACCTGCTGCGCGGCCTCGGCCTGCCCCGCTCGATCGAAGATGAAAATAGCAAGCGCCTCACGCCCTTCTCGCGCCGCGCCGCGCAGCTCTTCCTCACCAGCGCCGGCAGCGGCCTCCAGCTCGGCGACGAGCGCGTCCGCGCCGTGCTCGATGAAGCCGAGGCCGTCGACGGCACCCGCGGCCTCATCCGCCCCATCGTCCTCAACATGCTCGGCAAGCTCCTCCAGCGCCTCGCCGGCCGGCCGCCCGAGGACGTCCCGCGCGGCGCCCTCCTCTCCGGCGACCTGCGCGCCGCCGTGGAAGATCCCCGCGTGCGCGCCTACGCCCGCCCCATCCTGCGCGACCTCCTGCTCAATGGCATCCGCATCCCGCGCACCGTCGCCGCCACCGCCGCCGCCACCGGCCTCTCCGGCGACTTGGTGGAAGGCAGCCACCGCGTCCTCCTCGAATGGCCGCTCGTCCGCAGCCTCGAGCACCACGAAGACCCCGCCCGCTGCCGCTGGGAAATCGCCCACGACTTCATCGCCCGCCTCCTCGTCCCCATCCTCCAAACGCCGCGTCGCACCCTCACCGAACGGTTGCGCGCCTCGGTCACGCCCGCGCTCGCCGTGGCCTGCGCGGTTGTGCTGACGGTGAATCTCGTCAAGAGAGAGGAGAACCGTAATGACATCCTCGCCCGGCTTTCTACCGAGTGCGGCATTCAGACTTCGGAGGAGGACGGAGTCGTCACCGCGAGAGCTTCTGATAAAGGCAAAATCACAGAGGAGTCGCTTCGCCTCCTTACTCATCTCCTTGGGAGACTGAATAGATCTGTGTCGCTCGATCTCAGCGAATGCTACACGTTGAAGAACGTGGACGGGCTGGGTGAGCTTAAGGCGCTCGAAACCCTTGATCTGCGGCATTGCAATTCGTTGGAGAATGTCGACGGGCTCCGGGAGCTCAAGTCGCTTCGGTTCATCGAACTAAGTGGTTGCGGCGACTTGCAGAGCGTCGAGGGGCTACGGAAGCTCAAGTCGCTGAAATTCCTCGATCTCAGCGATTGTCGGACGTTACAAAACGTCGACGTCCTCCGTGAACTCAAAGATCTCGAAGCCCTTGATCTTAGCAACTGCAATGCATTGCAAGATTTGGACCCTCTTCGGGCGCTCACGGCGCTCCAAGTCCTCAAATTTTCGGGGTGCGAGGCGTTGCGGAATTTGGAGGTGCTCGGCGACCTTAGAGCCCTCCAGTCGCTTGATCTCGAGAGGTGCGCCGCGTTACTGGATCTGGAGGGGCTGCGGAAACTCACGGCGCTCCGAAGCCTAAAGCTCGGCGAATGCAAAGCTTTGCAGGATGCGGATGCACTCCGCGAACTCACGGCACTCGAGTCCCTTGACCTCAGGGAGTGCAAGGGGCTACAGAACGTGGACGGGCTTCGTACGCTCAAGGCGCTCCGGTCCTTAGACCTCTACTGGTGCTCCTCATTACAGAACATCGAAGGACTTCGCAAACTTCCCTCGCTAAATTTGCTCAATCTCGAAAATTGCTATCAGCTGCAAAACGTGGAGGCCGTGATTACGAAGTTGCCAAAGCTTGGATCTCTCAATCTTCGAGGTGTTCCTATTCACGACCGCGCTGCAATTCTCGCTCTAAACATAAAATCGTTGCATTTGGATGAGCCGGAATCGCGGCCAAATGATGCAAGCCAAGGAATTTTGCCGTTGCCAGACCTCGTTCCGCCAGCGGCACGATGAAACTCGTCTAGATGTTCATGCCCTACACTGCAGGTTTTGCACTTGGTTTTTCTAAGGTCCAAACCTCCGCCCACTTGGGCCGAGCTGGCCGCGTTCCCCTGGCGCGAAGGGCGCGGATCGCTCTCCCGGCGCCTCCGGCCCAGTGAAGGCTTGTGCTGTCTCTTT
This sequence comes from Chthoniobacteraceae bacterium, assembly GCA_035997375.1. Lineage (GTDB taxonomy): Bacteria > Verrucomicrobiota > Verrucomicrobiia > Chthoniobacterales > Chthoniobacteraceae > DASYIS01. Next base: position 7,232 of record DASYIS010000081.1, read on the forward strand.
TCATGCACGGCCTCTTATGAAGAACCGCGTCTTCTTTGCATAAGACCGCTCCTTCTTGTCGCAGCATCACCCCTTCTTTGTCCTCAACTGCTTCTTCTTTTAAGAGGGCTGCGCCTTCTTCCCGTACGTCTGCCTCTTCCTTTAGCTCCATTGCACCTTCTTTGACCCCCGCTGCAGTCGCTGCAATGGGGGCCAAAGAAGGTGCAGTCGCCTTCGCAGAAGAGGCATTCGGGCACAAAGAAGACGCAGCCCGCCTCCTCGGGAAGCTAGGGCAGTTCAAAGAAGGCTCGGGGTGGCCAAAAGGAGCCGCGATGGCGCTCCCGGAAGGTGCAGCGGCCCAAAAAGAACGTGCACCGCGATCTTTTGCTGAAAATGCATTGACAATCGGCGTCGCAATCGGCAGGAACCGCGGTGTCCGCTTTCGTTTCCCTCCCGAATGCCGTTCTACGACGACCCAGAGTTGTTCTTCGACTCCGAGGACGCCTTTTTCGATGACGACGGGCCGGGGCACGCGGTGGATGGACCGCTTCTAAACCAATCACTCCCCGCGCTCGGGTCGTCATCGCATATGGAATTCTGGGAACCTTCCAAGGAACGCGCTCTCTCCACGCTGCCGATCTGGCAGCAGCACATCCCGACCGTCACCGTCTCGGGGAAGACGCCGGACGACCTGGAGGACATGATCGATGACTTCGAGCCGAAGGCGCAGGGGCGCACGGCGGCGCAGGATGTCTTCGACGTGGCCGAGCGGGCGGCGCGGACTTCGCTGCTGAAGATGAAGATTCTCGGGACGAAGGTGGCGGCGATCATCGAGGCGCAGCTCTCGGAGGTGGCGGCGATCATGAAGGATTTGCAGGATGTCTTCCGCTTTGCGCCGCGCAATGAGTCGGGCATCCTGGCGCGGCTGCGGGCGCTCATCCCGGTATGGGAGCGGGCGAATACGGCGCTGGCGGCGATGACGCCGGCGGGCGGCCCGATCACGCGGCCGATCCAGGGGGTGACGCACACGGTGGTGATGGCGAAGGCGCTGCTCGACGGCTACACGGCGCTGCTGAAGGCGGCGAAGGACAAGGGCGAACTGCTCGACACCGCGCGCGGCGCGCTGCGACTGCTCGACCGCCAGTGCCTCACGCTCTGCCAGGCGTGGTACGCGACGGTGAAGGCGACCTACGACCCTGGCTCGGCCGTGTACGACGCGCTCGCCGGCATCGTGCTCCCCGGCGACACGCCGCTGCCCGACACGATCGACATCGACACCGTGGTGCAAGGCGGCGACGACGGCCTGCACGTCCTCGTGACGTACGAAGCCGGCGGCGGCGATCACGCGACGACGAAGCAGGTGGAGTACAAGGTGGAAGGCATCGACGCCGACTTCGGGCATGCGGCCGCGCTGGACGCGAGCGGGAATGCGCTCGGGCCGTTTGTGGTCGCGCAGGTGGTGCATGTGCGGACGAAGGTGAGTAATTCGACCGGGACGCGGACGAGCTCGGTGCGGACGATAACGCTGGAGGAGCCGCTGTAGGGGGGCTGAAAACAATTGGATTTATGTCTGAAAAAACATCCAGCACCTCTGCGTGGGTATCGGTATTCGGAGGACTTGTATCGATTGTCGTCGCACTCATCGCGGCTTGGGGAAACGTCGCGAGCAAGAAGGACGTCGAGAAGACAAAGACGACTGCGCAGGAGGACATCAATACTTCGGCGAAGGACGTACAAGAGACTCTCAAGGAGGTGAAAGAGGCTGCAGGAAGAGCCCAGAAACTCGCAGAAGGCGCCGAAAAAACTGCAGGAACCGCAGTGGGTACTGCGGAAGAAGCGAAGAAAGCTGCCCTCGCCGCCTCCAAAATCGCTGAGAAAACCGCGCAAGACGCGCGCGACGGCGGAAAGACCGTCGATGATCGGCTGTCTGGGGGGACG
>DASYIS010000082.1:0-48145 GCA_035997375.1 Chthoniobacteraceae bacterium
CGGTGTTCACGAGCGTGCCGCGGATGGTGACAAAACCGCCGCTGAGGGCCGGCGTGCCGAGCCCCGCAGTCGTGAAGGTGCCGTCGAGGAAGAGGGTGCCGTTGGTTTCACTGAGCGTCCCCGTGTTCGTCCAGTGCTGTCCGCCGATCTCCAGGACGCCGTTCTGGAGCGCCCGCAGCGTCCCGCTGCTGTTCGTGAGATGCGTGATGATCGCGGTCCCGCCGTTTTTCGCCTCGATCGTGCCATGATTCACGAAGCTGCCGGCATTCAGTGTCAGGCTGGCGCCTGCGACATCCGCGGAGATCGTCCCTTCGTTGATGATCGTGCCGTCCAGGGCGCTGCCGTAAGCTGCGTCGTACCCGATCTCGCCGCCGACGAGTTGACTGGATCCACCCCGGATGGTGATGCCGCTTCCGATGGTCAGAACCGGCGCCGCGTCGACCTGCACGAGCGCGCTGCCGGTGGTGTCGTTGAAGACCACCGTGCCTGTCCCGTCCAGCGTCTGCGTGCCGCCGAAGGCCAGCTCGGCACCTTCCCCCAAGGTCGCGGTGCCGTTGAGCGTGAGCCCACCCTGGATGTCGACCCCGTTATTGAAAATGCCGAAAAGGGCGCCGGTCAGATCGAGGTCCGCGTTCAGCGTCACGCCGACCAGCGAGCCGCGCGCTTGGCTGGCCGTGAGCTTGGAGCCGCCGCTGCTCTGGACGATGCCTCTCTTGATCGTGCCGCCCTCGAGAAACCAGGTCGCTCCCGGATCGAGCGTGAGCGTCGCGCCGGTGTTGTCCACCGTGCCGCGGAGGTGGACGCCCGCTCCACTGAAGCTCCGTGCACCGAGGCCCGCGGTCGTCACGGAGCCTTCCAGAACCAGTTCGGCGTTGCTCACCGTGAGCGTGCCCGTGTTTGTCCAGTTGTTGCCAGTGATCAGGAGCAGGCTGCCATTGGACGCGCTCAGCGTTCCGCTGTTCGTCGAGAATCGGGTGAACTGCAAGAAGGCGCCGTTGCTCGTCTCCATCGTGCCGTGATTCACGACGGTGGCGTTCAGATTCAGACCCCTCCCGAACACGCTGGTCGAGATCTTCCCCTCGTTGATGATCGTGCCGTCCATCGCGCCGCCGTACTGGAAGCTGTACCCGATGAAACCGCCGTCGAAGCCGTTGCCGCCCTGAATCGTCATCCCGCTGCCGATGGTCAGGACCGGGGCGGCGCCGGTCTGCACCAGCGCGTTGTGCGGGCTGTCGTTGAAGACCACCGTGCCCGTGCCGCCCAGCGTCTGGGTGCCCGCAAAGCGCAACAGGCCCAGTTCCCCGAGCGTGGCGGTCCCGTTGAGCGTGAGCCCGCCCTGGATGTCGACGCCGACGTTCTGAAATCCCGCGGTGGCATCCAGGTCGGCATTCAGCGTCACCCCCGCCAGCACGCCGCGGTTGAAGGTCGTCAGGAGGGCGGCGCTGTGGGTGCTTTGCACCGTTCCGCCCAGGATCGTCCCGCCCTCGAGCACCCAGCCCGCGGAGTCGATCGAGAGTGTCGCCCCGGTGTTGTCCAGTGTCGCATCCACGAAGATTTTGGCGTTGCTCGCCGTCACCACCCCGAGGCCCGCCGTCGTGACGGTCCCGTGGTACAAATACAGGTTGGACACGCTCAGGCTGATCGTGCCCGTGTTCGTCCAATGGTCGCCGCTGAGAGCGATGGCGCTGTTATTGAGGGCTGTAATGGTCCCGCTGCTTGTCGAAAGATTGCCGACCTCCAGGTATGCGTCGTTCGCCTCCAGGGCGCCGTGATTGACCAACTTGCTCCCCGACACATACAAGCGCTTCGCGTCGTCGGCGGCGATCTTCCCGTTGTTCACGATCGTGCTGTCCAGGGTCGAATCGACCGTACCGATGTAACCACCATTGGCGAGTTGCGTTCCGCCGTGGATGGTCATCCCGCTGCCGATCGTCAGCGTGGGCGCCGTGCCGGCCACGAACACCCCGTTGTTGGAATTCTCCGTCAAAAAGATGCTCCCGGTGCCGTTCAGCGTCTGGGTCTCCTGAAACGTGAAACGGCCGTCGGCGCCCACGGTCGCTGTTCCATTTAGGATGAGCCCGTTCTTGACCAGCACGTTGGAGGTTGGCTCCAGGTCGGCGTTCATTGTGACGCCGTCCAGCACGCCGCCGGCCGTCGCTTGCAGCTTCGATCCCACCGTGGCGTTCACGGTGCCGCCCACGATCGAGCCGCCTTGGAGGTCCCACGCGCCGGCCGGCGCATCGATCGACAAAACTGCGCCGGTATTCGTGAGCGCGGCCTTCAGCGCAAACGTGCCCCCGGCGACGTGCAGGTTGCCCAGCTTGGCCGTCGTCAAACCGGCGATCTCTCCCGAAACGGTGAACACCGCGGACCCGCCGATGGAGATTGAGCCGGCGCTATTGTCGAGCGAGCCGGCGCCATAGACCGGATCGCCCACCTGTGCGCTCCCGGCTCCATCGAGCTGGATCGTCTCCGCGTTCGTGAGCGAACTGACGCGGATGTGCGAATCGATCGTCACCACCGGATCCACGGTGCCCGTATCCACGATGGCGGTGTAGCTGTTGCCATCGGCATTGTCCGGCACCCCGTGGTCCCAATGCGCCGGGTCGGTCCAGTTCCCCGACGAGCCGACCCAATGCGTGACGATCGCCGCCGGCGTCACGCGCTGCTCGAGCAACTCGATCCGCCCCGCCTCGCTGCGGCGGTTCGGGCGCTTCGTGGAAACAGAGGGCGTCAGGAACGCGGCGGGGGCGAAGTCGTTACACATTGGGGTGGAAATGAGAAGGCCGAAGGGGTTCAGCACCGCGCAGCCGAGCATTCGACGCCGACGGGCCGCTGTCCATAGCTTCGAACGGGTACGTTGGCAAATGGTATGCACGCCGCCCGAAACGCTCCGTTAACTAACTTTGCAACCAGAGTGCGGAGCGAACAATCCTTCGTTGGTTTCAGGGCTCCTGCTGCCTGGCGGATTTGGCATACCACACCCCCATGATGATCATCGCGATTCCCGTGACCGCCATCAAGATGGGAGCGAGGCGCAATTTTGGCAGCATCCAGAGCGAGAGGGGCGCGAACAACAGGAAGATGCCTCCGAAAAGATAACACCCGATTGCAGTTAGCTTTACGATTTGGAAGCTCTTGCGAATCATCAGGTCGGTGGCGCGGTCCGCCCTGGCGAGGGCGGCCGCGCACCCGTCCGAACAAGCCGGGCGCTCTGTGCTGCCAAAGCCGGCGCAAGCGGGACACATCGCCCTGCCGCAGCGGGGGCAAACCGCGGTGGCATCCGTGTGATGGGTGGCGCATTTCATAGGGGCGAAGCCAAGCGTGAGCCTTCGGCCGTGACTATGCAAGACACGCGCCGCTCCACGATGGGTAGCACAGGCGTCCCGCCTGTTCCGGCGGGCGTCCCGCCCGGCGGTCCCCGTAGCGCGCGTCCTCACCGTTTGGTGAATGCGACGCGCCGCGTCGACGACTCGGCGGGACGCCGAGCCGAACAGGCGGGACGCCTGTGCTACCCATCGTGGATCGCCGCGCGTTTTGCATAGTTATGCCTAATTCCCGCCCAAATGCTGTCGTTCACGCGATCCAGTCGAAGTACCCCATCTCCTCGAGGTCGGCGCGAAGTTGCGACTGGCGTGTGGGGGAGAGCGGTTCGTTGGGCAGGCGCACGGGGCCGACGTCGATGCCGAGGCATTTCATGGTGAATTTCGCGGCGGCGATCGGGCCGTAGCTGTGCATGAGCGCGAGGAGGCGGGTGGCTTGGAATTGGGCTTCACGGGCGGCGGGCAGGTCGCCGGCGGCGAAGGACGCCAGCATCCGATGGTAGAGCGGGGCGGCGTAGTTGTAGCTGCTGCCGACGGCGCCTTTCGCGCCCATCGCGACCGCGCCGAGGAGGTGCTGGTCGACGCCCCAAGGGAGATCCCAGAGGCCGCCATTCGCGCGCAGACAGAACTGGTAGGAGGCGAGGTCGACGTTGGTGAACTTGAGCCCCGCCAGCGTGGGGATGCGGTCATGCGCAAGCGCCAGGAATTGCGGCATGGAGAGATTCACGCCGGTGAGCGCGGGAATGTCGTAGAAGTAGAACGGCGTTTCCGGCGCGGCGCCGGCGACGTGCGCGGCGCAACGGACGAGCGCCTCGACGGAGCCCGGCTTGAAGTAGCTCGGCGACAAGGCGGCGATGGCGGCCGCGCCCTGGGCCTGCGCGTGCGCGGCGAGCGCGCGTGCATCGTCGAGGCAATTGGAGCCGACGTGGACGACGACTCGAAGCGTCGTGCCCCGCGTGACCTGCACCCAGCGCTCGGTGAGGGCGAGCCGTTCCGGCACGGTCAGGGACGAGCTCTCGCCGGTGCTCCCCGCGACGAACACGGCATTGATGCGGTGCTTAAGACAGTGCGCGGCCTGCTGTTCGACGATGGAAAGGTTGAGCGAGCCGTCCGCATGAAAAGGGGAGTGAGGAGGGACGACGAGTCCGTGCAGCGGCGGGGTGAGGAGGAGGGGCATGGGCGGTTTAGTCTAAATCGGGAAATGGGAGGTCCACGAAATACACGAAAGACACAAAAAGAAGAAAGGGTGCTACGTGCCGAACGGGTGCGCTTCCCGTTTACCGGTCATTCTCATTTTTCGTGATTTTCGTGTATTTCGTGGACCCTCCTTGCTGGATTCACATCAGGGAGTGGCGGGCTTGACGCGGACGGAGAGGATGATGGCCACGGCTCCCGCGGCGGCGAGCGCGCAGAGATTGAACATGAGCGACTGCGGCTCGCCGGCGTCGCGCATCTTTCCCACGAGGTCCACGGCATAACCGCCGATGAGCACGGAGACCATGTTCATGATGCCGAAGCCGGTGGCGCGCAATTCCGGGCGGACGACCTGGCAAAGAATGGGCATGTTGTTGGCGTCGTAAAAGCCCCAGCCGATGCCGAACAGAACGAGAAAGACGACGGCGACGCCGAGGTTCGGAGCGGCGCCGATGGCGACCAGCGCGGGGATGCAGCAGGCCAGGCCGAGACTGCTCACGTAGATGCGTCCGCGTGCGCTACGCTGCTGCCAGCGATCGGCCAGCCAGCCGCCGAGGCCGAGGCCGGCGAACGAGCCGAACATCACGCTGAGGGTGGCGCTGCTGCCGGCCTGGCCCTGTTGTAAATGGAACGCGCTCGCGAGCACCGCCGGCATCCAGCTTTTCACGACCCAGTTGGGCACGGCCGGCAGGGTGACGTAGAGGAGCAGCAGCAGAAAGCCGGCGAGGCCGAAGAGCTCGCGCAGCGAAGGCCACAGCGCCAGGCCCTGTTTCTTTGCCAACGCGGCGTCGTCGCGCGGTGGATTGCGCAGGCAGAAAAAGAGCAGGATCGCATAGAGGACGCCCGCCGCGCCGCACCACTCGAAGCCCGCGCGCCAGCCATAGTGGGAGTCCGCGATGTAGCCGCCCATGCCGCCGAGAATGATGCCCATCTTGATGCCGCTCTGATGGATGCCGACCGCCCGCGAGCGCGTGGCGGCGCCGTGAAAATCGGCAATCATGGCGAGGCCGGCCGGGATGTAGCAGGCCTCGCTGAGACCCATGATCGAGCGCGCCCACCAGAGCTGTTCATAGGTCTGCGCGCGACCGGTCAGCCAAGTGACGAGCGACCACAACCCGAGGCTGCCGAGGATGACCCAGCGGCGATTGAAGCGATCGCCGAGGTAACCGCCGAGCAGGCTCATCACGCCGTACCCATAGAGGAAGGCCGACATCAGCGAGCCGAACGCCGCCTCGGTGCGGATGTCGACGACGTCCGCCATGATCGACGCCTTCATCGTCGAAAAGATCTGGCGGTCGAGGTAGTTGAGCATCGCCACCGGCCAGAGCAACAGCACGGTCAACCACGCCTGGGAGATCGCTGGAAAACGGCGCTCGCTCATGGGGCAGGGGAGAACCGTTCCAGCTGACCCACGCTCAGGATCAGCGCACGCGAGAGATGGAAGGGATCCTTCACCGGCAGCGCGACGACCCCCTCCAGCTTGCGCCCCTGGCGGTCGAGGTTCTGGATCCACTCGCCGTGATCGCGTACCGGGAAATGGCGGAAAGCATAGTCATGCACGCGCTGAAACCATGTCATGCACCATGCCTCGCCGGAGATGGAATGCGCGAGGAGCAAAGCGTACAGCGCTTCGGTGTGCGGCCACCAGAGCTTGAGATCCCATTTCTTTTCCCAGGGCGAGCCCGCCGCATCGAGCGCGAGAAACAGGCCGCCGTGTTCTTCATCCCAGCCCAACTCCAGGTGCCGGCGGATGGCTTCGATGCACTGCCGCACGCGCTCGTGATCGCCGACGCGCTGGAAGAGATGGATCATGAACCACATCGATTCGATCGCGTGTCCGGGATTCACCGTCCGCCCCGGCGGCTCCTCCATCGGCGTCCCGTCCAGCCGCACGAATTCATACACGCGCCGGCGCTCGGGATGGAGAAACAGCTCCATGACTTCCCGCGCCTGCGCCAGCGCGGCGTCCTGGATGGCCGGCTCGCCGAGCAAGGCGCCAAGCTCGTCGAAGGCCGATGCGAAGATCATCGCCACGCCATGGGCTTTCATCCCCGCGGGAATGGGCCAGGGATGCGTCTGATACGAGCCCGGCCGGGCCAGCCGGCGCTGCGCGTGCCGGAAGGTCTCGAGCGCCAGGGCGAGCGCCTCCTCGCTGCCGGTCGCCCGCGCATACTCGGTGAAGCCGTAGATCGCAAAGGCCGCGCAGTAGAGGCTGGTCGCGCCGCCGTGCAGCGGCGCGCCGTCGGCGTCCAGGCAGAAGAACCAATCCCCGTGCGCGTCGCGGCCGCGGTGCTTGATGAAGTCGAAGACGTGCGTCGCCACGTCGAGGTACGCCGGCTTTTTCTCGATGCGATTATGGAGCGCGGAAAAGGTCCAGATCGCGCGGAGTTGCGACCAGACATACTTGTCCGAGCTCAGGAGCGTGCCGTCGTCCGCGAGGCAGGTGCAGAGGCCGCCATGCCGCCGGTCGATGCCGTGCCGGAGCCAGAACGGCACCGTGCGCTCCAGCAACTCGGCTCGGTAGAGCGCGTGGAGGCGGGCGAAGTCAGTCATCGAGTTCCGCGAACAACGCGGGGTCGTCAAAGGCCTGCGCCGCCAGCGCCTGATCGAGATGCGCGGGCGTCCGTCCGCCGACCAGCACGGTGGCCGGGCCCGGCTGATGCAGCGCCCAGGCCAGCGCGAGGTGCGCCTGGCTATGGCCCGTGCGGGCGGCGACGGCCTCGAGTCGTGCGAGACGCCGCTCGGCTTCCGCCTGGAAATAGATTCGCTGATGTCCGGGGGCCACGTCGAAGCGCGATCCGGTTTGCACGCCATCCCGATGTTTGCTCGTCAGAAAGCCCGCGCCGAGCGGACTGTAAGTGACGATGGCAATGCCGCGCGCGGTGCAGAACGCCCGGAGCTCCGGGTCGACGTTTCTCACCGCGAGGTTGTGATTGTTCTGCACCACTCGGAAACGCTCGAACCCGTGCTGCTCCTGCAAGACCAGGGACGCCGCGAGTTGGGGCAGGCTGTAGTTGCTCGCGCCCAGCGCGCGGACCTGGCCCGCGCCCACCAGCGCGTCGAGCGCCCCGAGCACGGCGGGCGACTCCGCCTCCGGCTCCCAGCGATGGAGATAGAAGAGATCGATCGCCGCGACGCCGAGCCGCTCGCAGCCGGCGGCGACCGTCTCGGCCAGGCGCGCGGGTTCGTACGGCGGCAGCACCTTCGTCGCGATTTTCACCGAGCCGGCGGGCGGGCGCCGCGAAGCCAGCCAGCGGCCGATGATCGCTTCCGACGCGCCCTGCGCATAGGCGGAGGCGGTGTCGAAAAAACGAATGCCGCGCGCGTAAGCATGGTCGAGCAAACCATGCGCCGCCGCTTCGTCGATCTCGCGTCCAAACGTCACGCAGCCCAGGCCGATCGCGCCGGCGCGCCGGCCGGTGCGGTTGGGAGACGGAATTTGGTCCACGAATGACATGGCGGGGGGCGAAGTCCTGGTGATGAAAACACCGGTTCCGGCCTCCGGCGACACTTCCGTTCCCCCATTTTTCGTGTTTTTCGTCTATTTCGTGGACCAAACTTTCGGTTCCGCGCACCCTCGCCCGCCTTTCATGAAGAAGAAGATCATCTCGCTCGCCGTCAGCCTCGGCATTCTCGCGCTCATCTATTGGAAGCTGAACAAACACGGGCAACTGGCGGAGCTCGGCCACATCTTTGCCACGAGCAACAGCCTCTGGATGACGATCTCGCTCGCGATGGTCGTGCCGCTGACGCTCTTCACCTCGTGGCGGCTCCAGCAACTCATGCCGAGCAAGGGGCAGCTCGGCTTCGCCGAAGCCAACCGGCTGATCCTCGTCGCGAGCGTGCTGAATCTCATTCTGCCCTCCAAGATGGGCGACATCGCGAAGGCATATTTCATGCGCGACCGCGGGCACATGGATGGCGCGCTCGCGCTCTCGCTCGTTGTCTTTGAGAAAGCGTGCGACATGCTTTCGCTGCTGCTCTGGTGCGTCTTCGGCCTGGCCTGGGTGAAGCTGAGCGGGAGCAACGCGATGGAGGCGTTTCGGTGGGGCGGCGAATCGTGGAATCTCGCGCCGGCGCAGCAGGAGACGCTCTTTTTCTGGCTCTCGACGCTCGTGGTGGCCGGCAGCCTCGGGCTCGGCCTGCTCCTCATCGGCTCGCCGGGCTTTGCGCAATTCTTCTTTCGACTCGCGGGGCGGATCGCGCCGGGGAAAGTCGGCGCCAAGCTCGACAAGCTCGCCGCTTCGTGGGGCGAGATGCACGCCTACTTCTGGGCGAGCAAAGCGCGCCTCGCGAAAGTCACGCTGACCTCCGTCTTCATCTGGTTTCTGCACCTGCTCCAGATCTGGCTCTTCATCCTCGCGCTCAACGCCGAGGTCCCGTTCCTCGCGAACCTCGCGCTCTCGCCGCTCGCCATTCTCGCCGGCCTGCTGCCGCTGACCTTCGCCGGCGTCGGCACGCGCGACGCGGCGCTGGTGCTCTTCTACGCGCCATATTTCTCCAGTGCGAAAGCGGCGGCGCTCGGCCTGCTTTGCACCGCGCGCTACGTGCTCCCGGCGATCGGCGGCCTGCCGTTCGTCGCCAGCTACCTCCCGGCCTTGAAGCGGATGGACAAGGGGAAACTCGCGGCGACTCCGGGATCCTGATGGCGCTCATGGAAATCCTCTCGCCAACGACCGGATGCGCAACGATATTCGCCCCTCTTAGTTCCCCATGAAAAACAAATCCCTCGCCTTCGCGGCGGCTCTTCTCACCTCCGGTTCTCTCCTCTTCGCCCAGCAGGCGGCTCCGCCCGCCGCCCCGGCCAAGGCGACGCCCGCGGCCACGCCGGCTGCCAAGCCCGCCCAGCCGCCCTTGCCTCCGCAGCCGCCGGATGTGCCCGCGCCCAAGGTCGGACCGGACGGCGCGCCGCAGGCGGGCTTCATCGCCCAGCACGAGAAATACGTCGCGCTCGCCAAGAAGGGTGATATCGGCGTCGTCTTTCTCGGCGACTCGATCACCGCCGGGTGGGTCGGCGCGAAGGAGATCTGGGACAAGTCGTTCGGCCAGTACAAGCCGGTCAATTTCGGCATCGGCGGCGACCGGACGCAGCACGTCCTCTGGCGCATTCAGAACGGCGAGCTCGACGGCATTTCGCCGAAGGCGCTCGTGCTCATGATCGGCACCAACAATTCCGGCGGCGACAAGCCCGAGGGGATCGCGAGCGGCATCACGAAGATCGTCGAGACGGTGCGCCAGAAATGCCCGAACACGAAGATCCTGCTCCTGGCGATCTTCCCGCGCGGACCTTCGCCGACTTTCCCGAACCGCGTCACCAACGAGGCGGCGAACAAGATCATCAGCAAGCTCGACGACGGCAAACACGTCTTCTACCTCGACATCGGCAAGAAGTTCCTCAAGGAAGACGGCAGCTTCAAGGACGACATCTCGAAGGATCTCCTGCACTTCGTGCCGGCCGGCTACCAGATCGAGGCCGACGCGATCGGGCCGAAGCTCGCGGAGTTGATGAAGTGACATGAGCGCGCCGGCCCGGTGTCTCCTTGCCGTGCTCCTCGCGGTCTCGACCGCGGGGGCGGCCGATCTCAATGCGTTGCTCGCGAACCCGAAGCTCTGGTCGCTGAGCCAGGATGAATTCCAGCGCTTGCCCGAAACGAAGGGCTTTCGCTGGGTCTCCGACGCGAAGGACACGGCGCGGGCCGGCGAGCAGGCGCTGACGCTCTGGGCGCTGCCGATCGTCGAGGTCGTGGCGCGCTTCGAGAGCGGGAAGCTGGCGGAGATCACCCCGACGATTTATGCGCGGGGCGACGTCGGCGGCTTGCCGCGCGACAAATACGAGGCGCTGGTGAAGGTCTCGATGGACGCGCTGAACCTGAACACGAAAGTGCCCGCGGTCGTCCGCGGAAAGGACGCGACGAACGCCGTCAAGGCCGAGGGGATCATCTGGAGCGCGCCGGCCGCGCATTACCTGTTGGAGTACTCCTTCACCAAGGAGGTGAAGACGAAGAACATCCCGTTTCGCGCGGAGTTCGTGCGGCTGGAGATCAAGCCGCCCGAGGTGAAAACGACCGGCCTGACCTTTGCGCCGACCGCGCAGAGCGGCGGCAAACGCTTCACCGGGCCGGCGCACGTGAAGAAGGACACGGCCTCGGGCGACGTGGTGATCACGGATGTCCCGATGGTCGACCAGGGACAGAAAGGGTACTGCGCAGTCGCCTGTGCCGAGCGGATGATGCGTTACTACGGCGTGCAGACCGACGCGAACGAAATCGCGCAGATCGCCAATACCGACTCCACCAAGGGGACGAGCGCCGACGCGATGTTCGACGCGCTGAAGAAACTGAGCACACGGCTGAAAGTGCAGGTCCGGCCGGTGGAGAAGTTCGAGGCGAAGCAGTTGCTCTCGCTGATGATCGAATACAACCGCGCGGCCAAGCACGGCAATCGCGCGCCGCAGCTCGCGCCGCCGGGCCAAGTGCTCGATTCCGACAAGATCTTTCGCTCGATGGACTCGTCGCTGCTCAAGGAAGTGCGGACGAAGAATCGCTCCGACGTCACGAAGTTTCAGACCGACGTGCAGAAGCACATCGACGCCGGGATTCCGCTCATCTGGTCCGTCATGCTGGGCATTTTTCCCGAGCCCGGCGTACCGCAAAGCGGCGGCGGCCACATGCGGCTCATCATCGGTTACAACACGAAGAGCAACGAAATCATCTTCTCGGACTCCTGGGGCGCGGGGCACGAGCAGAAGCGGATGCCGCTGGAAAACGCGGTGACGATTACGACGGGCCTGACGGCTTTGGAGCCGCTGTAGTGGCGGACAAGTAATCAGTGATCAGTGGGCAGTAATCAGTGGGCCGCTTCATCAAGCGCGCGCGCTCCGGACTGATTACTGCCCACTGATTACTGATTACTTCCGGGCCCTACCCATCCACAATCGGGTCTCCCTTGTACTTCTCGGGATGAACCCGCTTCGGGATTCCCGGGTCTTTAACCGGGCCTTCGAAGGCGGGGTCGAGATCGATGTCGCGATGCGGATTGAGCCAGCCGCGGTTGAAAAAGCGCCGATCTTCCGGGTCGGTGTCCGTGGAGCAGCCGGCGAACAGGAGCGGCAGGAGCAGGAGGCACAGACGTTTCATGGGCCAGCCTTAGCGTGTTGTCGCCCGCGGCTCAAGGGAGTTGCGCGAACTTCGCGCGAGTTCTCGAACCGCGCGGTTTGACGCAGGCGGCGGGCCGGTGGCACTCTGCGCGCATGAGTTCCCCGGAAGCCCGCTTTTCCCACCTGGATGAAACCGGGAGCGCGCGCATGGTCGATGTCGGCCGCAAACCGCCGCAGCGCCGGCTCGCCCGCGCGACCGGCACCGTGCGCTGCCGCGCCGAAACCATCCGCGCCCTGCGGGAACAGGCGCTGCCGAAGGGGGACGTGCTTACCGTCGCCAAGATCGCCGGCATCCAGGCCGCCAAGCGCACCGATGCGCTCATTCCCCTCTGCCATTCGCTGCCGCTCGACTCGGTCGACTTGCGCTTCGAGATCGGCGACACCGAAGTCCGCATTTTCTCGGAAGCCGCCGTGACGGCGCGCACCGGGGTGGAAATGGAGGCGCTCGTCGCGGTCAGCGTCGCCGCGCTCACGATCTACGACATGTGCAAGGCGATCGACAAGGAGATGGTCATCGGCGACATCCGCGTTACGGAGAAGGTGAAGCAGTGAAATTCGCGCGCGTCACCCTGAGCGACCGCGCCACGGCGGGCGTGTACGAAGACCGCAGCGGCCCCGCGATCGAAGGCTTCTTCGGCGAGCATCTCGCCGACCCGGTGGAATGGACGCGCGTCCTCATGCCCGACGAGCAGCCGGAGCTGGAGGCGCTCCTGCGCCGGCTCTGCGCCGAGTCGCATGCCCTCGTCATCACCACCGGCGGCACCGGCCCCGCCGCCCGCGACATCACCCCCGAGGCGACTCGCGCCGTGCTCGACCGCGAGCTACCCGGCTTTGGCGAGATCATGCGCATGGCCTCCTACGAGAAGGTGAGGACCGCCATCCTCTCCCGCGCCACCGCCGGCACGCGCGGCCGCACGCTCATCGTCAATTTACCCGGCAACCCGCGCGCGATCGGGGAATGCCTGCCGCTGGTGCTGCCGGCGATCGTGGAGGCCATCGATCATCTTTGCGGAGAGCGGTTGCGGTTGCGGGGGTAGGGTGCCACCCGATGGGGGCCGGCCCCGCGCAGGCGTCCACCTAGCGAGGCCGGAGCGAAGTCACGGTTGCTATGATAACTCTACTGTTTGCCCCCATCATCGCTGCCGCCGGTTATTCCTTGGTTTACCTGCTCCTCGGCGGTGGACTCGGAGGAGCCATTTTGATCTTCATTATCGCGAAGATGTTCGGGAAGTAGCGGAACTGACGGCCTGCTCGCCCCTTCGATTGGACGCGACTCTGCGACGAGTCGCCGCGCCGGTCATCGCCACCGGCGGCCATCACCTTCGCGGAGAGCCGTCGTTCAGCCTTTGCCGGTTCCGATCGCCCCGAGAAGCTTCTGGCAGCAGTTGCGAACCGTCAGCAATTCCTGGTGAACGGGTGCGGCGTCGGCTCCCGTGCTATTACCGATACCTGGGAAACTTTCGATCTTGTCGGCCAAGGCTTGAATCTGGTGGATCAAGCTTTGGATTGCAGGGACGTCAGTGGTGCTCACGGGGCTCATGGTTTTGTTGTTCCTCTGGTTGATCTGCTTGTTTGGGGAGGTAGTCCGCAAACATGAGGTTCCCTGACGCCGCGGGCAAGCGCGGTTTACTCGAGTCGCGCCGCTAGACGAACCCTCCCGAATCCTCCCAAGATTCTCCCCCGCCGCAGGTTACCCTTTCTAGCAGTGGAAATCCCGCGCCACCCGTTTATCATTACGCCTCCCTTTCCCCAAACCCTGATGAAATCCCTCCGTTCTCTCCCTCCGCTTTTGGTGCTCGTCTCCGCGATGGCTGCTCGTTCGCTGTCGGCGGCGGACGTGCCGGCGAAGGTGACGTACAACGATCACATCCTGCCGATTTTCAAGAATGCGTGCCTGAATTGCCACAACCCCGACAAGAAAAAGGCGGGGCTGGATCTCTCCACCTACGCGGGCTCGCTCGCCGGGAGCGACAATGGCAAGGTGATGGAGTCGGGGAACCCGTCGGCCAGTTTGCTCGTGAAGTGCATCCGGCAGACCGAGGACCCGAAGATGCCGCCGAAGGGCGACAAGCTCACGGACGCGGAGATCGCGCTCATCGAGAAATGGGTGAGCGGGCAGTTGCTGGAATCGATGACCGGCAAGGCGGTCACGGCGGCAAACAACGTGCAGGTCGCGGTCATTTCGCTCAGCAAGCCGGACGGTCCGCCGCCGATGCCGACGGCCGATCTGCCGCTGGAGCCGTTCGTCCGCACCAAGTCGACGAATGCGCTGATCGCGCTCGCCGCCAGCCCGTGGGCGCCGCTGGTCGCGGTCGGCGGGCAGAAGCAGATCATCCTTTATAATACCGAGACGCTGCAGCCGCTCGGCATCCTGCCGTTTCCCGAAGGGTTCCCGGCGATCATCCGCTTTTCCAAGAACGGCAAGCTGCTGATGACCGGCGGCGGGCTCGGCGGCAAATCGGGCAAGGTCGTGCTGTGGGACGTGCAGACCGGCGAGCGGGCCGGCGAGGTCGGCAATGAATTCGACCAGGTGCTCGGCGCGGACCTTTCGCCGGACCAGCAGCACGTGGCGCTCGGCGGGCCGGGCAAACTGCTCAAGATCTACTCAACCAAGGACGGCAAGCTGGAGCACTCGATCAAGAAGCACACCGACTGGATCACGGCGGTCGCATTTTCCCCGGACGGCAAATATCTCGCGAGCGCGGATCGCAACGGCGGCATCCTGGTCTGGGAAGGCGCGACCGGGCGCGAGTTCAACAGCCTCCCGGGCCACAAGGCGTGCGTGACGGCGCTCTCGTTCATGCCCGGCGTGCTCGCCAGCGCGAGCGAGGACGGCAAGATCGCGCTCTGGGACGTGAAGGAAGGGAAGGAAATCCGCAACTGGGCCGCCCACGCGGGCGGCGCGTCGTCGGTCGATTTTACGCCGGATGGCCGGCTCGTTTCCGCCGGACGCGACAAGCTGGCGAAGGCCTGGGACCAGACGGGCAAAGTGCTGCTGACCAGCGCGCCGTTTGAGGACATCGCGCTGCGCGCCGTGCTGGCGTCGGATCGCGTGGTCGCCGGCGACTGGAATGGCAGCATCCGCGTGTTCGACCTGAAAACCGGGCCGAAGTCCGTCGGCGAGCTAAGCTCGAATCCGCCTCCGATCGCCGAGAGCCTCGCCGCCGCCGAGAAGCAGCTCGCGGACGTCAAAGCCGAGCAGACCAAGGCCGAGCAGGCGCTGGCGGCGGCGGAGAAGAACTTGAAAGACGCGCTGGCCGCGGCGCAGCAGAAGAAGAGCGAGACCATCGCCGTCGCCGAGAAAGAGGCGAAGCAGGCGCAGACGGAGCTCGACGCACTGAAGAGCACGACGGCGACCGATGCGGAGGCGAAAGCGAAGCTGCCCGCCGCGGAGAAGAAGCAGCAGGAGACCGCGGCCGCTCTCGCGACCGCGCAAAAGGCCGAGGTGAAAATCCCGCCGTCGCCCGATGCCATCGCCAAGGCCGACGCCGCGCAGAAGAACGTCGAATCCCTGCGCGCGGAGCTCAAGGCGCTGGAAGATGCGCGGAAGAATAACCCTTCGCCGAAAGCCGATTCCCGCGTCGCCAACAAGCAGGCTGAAATCGCCACCGCGCAGACGGCGCTGGAGGCCGCCAAACAAGCGGCGGCCGGTTCGCCGCAGGAGGCCGAAATCGCGCGCGTGAAGGCCGAGCGCGATGCCCTCAAGCCGCGCCTCGACCTGGCGACGACCGGCGTGCAGCGCTGGCAGCGGGCGCAGGCGTTCATGCGCGTGCATACCTCGAAGCAGACGATCGCGGAGCTCCAGGCGAAGTACGACGAGCTGGTCGCCACGGCCAAGGACGCGCTTTCGCCCATCGCGAAGACGGAGGCGGACCTCGCCGACGCGGAGAAGACGATCAAGGAAAGCGCCACGGTGATTGCCGCGAAGCAGGCGGCGTTCGACAGTGCGCGCACGGCTTGGGAAAAAGCGGTGAAAGGCGTGGAAGACGCACAAGCCGCGGCGGCCGACAAGGAGACGAAGCGCAAAGCCGCCACGCAGGTGGAGGCGACGGCCACGGCCGATTTGCCAAACATCACGAAGCGCCAGATGACGGCGGTTGCGACCGAACAGCGGAAAGGCAAATCGCTCGAGGGCTTGCAAAAGGACACCGAGGAATACAACGCGGCCGTGGCGAGGATCGCCGCGCGTGCGAAGGAGACGGCGGACAGCCAGGCGGCGCTCGATGCCGCGAACAAGGCGCTCGCCGAGGCGAAAAAACAGCAGGAGGATTTGGCTCCCGAGATCACCAAGGCGAAGGAAGCGCTCACCACCGCCGCCCTGGAGGCCAAGAAGGCGACGACCGCCAAGACCGCCGCCGAGACCGCGCTGACCGGCGCGAAGAAGGCGAAGGAATCGGCGGAACTGCTCATCGCCACGCTCAAGCCAAAGACGGGCGAAATTGCCGCCGAGGCGAAGAAAGCGAAGGAGCAAGCCGAGAAAGACGCCGCTGAGACCGCGAAGAAGCTCGCCGAGGCGAAAGCCGAAGCCACGCGCATCAAGACGGAGTACGACGCGAAATTCCCGGCGCCGCCCACGGCCCAGCCGATCGCTTCGAAGTAAGGCGCCGGCTCGGTGCGCGAAGGCTATCGGCGCGTTGCGAGGAATGCCGGAACGGCCTTGGACTGCGGCAGCCTGCTGCCGCTTTGCGGAGGCCGCAGCCTGCTGCGGGAGGGGCGGAGCAGTCGGGCTTGTCGCGCGCAAACCCCACCGCACGCAGCAGGCTGCGCCCCCCGCAAAGCGGCAGCAGGCTGCCGCAGTCCAAGGCGCTCCGCGCTCAGGACGAGTGCGCCGCCTCTGCCCGCGCCGCCGCGGCGATCCCCGGATCACTTTCCACCGCCTCAAAAAACGTCGCGTATTTCGGTCGCCACCCGAGTGCCCGCAGCTTTTCATTCGCTACGCGTTTATTCGAGAAACCGCGCTTCTTGTTGAGGTTCACCTCGCCGGCGGGCGGCAGCGGGCGCTCGAAGTGCCGGGCAAGAAACTCATAGACCGCCGCCTGCTGGAGGGGGCGGTCGTCGGACACGTTGTAAATTCCCGTCGCGCCGCGCTCGATCACCTGCACGCACGCCTCCACGGCATCATCGCGATGGATCTGGTTGATCCAGCGTGCGCCGTCACCCTCGATCACCGCCTCTCCGCTGAAGAACTTGCGCAGCAGCACCGAGCGCCCCGGACCGTAGAGCGCGGCGAGCCGCAACGCCGTTCCGCCGTGCGCGAGCACCAGTTCCTCGGTCTCGCGGAGGAGGCGGCCGGTCTCCGCCGCCGGCTCGGCGAGGCTTTCCTCGGTGACCGGTTCGCCGCCGACCTGCGCATACACCGAGGTGCTGCTCGTGAAGATAATTTGTCGCGGCGCGAGCTGTTCCAGCAGATGCGCGCAGCCTTCCAGATAGACACGCTGGTAAGCCTCGGGTCCGCCCTTGCCGGAGCTCGCGCAATGGACCACGACGTCGAATTTCCCGGTGCGCGACTTTGCAATCTCACCGACGCTGTCGGCATTGGAGACATCGCAAGCCCGCACCGGAAACAGCTCGCCGCTCAAGCCCGCCGCCGTTGCTTCGGAGTGCGTGAGACCGAGCACGTCGCAGCCTGCCGCGTGCAAACGCCGCGCGAGCGGCAGACCGAGGAAGCCGCAGCCGACGACGAGGACCGAGGGCCGGCTCACGGCGCGACGGGCTCCTCCCGGCTCTCGACTTGTTTCGTCAGCATCGTCTCGTGATCGAAGGTGAACCAGGCGATGATCCGCTGCCCGCGCAGCATCTGCGGCAGCCAGTGCCGATCGTCTTCCCACATTTCGCCATAGGGAATCTCGTCGACCGGCCGCCAGAACGGCGTCGCCTCGTCCGTCTCGATCGGCTCCCCCGTGCAGCCGTCGGCGACGAAAACCGTGCAGTGCAGGCTGTAGCCGTCGGTGAACTGAAAGTGCAGCTCGCCGCGCGGGCGGGGCCGGTGCGGCGTCACGCCGACCTCCTCCATCGTCTCGCGCACCGCGGCCGCCGGCTCGCTTTCGCCCGGCTCGATCTTGCCGCCGGGCGCGTTGACCTTGCCCGCGCCGAGGCCGCGCTTCTTGTGGATGAGCAGCACCCGCCCTTCGCTCACGATGAAGCAGAGCACCGCGCGCTCCTTCGGCTGCCACACCGTCCAGTCGGGCTCAAGCGGATGGCGGGGGGCGGCGGTGATCACGGCCCTTTGGTTATGCTCCGCGGCGCTTGAGCGCAAGCGCGCGCCGTGCTTTGCTCCGGCTCTCATGAAATCGACTCTCCGCCTCGCGAGTATCGCCGGCTGCCTTGCGGTGGCGCTTGGCGCATTTGGCGCGCATGCGCTCCGGCCGCGGCTGGCGCTGCTCGGCACCGCGTGGATTTGGGAAAAGGCGGTCCTCTATCATCTCGCGCACGCGGTCGCGCTGCTCGCCCTCGCCCTCGGGCGGCCGGTCAACCGCTGGGTGGTCCCGCTCTTTGCGGCCGGCATCTTCATCTTCAGCGGCAGCCTCTATGTGCTCGCGCTGACGAACGTCCAATGGCTCGGCGCGATCACGCCGTTCGGCGGAGCCTGCTTTCTCGCCGGCTGGCTGACGCTCTGTTGCTGCGCGAAGGAGCCCGCTCAGAAGTAGCGCTCGTACTCGCGCATCCCGTCCTCGAGGCGCTTCCGCAGCGCGCCCTCCGTGTCCGGCAATTCGGGCGTGCTCGCCGCCACGACACAGAGCCGCGTCAGGCCCGCGACATCGTCGATCGAGACGAACTCCGGCGCAATCTGCTCATCCGGTCCGCAGTTGTGGTAATTGCCGAGCGCCACGCAGAGGCCTGCCGTGCGATAGCCGTAAAGCTGGTACGCGGTCGCTTCGCAACTGCCGCCGCTCATCAGCGCGCGCTGGTGCGGGATCTCGTGTTCCCGTGCAAGTTGCATCAATTGCGCGGTCGGCACCGAGTCGAAGATGCTCGAACGGTCGCCCACGCGGATGATCACCCCGTCACCCATCCGCACGGGACCGCCGCGCTCTGAGCTGGTTTCGAGCGAAACAATCGTGACGTCCGGCGGCACGCCGCGCGTCTTCGCGAGCTGGATCGCGCCGACGAACCCGACCTCCTCCGCGCGCGTGAACAGCCCGTAGCACGCCGCCTCCGCGCCGCTCGCCGACAGCTCCCGTAGCATGGCGACGATCGCCGTGCAGCCGATGAGATCGTCGCAAGCCCGCGAATAAATCCGCCCCTCGCGCGCCTCGAACGCCGGCAAATCCCACATCGCGTAGGCGCCGAAATTCCGCGTCGGCGGCCGCCGATCGCGATACGCCTGCGGCACGCCGCCAAGGAACTGGTCGCCGACGTAGGCCGGATGATCCATGTGCGCCGCGAACGCGAGGCGCGGCGCCGCGGAGCCTCGCCGGTACTGCGCGATGACATTGCCGAAGCCATCCCGCTCGACGGAGACATGCGGCAGCCCCGCGAGTAGCCGCTCGATCTCGGCGCGCACCGCGTCTTCGTGAAACGGCGCGGTTGGTTGTTCCAGCAAGGCGCGGGCGAGGGCGAGGAGTGGGGAGTGATCCATGGGTGGGCGTGGCAGGACAATGAGACAATGAGACAATGCGACTGGAGCGCGCGGGCGGTTCAGAGTGGTCAGGTCATTCGGCTCCGTATTCTGGAGCAATGAGGTTGTGATGTCGCGCCTTCTCATTGTCTCATTGTCTCATTGTCTGCTCCTCCCCTCCCGCCATCATCCCTCACCGTGTCCACACCGTCTCCATCAAACGAGCCTCCGCTGAGCCGCTGGAAAAGCCTGCGCTATCGCGTGGAGTTGGCCGCGTGCCGGCTGCTCGCGTGGTTCATTCCGCGGCTCTCGCGGCGCAATTGTCTGCGCCTCTCGTGGGCGCTCGGCACGCTCGCGTACCGGGTCGACGGTCGCGGGCGGTCCGCCGCCCTCGGCAATCTCGAGTGCGTGTTCGGCGACCGCTATTCGCCGGCGGAGCGCGCCCGCATCGCGACGGCGTCCTACCGGAACTTTGTGCGGACCATGCTCGACCTCTTTTGGGGGCAGAACATCAACGCCGAAACGTACGCGAATTGGGTCATGGTCGAAAACGTCGAGCCCCTCATCCAGCGGCTGCGCGAGGAGAAGCGCGGCGCGATCTTCATGTGCCTGCACCAGGGGAACTGGGAGTGGACCAGCCTCGTCAGCCCGTTCTGGGATTTTCGCCTCTCCAGCGTCGCGGAGAACTTCAAGAACCCGCTGCTCACCGCGCTCTTCAAGCATCTCCGCGAGCACACCGGCGCCGCGATCATCCCGCAGGAAAACTCGCTGGTGCGCATGCTGAAGATCGTCCTGCGCGGCGGCGTCACCGGGATGTTGATCGACCTCAACCTGCGTCCCACGCAAGCCGCCACCGTCGTGGAGGCCTTCCGCGGCGCCGGCCCCGGCCTGCTGATGTGCGTGCCCGTGCTCCACGCCGTCCTCGGCCAGCGCGGCAAGGCGCTGCTCGTTCCGCTTACCACCCGGCCCCATGCGGACGGCCGGATCACCATCACGCTCCTCCCGCCGCTGGAGCCGGCGCCCGGCGCCACGCTGCAGGAGATCACGCAGCAATGCTGGGACAGCCTGGAGCCGACGATCGTCGCGCGGCCGGAGGAGTGGCTCTGGGCCTACAAGCATTTCCGCTACCGCCCTCGCGACGCCGCGCGCACGTACCCCGCGTACTCGAACGAGTCGTCGAAGTTCGAGAAGCTGCGCAAGACGGTGAGCGGGGAGGCGGGCGGGTAAGCCCTGGGAACGCCAATCTCCCGATTGGCGAGTATGCAACGCGGTTTCACCGCGGAGCAGACCGCCCGTCCGAGAAACTCGCCATTCAGGAAGACTGGCGTTCCCAAGGAGCGCCCAAAACGCCGCTCCGGCTCCGCAACGCGAGTTTCCCGGACGGGCGGTCTGCTCCGCGGTGAACCGCGTTTGCATACTCGCCAATCGGGAGATTGGCGTTCCCAGGGCTCTTCGGCGCGCGGTTATTGTCTGCGCCGCCGGAAGTTGCTTTTCAGCGCGGCGCGGGGCTGATACTCCTCTCCGCCCTCCACGCACGCCGTGCGACTCCCGCCATGACGAACGCCGAAATTCTCCAAACCCTCCAGGAGACGCATCTCTTCCACGACTTCTCCGAGCACGAGCTCACGAGCTTCATCGAGTTGCTCGACCAGGAGTCCTTTCAGCCCGGCGCATGCATCGTGCGGCAGGATGAACCGGGCGATTGCATGTACCTGCTCGTGAGCGGGCGGGCGCGCGTGGTGCATCACCACAGCGGACGCGACATCGAGCTGGCGGTGATGAAACCGGGCGACTTTTTCGGCGAGATCGCGCTCGTCGATCACGGGCCGCGCTCGGCCGACGTGGAGGCGCTGGAGCGTTGCATCCTGCTCGAGATTTCGCAATCGGCCATCTCCGCGCTCGCCGGCGTTTACCCGACCGCCGCCTTCAAGTTCCTCATCGCGATCGGCCGCCTGATGGTCGACCGGCTGCGCAAGAGCAACCAGCGGTACATCGATTCGATGCTGTTTCCGCTGGCGGGGAAGGATTAAGCGAAGCGCCTCTTCCTCTTTTTCTTCATCTTCATCTTCATCAACAAGCGTGAAGGGATGCAGATGAAGATGAAGCAAAAGACGAAGACGGCCCGCCATTTCAAACAGTCGCCGCCATGACGATCATCGACCACGAATACGCCGACCTCCCAACCCCCAGCGGCGCGATGCGCACGTTTGTCCTGCGGCCGGCGGCGCCGGGGCGTTATCCGGGGCTCGTGCTCTTCTCGGAAATCTTCCAGGCGACCGGGCCGATCCGGCGGACGGCGGCGCTCCTGGCGGGATACGGCTTCGTGGTCGCGGTGCCGGAGATCTTCCATGAACTCGAGCCCGCGGGCGCGGTGCTTGCCTACGACGGCGCGGGCGCGGATCGCGGCAACTGGTGCAAGGTCAACAAGCCGCTCCAAGCTTACGACGACGACGCGCGCGCCGTCATCGACTACCTGCTCCGGCATCCGCAGTGCACCGGCAAGCTGGGCTCGATGGGCATCTGCATCGGCGGGCACCTGAATTTCCGCTGCGCGATGAACCGGGAAATCCTCGCGTCCGTCAGCTTTTACGCGACCGACATCCACAAGCTCGAAAGCCACGTCCGCGTGCTCGGCAACGGCCCGACCGACGACTCGCTGGAGCGCGCCAAGCGCGGCGACCTCGCCGGCGAGCTCCTGATGATCTGGGGCCGCCAGGACCCGCACGTTCCGTACGAAGGGCGCCGCCAGGTGCAGGACGCCCTCGAAGCCGCGGGCGCGAATTACCAGTGGCTCGAGCTCAACGCCGCGCACGCTTTTCTCCGCGACGAAGGCCCGCGGTACAACCCGGTGCTGGCGCAGCAGTGCTACGGACTTGCCGTGGAACTCTTCAAGCGGAAGCTCGGCGAAGGCGACCTGTCCGCAACCGCGGTAGCGACCGCCGAGACGCGGCACTGATCTGCCGCGCGGCGAAATCGCAGCCAGGTTGCAGCCCACGGCCCTGTGCCTACTGCCCTTTCGCCAAGACGCGCAACACCCCTGGAGGAGCTCGACCTCTATGCGACGTTTGGTGAAGGGCTGCTCGAGAGAATTCCGACGCTTTGGGCGGATCGAGGGGTGCCGGCATTCGGCTTGATGTCGCAAACGCCAGGCCCAGACTCAGACACCGCCTCTGCCCCTGCGTAATCCGTTGAATTCCTCCCAAAAGCCGTTGCTCATGAAACGTACGTTGCTCTGCCTGCTCGCACTCCTGCCGCTGCCGGCGCCGGCCCAAACGACCGAGCCCGCGGCGTTTCGCGAGCTCTTCAACGGTAAAGACCTCGCCGGCTGGGTCGACGTAAACACGAGCAAGGAGACCTGGTCGGTGAAGGACGGATTGCTGGTCTGCAAAGGGCTGCCGATCGGCGTGATGCGCTCGGAGAAGCAGTACGAGAACTTCATCCTGCATATCGAGTGGATGCACATGGAAGCCGGCGGCAACTCCGGCGTGTTCATCTGGAGCGAGGGGTCGGTCCCGCCCGGACGCAATCTGCCGAAGGGGATGGAAGTGCAGATGCTGGAACTGCAGTGGCCGGTGCTGCATCCGGACAAGGACGGCAATCCGCGCCCGCAGGGGTATATCTCAGGCGAACTCTTCGGAGCCAACGGCCTGAAGACCACGCCGGACAACCCCCGCGGCGACCGCAGCCAGGGGGCCGAGTTGCGCTGCAAGGGCAAAGGGGAATGGAACACGTACGACGTGGTCGCGGTCGATGGCACGGTCAAGATGGCGATCAACGGCAAGTTCGTGAACGGGGTGAGCAAGGCGACGGTGAAGAAAGGGTATCTCTGCCTGGAGTCCGAGGGCTCGGAAATTCATTTCCGCAATATCCGCATCATGGAATTGCCGCCGGGCATTACTACGCCCGAGCAGACGGCGCCTGAGGTGGTGGCGGAGGCGCCGGCGAAGTAGGGCGTGTGCGGCGTGTCGGCATAGGAGCCGCTCATCCGGCTCACCGTGCTTGAGTCGCCGCTGGATGCCCGGCTCAAATTACTTACATTAACGCCATGAATCTGGCGCTCATCACGGCGGAAGAATTCCACCGCATTTCTGAGCTCGGCATTTTCAACGAGCGCGCGGAGCTGATTCGCGGCGTAGTTTTCGACCCCGCTCCCAAGACCCCGCTTCATCGCAAAACCAGCCAGCGCCTTTATGACCATTTCCTCGCGCTAAACCTCCCCGGGTACACCATCTTTGCCGGATCGCCACTGACGTTGCGCGATTCGGAGCCTTTGCCCGATGTGTGCGTAGTCACCGGAGACGTATCCGACTTCGACCACCGCCATCCCTCGACCGCCGAACTGGTTATCGAGGTCGCTGTGACGACGGCAGACGCGGACCGCGGGAAGGCTGCGATTTATGCCGAGGCGAACGTAAAGGAATACTGGATCGTGCTGCCCACGGAACGGCAGGTGGAAGTCTATCGCCGACCCGGCAACGGCCAGTATGGCGAGCGGCAGATTGTTGCGCAGGAAAAAGAGATCGTGTGCGAGGCGCTTCCGGCGATTCGCGTCTCCCTGGCCGCCCTCTTCGCATAGGTCTCAGCCGGCCTTTTTGTCCGGGGCTCAGCTTCGCCCGAACAAAATGTGCCACCCCAGCGGCGCCAGGCCGCCGGCCCAGTAGCCCAGCGCCACGACGCCTACGGCCCAGGGCGCGATGGCGTTGACCCCCAACGCGCCGAGCGCGGCGATGGCGACGAGGCCGATGGAAAACAGGCCGACCGCCACCAACCCGATCGCCACGAAGCCGGTCGCGATGAGTCCGATCGCCACCCCGCCCCGCGCGCGCTGACCGATCGCGATGACGCCGCGGGCGACGCGCGGTCGGCCTTCCGCATCCATGCCGAATGCGACGTGGATCAGCGGCGCGCCGAGCCAGGTCGCCGCGGTGCGCCATTCATAACCCTCGCCCGAGAACTCCGCGCGCGCCGGTCGCGGAGCGCCGCAGTGCGGGCACGTGAGGTCGGTCGCCAGGACTTCCGCCCGGCAAAGACGACACGACGTGGGTGGGGGAGGGGCGGGAGACATCGGGATTGGCGAGCGTGAGGGCGGGAGGCGGCGCATCGCAAGGCGCGGCTTCCGGCAAACTCCGCTGCTGACACGGCGCGGTTCTGGCTGTAGAGAAGCTCTATGCGCGATTCGTTCACGCACAAATTCCTCATGACTCTCTTAGCTGCGCTCGCGGTGGCTGGCTTGCTCTACTTCTACCGGCATGTCGTCGTGCGCTCGATCTACGAGACGAGCGATGAGGGGTGGAAGGAGATGGACAAGGCGCGCGTAAAGCCGACTCCGGTCCCCGGTCCGTATCGGTAGGTGACTCTTTTCGGCATGCGAATCGGCTTCGCCCAACTGAACCCCACCGTCGGCGACCTGGCCGGCAACACGCGCAAGATCCTCGCGGCCTACGGCACCCTGTGCGCGCAAGGCGCCGAACTCGTGCTGACGCCGGAGCTGGCGATCTGCGGCTACCCGCCGCAGGACCTCGTCTTCAAATCGCGCTTCGTGCCGCTGATGCTCGAGCGGCTCGCGGAACTGCACGCGGCGGTCGGCGAAGTGCCGCTGCTCGTCGGATATGTCGACGTGAACGACGGCCCCGGCCAGCCGTTTCGCAACGCGGTGGCGCTCCTCCAGCGCGGCCAGCCCATCCAGCGCGTCTTCAAGTCGCTGCTGCCGACGTACGACGTCTTCGATGAGGACCGATATTTCGAGCCCGCCACCAGCGTCGCCGTGCTGGAGCTCCAGGGCCGCAAGATAGGCGTCACGATCTGTGAGGACATCTGGACCAGCCGCTACCTGCCGCGCCGGCTCTACGGCTTCGAGCCCGTCGGGGCGCTGATGGAAAAAGGGGCCGAGCTCATCCTCAATCTCAGCGCCTCGCCCTTCGCCGCGGGCAAGCTGACGCGCCGCCTCGAGATGCTCGCTGGCCTCGCGGCGCAGCACCGGGTCCCGATCGCCTACTGCAACGTGGTGGGCGGCAACGACCAGTTGATTTTCGACGGCAACTCGCTCGCCGTCGGGCGCGACGGACGGCTCCTCGCGCGGCTCGCTTCGTTCGAGGAAGAGCTAGCCGTCATCGACCTCGACGGGCCGCCGCGGCCGATCCCGCCGCTCCCCTCCGAGCCGCAGGAGGTGCACGATGCGCTGGTGCTCGGGTTGCGCGATTACCTGCATAAATGCGGCTTCAAGTCGGCGGTGCTCGGGCTGAGCGGCGGGATCGACAGCGCGCTCGTCGCCTGCCTCGCCGCGGCGGCGCTCGGCCCGCAAAACGTCCTCGGGGTCACCATGCCGACGCAGTATTCTTCCGCGGGCAGCGTCGAGGATTCGCGCATCCTGGCGGAGCGGCTCGGGATTCGGTTTCTGCAAATCCCGATCAAGCAATCCTTCGAGGCGGTGCGCGCGCAGTTCAGCGAGATCTTCGCCGGCCTGCCGGAGAACGAGGCGGAGGAAAACATGCAGCCGCGGCTGCGCGGACTCACGCTGATGGCGATCTCGAACAAGCTCGGGCATCTGCTCCTTTCCACCGGCAACAAGAGCGAGCTCTCGGTCGGCTACTGCACGCTCTACGGCGACATGTGCGGCGGGCTCGCGGTCATTTCCGATGTGCCCAAGCTGCTCGTTTATCGCATCGCCGAGTGGATAAATCGCGACCGCGAGATCATCCCGCGCGACACGATCACCAAGCCGCCGAGCGCGGAGCTGAAGCCCGACCAGCGCGACCAGGACACGCTGCCGCCCTACGAAATCCTCGATCCCATCCTGCGGCTCTACGTCGAGGAACAGCTCTCCTCCGCGGAGATCGTCGCCCACGGTTTCGCGGAGGAAACGGTACGCTGGGTCGTGCGGCGCGTCGATTTGAACGAATACAAACGCGCCCAAGCCGTCCCCGGCCTGCGCGTGACGAGCCGCGCCTTCGGCCTCGGCCGGCGCATGCCGGTGGCCCAGCGCTTTGTGGAGTGACGTCGCGCGAACCGATCTGGAACGGCGCGACTTTTGCTGCTATCTGATTTGATGCCGTCGCCGTCCTTCCGCCAACTCGAGATCCTCGTCTCCCGAGGTGAGCGTCACTATGCGCGCTGCCTGCTGGTGCCCGGCGAGTACAACCTGGGCCAGGGCCGGCGCAACGACATCATGGTCGACGAGGACTCGGTCTCCTCCAGCCACGCGCGGCTCACCTATCTCGAGGGCGGAGGCGTCTACATTCAAGACGCCGGCAGCGCAAATGGGACCTTCGTCGACGACGAGTTCGCGGACCAGCCGCTGTTCGTGGGCGCTGGCGCGCGGGTGCAGGTTGGGGGGTGCTGTGTGGTGTTGCGGGCGGTGGGGTAGGGGCGCTTCGCTGTCCACGAAACACACGAAAGACACGAAAAGGGGCCAGAAAGAAAACCGGAATTTCGTCTACGAATCCACGAATCCAGCGAATCGGAACGCTGCAGGATTCGTTAGATTCGTGTGATTCGTAGCCCCTTCCCTTTTTCGTGTCTTTCGGGTGTTTCGTGGACAAGCGAAGCGCCAAATTCACGTCTCATTGTCTCATTGTCTCCGGGTCTGATTTGTCCGATCGTCCTACCCCATGAAGCGACCCCTCGCGCTCTTGTTCCTCCCTCTCTCCGTCTGGGCGGCTAAACCGCCTCCTCTACCTCCGGAAAAGTTGCTTGCAGAGGTCATCGAATCGCCCGGCGGATACAATCAAATGTGCATGATCGGAAGATGGTGGAATCCATCCATGGATTTGCCCGTCTATCAGTATGTGCTGCCGCGCCACTTTCACCTCTCCGACGACGTTTTGGACCGTCTCAAGAAACGCCGGGCGGAAGTGATCCCCGCCCTGGCCAAAATGATCACCGAGATCAAGCCCGACGCGCCGGTGAAGAAGCCGGAGTCGCCGGTCAGGGACCCCGGAAAACCTCTCAGATTCTCGGACTTTTCTTCGCACTCCGGCGTTTCGCCAAAGCAAGTGAGTGGGCTTCTGCTGGAACTGACGGAGGGGTTGAACGCGATCGAGGCGTTGCCTGAACTGCTTGAACTGGAGCAGCGGCTCGACCAGGCGTTGGCACGGGCGGAAAAGGATGAAAGCGTCCCGGTTCCGTCCGTCGATTTCGACACCAGTCTTTATTTCACAGAAAAGTCGCCCTTGAGCCCACGCCGACTCGAGTTGCTGAAAGGGCGTGTCGTGCAACGGGAGTTGCTGGGAATCATGTTGAAGCTCTTGCGGGCTCAGCGATTTCAGCCGCTGCTCGATTCGGACTTCGAGAAAGCGTACGCCCGGGCAATTAAAGAAAGGGCGGCCAAAGAGGACTTGCGGGGCATCAAAACGGCGGAGGATGCCCGGAAGAAGAAGTTGGACCTGCTTGGAGAGTGGAGAGGATTCGATCCGATTTATCACATTCCGCTGGGGCATATTTTTCCCGCTCCCACCGTTCCCTACTCGGCCGAGACCCGTGAAAAGGCGCGGGGCCTGGTCTCCTCCTTCATCGCGACCGTCCCGCGCCAGTCATGGAAAACCTCCGCGCCCTAGCAATTCTCCTCGCGGCCTCAGCGGTCGCGGCGCCCAGCGAAGGCGGGCCGAATGGACACGTGCTCGTCACGGTGCCTGCCGGGCGTTACTCTCTCGGTGAGAAGGGCCATCCGCTGAATCCCGAGCACGCTGCCGAGTTGAAAGCCTACCGCATCGCGGACACCGAGACGACGCACGCGCAGTTTGCCCGTTTCGTAAAGGAGACCGGCTATCGCACCGACGCGGAGCGCCGCGGTTTCGGCAAGGTCTTTCGCGAGGGGATGCCGGACTGGCGGTGGATCGACGATCCCGGAGCCTCGTGGCGCGCGCCCTTTGGCGGGAAGGGCCCCAAGCCGCGCCCGGATGAGCCGGTGACGCAAATCAGCGGGGAAGACGCGCGGGCCTACTGCCGCTGGCTCGGCGCGCGTTTGCCGACCTGCGATGAATGGGAAGCCGCCGCCCGCGCGGGGTCCCGGGAACGCTGGCCGTGGGGCGCCGCGTTTGTCGCGGGGCGCGCGAACATCTGGAACGGGGAGTCGCACCTGCGCGAGGCCGCCGGTGACGGATTCACCTACACGGCTCCGGTGCGGTCGTTTCCACCGAATGCGTGGGGCCTTTACGACGTGATCGGCAACGTCTTCGAGTACTGCGCCGATCTCCCGCCTCCGCTGCACGGCAAGGAGGATTCCCTGATCGCCGGTCGCGGCGGCTCGTGGTGGTGCTCGGCGAAGACTTGCTCCTCCTTCAACCTCGTCGATATCGGTCAGATGGACCGCCACGGTTCGCTGGCGAATCAAGGTTTCCGCGTCGTCTTCGACGGGGAAGTGCGCAAGTGAGGGCGCTTTGTCTCATTGTCTGATTGTCTTGCCGTTCCACCTCTTGCACTCTCTCGGCGAACAAATGGGCCTGAAGCAGTACCTCCAGCAGCAGCAAAAACTCATCGACGCGGCGCTCGGCCGCTACCTGCCGCGTGCCTCCACCCGGCCCAAGACGCTCCATGAGGCGATGCGTTATTCGCTCTTCGCGGGTGGCAAACGGCTGCGGCCGATCCTTACGCTGGCGGCGGCGGAAGCCTGCGGCGGCGCAGCGGAAGACGCGCTCCCGGCCGCGTGCGCGGTCGAGTGCATTCACACTTACTCGCTGGTCCACGACGATCTGCCGTGCATGGACGACGACGACTTGCGCCGCGGCCGGCCGACGAGTCACAAGGTCTACGGCGAGGGGATCGCTGTCCTCGCCGGCGACGCGCTGCTGACGGTGGCGTTCGAGATTCTCGCGCAGCCCGAGCCGACGGGGCGCTATCCGGGCACCGCGCTCATCCGCGAGCTCGCGGCCGCCGCCGGCTCGCGCTGGCTCATCGCCGGACAGGTGCTCGATCTCGAGGGCGAGGGTCGCAAAGTGACCGCCGCGGAGCTGAAGTTCATCCACCGGGCGAAGACTGCCGCGCTGCTGACGGCGTCGCTGCGCCTCGGCGGCATGAGCGTCAACTGCACCGAGCGCCAGCTCGACGCGCTGACCGAACTCGGCCAGGCGATCGGCCTCGCCTTCCAGATCATCGACGACATCCTCGACGTGACGCAGACCACCGAGAAGCTCGGCAAGACCGCAGGCAAGGACGCGGCCGTCACCAAGGCGACCTACCCCGCGATCTTCGGCCTCGAGAAATCGCGCAAGGAAGCGCACCGGCTCACCGACCGCGCGCACCAGGTGCTCGACGTTTTCGGCGCCAAGGGCGTGCGGTTGCGCGGCCTCGCGGACTACCTGTTGCAGCGCGAGTACTGATTCGAGTCCAACTCGACGAACGATGGCTTCCCTCACCATCCACGAGCTCCCGGAAGAGGACCGTCCGCGCGAGCGGCTTTCGAAACACGGCGCGGGCGCGCTTTCCGATGCCGAGTTGATCGCCATCCTACTGCGCACGGGTCTGGTCGGTTGCAGCGCCATCGATCTCGGGCGGCTGCTCATCCAGAAATACGGTTCGATCAGTGGCCTGGCGCGTTGCAGCGTGGAAGAACTCGCCTCGATTAAAGGCGTGGGCCCCGCGAAGGCCGTGCAGCTCGCGGCGGCCTTCGGGCTCGCCTCGCGCCTCGCGCGCGAGAATCTCTCCCGTCAGCGCCTCGATTCGCCGGAGCTCATCCACGATCTCCTCGGCGTCGAAATGAAACAGCTCACACGCGAATCGCTCCGCGTCGTCCTCCTCGACACGAAGTACTTTCTGCTGCGCATCCAGGAAATCTCGCTCGGCTCGCTGAACGAGAGCATCGCCCATCCGCGCGAAGTCCTGCAGCCGGCGATCCTCTATTCCGCGTACGCCTTCATTCTGGTGCACAATCACCCTTCCGGCGACCCCGCGCCGAGCGACGCCGATCGCCGGCTGACGACCCGCATCAGAGCGGCGGCGGACCTTTTGCAGATCAACATGCTCGACCACGTCATCCTCGGGACCGGCGCCGGCGGACGGCAGCCGTATTTTTCGTTCAAGGAAGCGGGGCTGCTGGGGTGAGGGAGGTTCTTGGTTCTTGGTTCTTCGTTGAGCGCCGCCTGCGGAAAACCAAGAACGAAGAACGAGGAACGAAGAACCAAGAACCAAGAACCAAGAACCAAGAACCAAGAACCTTGTCTCACCGACTTTCCGGTAGATACTCCCAGCGACCCTCCACCCACCCCATGCCCCTTCTCGAAGTCCGCAATCTCGCCATCGATTTCAACACGGAAGGCGGCGTCGTCAACGCGGTGAAGGGCATTTCCTTCACGCTGGAAAAAGGAAAGACGCTCGCGGTCGTCGGCGAGAGCGGCAGCGGCAAGAGCGTGACCGGGCTCGCGCTCACACGGCTGCTGCCGGAGCCGCCGGCGGTCTATCGCTCCGGCGAGATCCTGCTCGACGGGCGCGACGTCTTGAAGATGGGCCAGCGGGAACTGCGGTCGCTGCGCGGCGCGAAGATCGCGTACATTTTCCAGGAGCCGTCTACGTCGCTCAATCCCGTCTTCACGATCCGCAGCCAGATTGCCGAGGCGATCAAACTCCATCGCCCCGAGGTGAAGAAGATCGACGACGAAGTGGTGAAGTACCTCGACATGGTCGGCATCGTGAGTCCGCGCGAGCGCATGCACGATTACCCGCACCAGCTCTCCGGCGGCATGCAACAGCGCGCGATGATCGCGATGGCGCTGAGCTGCGAGCCGGACATCCTCGTCGCCGACGAGCCGACGACCGCGCTCGATGTCACGATTCAGGCGCAAATCATCGATCAGCTCCGCGAGCTCAAGCAGCGGCTCGACATGGCGATCATCCTCATCACGCACAACTTCGGGATCATCGGCACCGTGGCCGAGGACGTGGCCGTGATGTTCCGCGGCAAAATCGTCGAGCAGGGCTCCACCGCGCAAGTCCTCCGCGCCCCGCAACATCCCTACACGAAGGCGCTCATCGAGTGCATTCCGCAGCTCGGCCAGCGGAGGGAGCGGTTGACGACGATCGACCACGCGGCGCTGGATGCGCTGGCGTAAGGTGGCGGAGCGCCGTGGGGGAATGGCAGGACAATGAGACAATGAGACAATGAGCAGAAGCAACGCGCAGGCGTGACCGCCTCTCATTGTCTCATTGTCTGGCGCCCTACCGCCCGCCCACGCCCTGCACCGTCCGCAGCAGCACGTCCCCGACTTCCAGCGACAGCGCCCGCTCCGCCACGCGCAGAAACCCTTCCGACGCATCCGTCAGCGCCACCTGCAGCCGGCCAAGGTTGCCCTTCGGCGCGGCGAGTTTCTCTTTTTTCAAAAGCTCGCGCACAGCGAGGGCGCAGTTGTGCGCGGAATCGACGAGCTGGATTTCCGGGCCGACGAATTTCTTGATCGCGTCGCGCAGCAGCGGGTAATGCGTGCAGCCGAGGACGAGGGTGTCGATCTCCTCGCGCACGAGCTTTTCCAGGTAGCGCCGAATGATTTGGTCGGTCACGGGGTCGTCGAGCCACGCTTCCTCGATGAGCGGGACGAGCAGGGGACACGCGTTCCCAATGACCCGCACGTCGGGGTCGAGCGCATGGATCGCGCGCTCGTACGCGCGGCTGGAGATGGTGGCGCGCGTGCCGATCACGCCGATGTGGCCGCGCTTGCTGGCGGCCACGGCAGCCTGCGCGCCGGGCACGATGACGCCGATGATCGGCACCTTGAAGAGCTCCTGCAAATGCGGCACCGCGAGCGCGGAGGCGGTGTTGCACGCGACGACGATGACCTTGGCTTCCTCGGCCAGGAGCAGACCGGAAATCTCCACCGAGTAGCGCTCGATCGTGGCCTGGCTCTTGCCGCCGTACGGCACGCGCGCGGTGTCGCCGATGTAGAAGATATTCTCGCTCGGCAGCAGCTCGCGGAGCGCGGCGGCGACCGTCAGCCCGCCGATGCCCGAGTCGAACACCCCGATGGGGCGGACGGGCTTTTTGGCGCGGGCGGGAGTGAGGCGCGGGGCGGAAGGGGCGCTCACGCGGTCAATTGGTGAGCTGCACCCGGGCCGCCGACGCCGCCACCGCCGACTCGCTCGAGATGGTGGCCGCCGTCTTCTTGGGCGCCGGCGTGGGCGCCTGCGCCTTCGCCTGCACCACCGACAGGGCCGCGCCGCGCGCATCCGGCATGCCGAGGGGTGGAATCACGATCGAATCGTTGCGCGCCAGCGGCGGGGTGCCGGGCGGGGCGACGGCCGTACGATAGTTCAGCGACGCCTCGACGATGCTGGCGGCGAGGGTCTCGCGATACGCCGGCTGGGCGATCATGCGCGCATCGTACCCATTGGAAAGGAAGCCTCCCTCGATCAACACGCCGGGGATGGTGATGTCGCGGATGACGACGAACCGCGCGCGCTTGATCCCGCGATCGGGCATGTGCGAGTGGACGATCAGCGAGGCGTGCGTCGCGGTCGCGAGGGCGATATTTTCCGCGTCGCGGCAGTTGCCCTTGCACTCCTGGGCGTCGGTCACGCGCGGGCCGTCGGCCATCATCGAGGGGACGCCGCGCGGCGCGAGGGTGTAGGTTTCGATGCCCGTGCCGGCGCCGCTGGAGTTGAAATGGATGGAGACGAAGAGCGCGTTTGGGAACTTGTTCGCGAAGGCCACGCGGTCCTCCAGGGGAATGAAAACATCGGTCGTCCGCGTCATGTAGACCTTGAAGCCGGCCTGCGTCAGCCGCAGCCGCGCGCGGTTGGCGGTGTCGAGGGTGTAGTCCTTCTCTCGCGCGGCGACGACCGAGCCGGCGCCGAGATCGTGCCCGCCGTGGCCGGGGTCGAGGATAATCGTATCGACCGCCTCGCTGGCGGTGATCTTGCTGGGCCGGAGGACCGGCTCGATGATTTTGACGAGGTCCATCCGCGAAACGCACAGCTTCCCGCCGATCTCCGCCACGGGGTAGGAGAGGATGAACTTGAGGTTGTTGATGTAGAAATCCGGCGACCCTTGTTCGCCGCGCAGGCTGCGATTTCCGAGGGTCATCACGCCGCTGCTCCCGTTCCGGCGGACGGCGCTCAGGCCGTAGAATTCCGCCATGTTGTCGAAGGAAATGTACTCGCGTCCGTCGTGTTTGAGCAGGGTCCACTCGACCGCCTGCACGGGCAGGGCGGAGACCAGAACGCTGAGAATGAGCAACCAGACAAATCGCATGCGGCGCGCAGGGTAGCCGGCGCGGCGCGAAAAGCAAGGCGATTCGGGATTCGTGAAGCTTGAGTCGTGCCAACGCGGCGGGCAAGAGGCCGCTTGCTAACCGGAGAGAAGGGCGAGAAAGTCTCGCCCCGTTTTTTATGTCAGAGCTTCCGAAGACTTACGAGCCGCAGGCGATCGAGGAAAAGTGGTATGCCTTTTGGCAGGAGCAGGGATGCTTCGCCGCCGATCCGCACTCCGCCAAGCCGCCGTATTCCATCGTCATCCCGCCGCCGAATGTCACCGGCATGCTCACGCTCGGGCATGTGCTCAACAACACGATCCAGGACATTCTAGCCCGCCGGGCGCGCATGCTGGGGAAGGAAGTGCTCTGGCTGCCAGGGACCGATCACGCTGGCATCGCCACGCAAACGGTGGTGGAGCGGACGCTGAAAAAGTCCGGCGAGATCCGCCACCGCGACGACCTCGGGCGTGAGAAGTTCCAGGAGAAAGTGTGGCAGTGGAAGGAGAAGCACGGCGGCATCATCATCCAGCAGCTGAAGAAACTCGGCGCCTCGTGCGACTGGTCGCGCGAGCGCTTCACGATGGACCCCGCATACTCGGAATGCGTGCAGCGGGTCTTCGTGGACCTCTACAACAAGGGGCTGATCTATCGCGGCAAGCGGATGGTCAACTGGGACCCGTCGGCGCTGACGGCGCTCTCCGACGAGGAGGTGATCATGAAGCCGCAGAACGGCGTGCTCTATCAGTTCAAAGTGGAGGTGTCCGGCGCGCCGGGGACTTTTCTTTCCATCGCGACCACGCGGCCCGAGACGATCCCGGGCGACACCGCCGTGGCGGTGAATCCGAAGGACCAGCGGTACGCGCATCTCATCGGGAAATCGGTGGTGCGACCGTTGCCGCCGGAGTTGCCGGTGGCGCAACGGCTCATCCCGATCGTGGGCGACGAGCAGGTCGACTTCGAGTTTGGGACCGGCGTGCTCAAGGTGACGCCGGCGCACGACAAGGCGGATTTCGAGATCGGCCAGCGCCACAAGCTCGCCGCCCCCGACGTGATGAATCCCAACGGGACGATGAACGCGCTCGCCGGCAAAGAACTGGCGGGTAAGGACCGCTTCGAGGCGCGCGTCCTGGCCGTGGAGCGTCTGCGCGAATTGGGGCTGCTGGAGAAAGAGGAGCCGTACCAAAACAACGTCGGCTTCTCCGAGCGAACCGATGTGCCGGTGGAGCCGCGGCTGAGCGAGCAGTGGTTTTTAAAGTACCCGAGCGTGAAGGAGGCTAAAGCCGCCGTGGCCGACGGTGCGATGAAGTTTTTCCCCGAGCGCTGGGACAAGGTGTACGACCACTGGCTAGGGAACATCCAGGACTGGTGCATCTCCCGGCAGCTCTGGTGGGGGCATCGGGTGCCGGTGTGGTACCATAAGAAGAACGGCGACGTTTTCTGCGAGAATGTGC
This sequence comes from Chthoniobacteraceae bacterium, assembly GCA_035997375.1. Lineage (GTDB taxonomy): Bacteria > Verrucomicrobiota > Verrucomicrobiia > Chthoniobacterales > Chthoniobacteraceae > DASYIS01. The sequence goes on from DASYIS010000082.1 coordinate 34,854, forward strand.
CGCCCGCCGACCCGGAAAACTGGACCCAGGACCCCGACGTCCTCGACACCTGGTTCTCCTCCTGGCTCTGGCCGTTCGCGACCATGGGCTGGCCGGAGAAGACGGAGACGCTCGCGAAGTTCTACCCGACGACCGACCTCGTGACGGGCCCGGACATCATCTTCTTTTGGGTGGCGCGGATGATCATGGCGGGGTTCGAGTACATGGGCGAGTTGCCGTTCCGGAACGTCTATTTCACCGGCCTCATCCGCGACAAGCAGGGGCGGAAGATGTCCAAGTCGCTCGGCAATTCGCCCGACCCGCTCGACCTCATTGCGCAATACGGCGCCGATGCGTTGCGCTTCGGCATCATGCGGAGCGCGCCGCTCGGGCAGGACATCCTGTTCGACGAGAAGAACGTAGAGCTCGGCCGGAACTTCTGCACGAAGCTCTGGAACGCCGCGCGCTTCCGGCAGATGCATGGCGGGGTGACGGAGGGGGAGATCAACCCGGTGCTGCTGGGGAGCGACGACAAGTGGATCCTGCTCCGCCTCGACGCGGCGATCGCGGCGGTGACCGAGACGCTGGAAGGCTACCAGTTTTCCGACGCCGCGCAGGCGCTTTACCGGTTCTTCTGGACGGAGTTTTGCGACTGGTACCTGGAGGCGAGCAAGGCCGCGCTCTTCAGCGGGGACGAGGAGCGAAAGGCGAATACGCTGGCTGTTTTGGATTTTGTGATCGGCCACGCGCTGAGGCTGTTCCATCCATTTCTTCCGTTCATCACGGAAGAACTTTGGCATGGGATGGGATACCGCGAAGACCTTCCGGACGATCAGGGTGGACGCACGATCATGTACGCCAAATGGCCGGCGCGGCTGGGGCAGGACTTCGAGGAGTACTACGGGCTGGAAGGCGCCGAACAGGCCACACTGGACAAGCAGGCCGTGGTGACCGCCGGCCGCGGCCTGCGGCGCGACTCCAACATCGCGGCCAACAAGAAGGTGCGGTTCATTCTGAAGCACAAAGGCGAGGTTTCTACGCAAGATGCGGAAGTGCTAAAGCTGCTCCTGAATGCCGAAGCACTGGAGCTGAACGCCTCTTATCAACCCGAAAAAGGGACGCCGACGGCGATCACGCCGCTGGGCGATTTGTCATTGCCCCTGACCGGCCTGATCGACGTGGCGGCGGAGAAAGGGCGCCTGACCAAAGAGATCCAGAAGGTCGAGCAGGAGCTCGGCAAGGTCGCGACGAAACTCTCGAACGAGTCGTTCGTCGGCAGCGCCCCGCCGCAAGTCGTCGAGGAGCACCGGCAGCGGCAGCTCGAGTGGCAGAGCAAACTGGCGCAGTTGCAGAGGATGCTGGAGGCGCTGTAAGGCCCGAGGAGAGCCATTGCCGCGCGGGCCGAAGGCTTTGGACTGCGGCAGCCTGCTGCCGCTTTTGCGGGGGTCGCAGCCTGCTGCGTGCGGTGGGTTATACATCCCAGATGCTCCGCCCCACCCGCAGCTGGCTGCGGCCTCCACAAAGCGGCAGCAGGCTGCCGCAGTCCAAGGCCTTCGGCGCCCGACTATACGTCCCATCAGAAATCGAACTGATCGATGTTCTCTTTCGTGAACACGAATGGCTGCCCGAGGATGATATCGCTCCCTTCGACCTTCAGCTCGCCGAGCCGGCCGGCCTTGAAGGTGGTCGCTCCGGGTTTGAGCTCGCCCTTGGTCGCGGCATTCGCCGCCTGCACCGCCAGGTAGCCGAGGTCGCCGACCTTCCAGAGGATGACCGCCTGGGTGACGCCCTCCTTCACAAAGCGCTTGTTTTCGTTCGGCAGGCCGAGACCGACGACCTTGATCTGGCCGACTTTGCCCGCTTGCTTCACGGCCTCGGCGGCTCCGGGTACGGCCGGGGAGCAGATGGCCATGATGAGTTTCAGGTTTGGGTTGGCATTGATGAGCGCGGTCGCCTCGGCGAAGGCCTTGTCTTTCAGGTCGTCGCACGGGCGGAGGGCGACCATCTTCAGGTTCGGGTACTTGGCGGCGTTTACGGCGGCGATCTGCTTTTGCCATTCGTTCATGTTCGAGGCGGTGAGCGAAGCGGTGATGATCGCGTACTCGCCCTCCGTTCCCATCGCCTTCACGGCCTCCTCGATGAGTGTGGTGCCGATCGCCTCCGGCGTCGCCTGGTTGCAGAAGAAGTCGCGCGCGTCGGTTGCGCTATCGGAGTCGTAGGTGATGACCTTGATGCCCTTTTCGCGCGCCTTGCGGAGCGCCGGGGCGATGCCCTCCTTGTTCTCGCAGGCGACCGCGATCGCGTTGACGCCGCGAGTGATCCACGTCTCGATGATCTCGTTCTGCTTGGCGGCTCCCGGCTCCGTTGGGCCGTCCCAGAGGAGCTTCACGTTCAGCTCCTTTGCGGCTTCGTCGGCGCCCTTGCGGCAGGCGATGAAGAAGGAGTTGCCCTTGCTCTTCGGCATGAAGGCGATGGTAAACTCCTTCTCCTTTTTGCAGCCGGCGAAGGCGAGGACAAGAACCAGGGCGAGGAGGAAGGAAGCGAAGCGTTTCATGGGGAAGAGCCGCTTCGTTTGAACCTCCCCGCCGTCCACGAGGGAAGCTTTTTCAGCACCGCCTCGACGATGAGGACCGCGAGCAACAGCCCGCCCGTGAGAATGCCGGTGAGCTCCGACGGCTGATCCGAAAGGATGAGGCCGTTGCGCAAGACCGCGAGCACCGTGACGCCGAGGATGGTCCCGTGCACCGAGCCGACGCCGCCGAAAATCGACGCGCCGCCGAGCACGACCGCAGTGATGGCGAGCAGTTCGTAGCCCGTGCCGGCGTCGGCTTTCGCCTGGCCAAGATGCGCAACGTACGTCAGCGCCGCCACCGCACTGAGCAGCCCCGAAAGCACGTAGACCAGCGTGAGCCGTGAGGCGACCGGGATGCCCGCATAACGTGCTCCTTCCGGCGCAAAGCCGATGGCGCGAAAGGCGCGCCCGTACACGGTGCGATGCACGAGCAGCCAGACCGCGGCCGCGGCCACGAGCACGAGCGGGAGCTGCGCGGGGATGAACCCGAAGACGTAGCCCTGCCCGAGAAAGAGAAACGACGAGGGGAAGCCGGTGTAGTTTTCCACGCCGCCGGTGAGCCCTTCCGCGATGCCGCGAAAGAGCGAGAACGAGCCGAGCGTGACGATGAGCGGCGGGATGCGCAGCTCGGTGATGAGCAGCGCATTGAGCCGCCCGCCGAGCGCGCCGAGCCCGAGCGTGCAGGCGCCCGCCAGCGCCGGCGGGAAGTGCGCGTCGCGCCAGAGCTTGCCGAACACGACGGCGCACAACCCGAGCAGCGAACCGACGGAGAGATCGATGCCGCCGGTGAGAATGACCGGCGTGAGTGCGAGCGCGAGCAGGCCGATCTCCGTGCCCTGCCGCACGATTTCGAGCGCGTTCGTCGCGGAGAGGAAATTCGTCGCAGTCTGCGAAAAGACGGCGAGCTCCAGGCCGAGCGCGGCGAGGAGGAGCAGCTCCGGGCGAAGAAAACGGCGCAGGTTCACGCGGTCTTTTCCCGGTTGCGCCAGCCGTCGGCGCCGACGGCGAGCAGGATGATCGCCCCTTGCAGCGCGCGCTCCCACTGCGGCGGGGTGTGGGTGAAGACGAGCGCCGGCCCGATGATCGTGAGGATGAGCAGGCCGGGCAGCACCCCCCAGAGCTTGCCGCGCCCGCCTGCGATCGCAATGCCGCCGACGACCGCCGCCGCGATGGCCTGCATCTCGAGGCCCTGGCCCGATTTTGGGTCGACATCGGTGAAGCGCACCGCGTTCAGCAGCGCCGCCAGTCCGGTCAATCCACCGGCCGCGGCAAAGGCGCCGAACGTCACCACGCGCGGCCGCAAACCCGCGAGGCGCGCGGCCTCGGCGTCGGAACCGACGGCGTAAAGGAAGCGCCCGCCGGCGACGCGGCCCAGCGCGAGCGCGAGCAACCCGAAGCACGCGGCGGAGATCGCGATCGTGGTCCATTGCCCCGTGGTCTGGCTGAGGCCGAACCACTGAAAAGTCGAAGGTAGATCGCGCACCATTTCGCCCTCGCGCCACCAGCGCAGCGCCTCGCGCAGCGTGACCATGCTCGCCAGCGTGACGACGATGGAAGGGAGCTGCAAGCCCGCGACGAGCAGCCCGTTGATCGCGCCCAACCCGACGCCGACCGCGACGGCCACCGCGCAGACCGCCGGCAACGGCCAGCCTTGCGCCGCGGCCAGCCCCGCGAGCACGCTGCACCAGGCGAATTGCGAGCCGATGGAAATATCGATCTGCCGCGTGAGGATGACGAGCGAAGCGCCCGCCGCCGCGAGCAGCGCCGGCGCCGCCGCTGTGAGCAACGGAACGAGCTGCGCCGCCGTGAAAAAGCGCGGCGCGAGGACCGCCAGCACCGCGAGCAAGACCGCCAGCGCAGCCGCGACCGACCACTCGCGAAACGCGCCGGACGCCCCGCCCCGCCGCACAGAGGACTGTGCGGACCACGCCGCCGTGCGGCGTTGCTCTGCCGCTTTCGCCTGCGCGGGAGCGATGGCGGCAAGTGGTCCGCACAGTCCTCTGTGCGGCGGGGCGGGCGGCGCCGCAGCGTCGCCCGCCTGCGGCTCCTGACCAAGGGCCGCCGCCATGAGCGAGGGCGCGGTTGCTTCGGCGGCGGTGAAGACGACCGTCAGCTTGCCGCCGCGCATGACGCCGATGCGGTCGCTCATCCCGAGGATTTCCGGCAGTTCCGAGGAAATCAAAATGATCGCCAACCCGTCCGCCGCCAGCCGCCGGATGATGCCGTGAATCTCCGCCTTCGCGCCGATGTCCACGCCCTGCGTCGGCTCGTCGAGGATGAGCACTTTCGGCTTCGTCGCGAGCCACCGGGCGATGGCGACCTTCTGCTGATTGCCGCCGGAAAGCGACGCGCCCGGAGCTTCGCTCGATGCCGCCTTGATACGCAGGTCGCGGATGAAATCCGCCGCGAGTGCGCGTTCCGGGGCGGCGCGCATCCAGCGTCTCGGAAACAGCCGCGACAGGATGGCGAGCGAGCTGTTGGCCGTGATCGTCATCGGCAGAATCACACCGTGCCGCCGCCGGTCCTCCGGCACGTACGCGATGCCGTGCGCCACCGCTTCCTCCGGTGACGCGATGCCAACGGGCCGGCCGTTCAGAATGATCGCGCCGCACTCGGCGGGTGTGAGTCCGAAGAGCACGCGCGCCAGTTCCGTGCGGCCCGCGCCGACCAGCCCCGAGAGCCCGAAGACCTCGCCGGCGCGCACGTCGAAGCTGACCTCGCGCACGCCGGCCGAGGCGCACCCGAGCTGCTGCACTGAGAGCACAACCTCGCGCGGCGGCGCCGACGCGGGCGGGTAGATCGTCGTCATCTCGCGGCCGACCATAGCGTGAATCAAGCCGGCCTCGTTGATCTCGCCGATGGGGTACGTGCCGACGCTCTCGCCGTCGCGGAGCACGGTGACGCGATCCGCGATCTGGAAGATTTCGTCCAGCCGATGCGAGATGTAGATGATGCCGACGCCGGCGGTGCGCAACTCGCGGATGAGCGCGAGGAGCAGCCGCTCTTCCTGCTGCGTCAGCGAGGCGGTCGGCTCATCCATGATAAGGATGCGCGCGCCCGCGCCGAGCGCCTTCGCGATTTCCACGAGCTGCTGCTCCGGCATCGACAGGCGGCCGACCTCCGTCGTCGGATCGATCTGCGCGCCGACGCGCGTCATCAGCTCGCGCGCCCGCGCCATCCGCGCGCCCCGGCGGACAAGCCGCCACGGCGCAGGCGGCTCGAGCGCGAGAGCGATGTTTTCCGCGACCGAGAGATCGGGAAAGAGCGCCGGCTGCTGATAGATACAGGCGATCCCGAGCTGCTGCGCCATACGCGGCGTCAGGTGCGTGTGCTCCTCGCCGCGAATCTTGAGCGTGCCGCCGTCGGGCGCATGGGCGCCGGTGATGACCTTGATCAGCGTCGATTTGCCCGCGCCGTTTTCGCCAAGCAGCGCGTGGACTTCTCCCGCGTGCAGCGAGAACGAAACCCCGCGCAACGCCCGCACCGCCTCGAAGGATTTGGTGATGGAATGGAGCTGGAGCAGGGGCGGGGGCACGGTCGGAGGGAAGTAATCAATCAGTAATCAGTCAGTCAGTAATCAGTGGGGCAGCAATCGGCAGGCGCGTCGAGCGTGGAGGAGCCCACTGATTACTGACCTTTTGATTACTGATCACTTCCCGCTTCGCGCTTGCCGAAGCCGTCCGTACTTGCGAAGACCTTGCAATGAAGATCGTCCGCTACTCCTCCCCGACCGGCGAAATCGCGCTCGCCCAGCTCCACCCCGACGGCAGCTACACGAAGCTGCGCGGCGACCTTTTCTCGGGCGTGCAGGCCACCGGCGAGCCGGTGCAGCCGGCGAAGATTCTCGCGCCGCTTGATCCGTTCGCGGTGCTTTGCACGGGACTCAATTACCGCAAGCACGCGGTGGAGACGGGCGCGCCCATTCCGCAGTACCCGGTGCTTTTCATGAAGACGCCGGCCGCGCTGCAACATCCCGGCGACCCGATTGTGCTGCCGCGGTGGCTGGCGAGCTCGCGGGTCGACTGGGAGTGCGAGCTCGCGGTGGTGATCGGCAAGCGCTGCAAGAATGTCTCGCGGGCGAATGCGCTGGAGTACGTCCTCGGCTACACCTGTGCCAACGACGTGAGCGCGCGCGACTGGCAGAAGGAAGGCGGCGGCTCGCAATGGTGCCGCGGCAAGATGTTCGACACCTTCCTGCCTCTCGGCCCCTGTCTCGTGACGACGGATGAGCTCGGCGACGCCTCGGGTTTGCGCATCAGCACGACGGTCGATGGCGAGGTGGTCCAGGACTCGACGACCGCCGACATGATCTTCGACATCCCGACGCTGATCGAGTTTTACAGCGGCAGCACCACGCTCATGCCCGGCACCGTGATCATCACCGGCACGCCTTCCGGCGTCGGCATGGCGCGCACCCCAGCGCGGTTTCTCCAGGCCGGCGAGACGGTGACGATCGAGATCGAGAAGATCGGCAAACTGACGAATCCGGTGATCGCGGAAGAGGCAACGGGTGGGTCGGAGTTTCGGGTGTAATATGGACAAGGAGGAGGCAAGCCACACCGCCTTCGTCCCGGGAACTGCCAGCTCGCGCCAGATCCCGCGCGTGTTGGGTTACGCGTTGGTGCTCACGGGTGCGACCGTGGCGCTCTGGCTTGTCCTGGTCGCGCTTCTGCCCAAGGCGATTTATTATGTCCAGCTCTACCAGGTAAAACTGCCCGGTCCGATTTCCGCTGGCTTGGTTCGGTCGTATCCAGACCCTGATTACGTTGCGGGGATGGTCGGAACGGTGGGTGTGCTCTTGCTGATCGGAGCGCTGTTTCATCGGAGGCATACCGGGATGATCAAAGTCTTCCGAGCCGGCCTCGCGATCCTCACCGGCGCCGTCACGTTGCTCGTCCTCTATTTGCTCTGCGCCGGCTATGTCGCCACGCTGATGGCGACTCAACAGCAGACGAATGAGCTGACATTGTACCGCATGACGTTTGAAGGGTTCGCGCTGCTCGATTTGGCCGAGGGGCGAATTGAGCAACTTCAGGCGAGGCTGGCCAAGCGGAAAGGCCTAAGGATGGTCGAGGTGAAGTCGGCGAGCGAGTTCAACGAGGATGAGGCAAAAGAGCGCGTCTGGAATCTCCTCGCGGTCCTGGCGAGATCGGACGATACTCGGATCAGCAAACGGGGGCTGGCCACGCTGGCGCTCTTTCGCCCACTGGCGACCGCCCGACCGTCTCTTTTCGATGAAGTGCCGCGCCTCGCCGTAAAGGCCGGCGCTCCGCCGGGACAATCGCTGCAGGAGTGCCTGGAGTGGATGGCCGCCAACTCGAACAAGGACGGTTGGGAGCCGCTGCCGCTGTTCAAGCTCACGCGCTGAAGCCGTCACGCTCCGCGTGACGGCATCACGCGGAGCGTGATGACTACTATGGCGGCGCTGCCGCCTAGAACTTCCGGATCTGAATATTCCGCAGCGCCGCCTTCGTACGGTAGGTGGCGAGGCCGAAGGGCATGGATTCCTCGATTTCGCCGGGGCGCATGGAGAGTTTCTTGTCCTTCGTGTCGACGTTGACGGTCTGCTCGTCGTCGAGCCACGCCTCCAGTTTATCCTTCGAGACTTTGAGCCGGATCTTGTACCACTTGTTGCTCTCGAATTTCTTGAACTGCGTGCTCTCGTTTTCCGAGGCGTCGTCGCCGTTGATGCTCGATACGCCCATGACCGACCCGCCCCAGCCGCCGACGATGAGCGTCATGTGCGCCTCGCCGATGGGGAAGGTGAGCCCGCAGAAAAAGTCGCTCCCGGTGATCCGCTTCGCCTCCAGCGAGACCTCGTAATTCATCGTCGGCAACTCGCCGGTGTAGTTGGCCCCGGTGATGTCGTTTCCCATTTCGAGAATGAGCTCGCCGTCTTTGATGGAGACTTCGCCGGCGCCCCCGAAGCCGGTCACCTTCCAGTTCTTCATCGTCTTGCCGTCGAACATCGGCGTCCAGTTGCCCGCCGCGGCCGCGATGGGTGCCGGCGATTGCATCAGGCCGGCCAGCGTGGCGAGCACGGGCGGCACGGCGGTGTACGGGTCTTCCTTCGCCTCGTACTCGAGCGCGACCCAGCCCTGGTAGTTGGCGTCGCGCAATATCTTGATCAGGCGCACGAGGTCGGCCGGCTGATTCGCCGCCGCAGCGGCGGGCTTGATCTCCGTTTTGATCTGCACATTCACCGCGTACGGCGCGCACTGCGCGAGCGAGGCGTACGGGTCGGCGGTGTGAAAGTTGCCGGTGTCGAGATTGACCCCGAACCACTTGCTCTTCACCGCCTTCACGATCTCGAGCAGCCCCTCCGGCTCGGCCACGATGCCGCCGTGGTTTTCCAGTCCGAGGAAGATGCCGAACTGGCCCGCGTAATCGCAGACTTCTTCGATCGCGCTGATGCACATCTTGCGCGCCGCGCCGGCCTCCAGCTCCTTCGATGCACCGGCGAAGATGCGGATGTGCGGCGCGCCGAGGATCGCGGCTTTCTCGATCCAGGACTTGACCGAGGCGATCTCGGCATCGCGTGCGGGGCCGGCGGGGAGCGCGAAATTGTTGCCGACCGACGTGCCGGAAACCGCGACGCCGCGCAGGAAGGCGTAGCGGCGAAGGTCGATCAACTGCTCCTTCGTCACGTCCTTCGGGAAGTAGTAGCTCGTCAGCTCCGCGCCGGTACAGTGGTTGTTCGCGCAGAGGTCGATGAAGCCCTTCATATCGAGCTTCTTGTCGGCGTTCTCGGCGGCGGATTTCTTGGATTCCGGCAGGTACTGGCGGAACGAATACGCCGCCATGCTGAGGCCCATCCGCGCGGTGCCAGGGCGGTTGAACGGCTCGATCGCGCGGAGGGGGCGAACGGCGGCGAAGCTCGCGGCGGCGGCGGAGAGCTGGAGGAAATGACGGCGGGAGAGGGACATGGGGGAGGGGAATAGTGTATGGTGAGCGCGGTCTGGCTCTTAATCCTACTCCTGCTCTTACTCCTAATCGGAATCTACAACCAAGCGATTAAGAGTAGGAGCAGGAGTAAGATTAGGAATTCGTCAGCCAGATCTTTCGTAGCGGACTACTTCAACGTCACGGCCCGCCCTTCGCGCCCGGACTCATAAATCGCCCGGATGAGCGAGATGGCGCGGCGGGCCTCCGAGCCCGGGATCATCGGCGGCCGGTTGTGCTGGATGGCCTCGACCAGGTCCGCGATGAGCAGCCGATGCCCTTCAGTCGTGATCGCCTTGGGATCGCTCGCGCCGCCGCCGATGCCGCCGGTGCCTTCATTGCGGAGGATCGCTTCGTCCCCCGGCAGCGGCTCGGCGAATTGCCAGCGGGTGATGCGGTCCTGCACGAGGATCGCGCTCCCTTTGTCGCCGCAAATCTCGATGCGGAGATCCTCTCCCGGCCAGGCGGAGGTCGCGGCCTCGATGACGCCGAGCGCGCCGTGCGGGAACTTCAGCGTGGCGGCGAGCGTGTCCTCGGCCTCGACGCCGGGATGCGCCAGCGTGGCGTAAAACGCGGAGACTTGCTCGGGCAGGCCGACGAACCACTGGAGCAGATCGACTGCATGCACGCCCTGATTCATGAGTGCGCCGCCGCCGTCCATCTTCCAAGTCCCTTTCCAGTTCGACGTGGAGTAGTAGCTGAGATCGCGCCACCACTTGATATAGGCGCTGCAGAGCGTGAGCCGGCCGAAGCGCCCCGCGTCGACCGCCTGTTTCATCATTTTGGCGCCCTTGCCGAAGCGGCTCTGGAAGACGCTGGCGAGCTTGCCGCCGCCGCGCTTTTCCGCGGCGAGAATCGCGTCGACCTTCTCCACCGTGACCTCGAGCGGCTTTTCGCAGAGCACCGCCTTGCCGGCCTCGAGAATCGGGATGGCGCAATCCGCGTGCGCGCCGCTCGGCGTGGTGACGCAGACCGCCTGGATCGTGGGATCCTCCGCCAGCTCCTGGAGGCTCGCGGCGATGCGGCAGCCGTTGGTGTCGGCGAAGGCTTTCGCGCGCGCGGGGGACATGTCGAAGACGGCGCGGAATTCCGCATTCGGCACCTGACGCATCGCGTCGGCGTGGAACTGCGAGATCATGCCGGAGCCGATGATGGCGAAACCTACTTTGTCGCTCATGGGAGGAGGAAGATTAAGAGGAAGAGGAAGAGAAAGATTAGCGGCTCGCGAGCGGGGTTACTTTGCGGCCCACGGCCGGGCCGACGTACTCGCTCAGCGGGCGGAAGAGGCGGTTGTCGGCGAGTTGCTCGAGGATGTGCGCCGTCCAGCCCGACATGCGCGAAATGGCGAAGATGGGCGTGAAGAGATCGGTCGGAATCCCGAGCGAATAGTAGACCGTCGCCGAGTAGAAATCGACGTTCGCGTTCAGCCCCTTCTGCTCCTTCATGATGGAGGCGATGCGCTCGGACATCTGGATCCACTTCGGCTCGCCGAGCTCCTCGGAGAGCTTGATGCCCATCGCCTTCAAGTGCGGCGCGCGCGGGTCGAGGACCTTGTAGACGCGGTGGCCGATGCCCATGATCTTCTTTTTCTGCGCGAGCGCGTCGGCCACCCAGGCGTCGACTTTGTCGAGCGAGCCGATCTCGTGGAGCATGTGGATGACCCCCTCGTTCGCGCCGCCGTGCAGCGGCCCTTTCAGCGCGCCGATCGCTGCGCTCACCGAGGAATACATGTCGCTCAGCGTCGAGGCGACGACGCGCGCGGTGAAGGTCGAGGCATTGAAGCCGTGCTCCGCGTGCAGCACGTACGCGATGTCGAGCGTGCGGGTCGCGTCCGCCGAGGGCTCTTCGCCGGTCATCAGGTAAAGGAAATGCGCCGCCTCGCCGAGGTCCTTGCGAATGGGCGGCAGCGGCTGGCCCGAGCGCGCCCGGTGAAAGTACGCCGCCACCACGCCGATTTGCGACACGAGCTTGATCGCCGTCGCCTCGTTCTCCGTCATCGTGAGATCGTGCCGCCCCGTGGCGTAACAGCCGAGCATGCTCACCGCCGTCCGCATGATGTCGATCGGCGTGGCGTCCTTCGGCGCCGCGGTGAGGAAATCGAGGACCCCCTGTGGCAGCTCGCGCTCGGCGCGCAACGCGGTCGTCAGCTTCTCCAGCTCCGAGGCATTCGGCAGATTCCCGTGCCAGAGAAGAAAGACCACCTCCTCGTACGACACCTGGCCTGCCAGCTCGTTGATGTCGTACCCGCGATAGATGAGCTGCCCTTCGGCGCCGCGCACGTCGCCGACGGAGGTTTCAGCCGCCACGACACCTTCCAGACCGCGAGAGAGTAGAGCCATAGAGTAAGAGTATTTAGGAAAAAGGAGCGCCCCCGGCATGTGCATCACGCAGCGGGCGCAGAATGAAAATGGCGGGGGGCGGGGTGGGGGCGCAAGGAAGAAGATGGGGCGGGTGGCGGAGGTGCGGAGGTGCGGAGGTGCGGAGGTGCGGAGACAAGGAGACAAGGAGACAAGGAGACAAGGAGAGGGCGAGGCGGAGAGCGGCGCGCTGCGAATGACCGGGGCGGCTCGGAGGAGCGGAGAGTTCCGGGTTCGTAGTTCCGCCTTCAGGCGGCCAGGCGCGACCCTTCCCAAGCGCGTCGGACGTTTCGAACGTCTCGTGCCGGCGCGCCGCTCGCCGCCTGAAGGCGGAACTACGAACCCCTGCGGCGTTTCCTTGCCCGCAAATCATCGTGGCTTGGAATGAGGAGTCGCGCCAGAAACGGAGTGGTGTATCTTCGCGGGCTGCCGTCGTCACCGCCCCGCGCGTCGTGGACACCGCAACTCCCCAATCCATCTCCGTGTCCATGAACCTTCGCCCAATCTCCCTGATCTTCGGTCTCTCGCTCGCAACGTTGCTGAGCGCTCCCGTGTCGGCGGCCGGCGCGGAGGCGGAGACGCTGGCGGCGTTGCAGGCGGCCGGGTTTAAGCCGCAGGTGAAGGAAGGAGTGGTGACCGACTTTGGCTGGGGGAACCCCGCGTTTACGCCGGAGCTGTGGCAGCGGCTGCCGGAGCTGACGAGCCTGCGCAACCTGATCGCCGAGGGGAAATGCACGGACACCGCGGGTCTGGAAGTGCTCACGAGGCTGCCCAATCTGGAGAAGCTTTTCATCAATGGCTCCACTTTTGATGACGCGGGCTTTGCCGTGCTGGCGCGGGTGCCGAATCTGAAAAGCATTGGGTTCGATCACAACCACGTCTTCACCGGCGCGGGGATGGCTTCGCTGAAAGCCGCGCCGAACCTGCGCCGGATCGGGCTCGGCGGGTGCATGAAGGTCACGGCCGAGGGGGCGAAGTCCTGCGGCGAAGTGACGCAGCTCGAGTCGCTGAAGCTGACCCACCTCGGCTTGGGCGACGAGACGCTGGCGGCTTTCGATCGGTTCGTGAACCTGCACGAATTCGAGTTCGACAACTCCTTCCGCGGGACGCTCACGGGCGCGGGACTCGCTAAGATCGGCGCCATGAAGGGGTTGGAAAAACTGATGCTCGGCGAATTCGTGACCACTTTTGATCTCGGCCTGAAACACCTGGCCGGCCTCAAGGGCTTGAAGACGCTTACGCTGCAGAAGGTCGGGCTGCCGGAGCCGGATCTGGCGCGGCTGCAAGCGGCGCTGCCCGACACGAAAATCACGCTCACGCCGCCGACGGACCAGGACCTCGCGTCGTGGCAACGGAACGTCGCGAAGTTGAACAACGCCCCTGCCAAATGAGCACCTTCCCCCAGATCACCGCTGCGTTGCTGCTGGCCTGCGCGACCGCCT
>DASYIS010000083.1:0-2813 GCA_035997375.1 Chthoniobacteraceae bacterium
CCCGATCTTCGCCAGCCGCGGCGCCTGATACTGGAACCGCGCCTGGTCGAGCGAGAGCTCCACCTCATCGTCCTCCTGCTTCCAGCGCGCGAGCGTCGAGCGCTTCACCCCCGCCATCGCCGCCGCCGCCGTATCCGAGAGCCCCGTCAGGCGGATGAACGAGCACATCGCCTGCAGCTTCGCCGGCGTGCACGTCGAAGGCCGTCCGCGCGCGGCCGCGCCCTCGGCCGGCTCGGGTTCAACCCGGTTCGCCGCCGCGGGCGGAGGAGAGCCCGCGGGCCGGTGGGAGTCCGGGTCATGAAAAGAAACGTCGTGTGCGCAATTGGTCTTCATGGCGCGCAGTATAACATGCCACCCCCCGAAAACCGGGGGTCGGCGGCGCAAAATATTTTGTGAAATTTTTCGCGCCGTTGATGAAAGCAGCGCGTTTTTTCACGCGCGGCGCGGCGCAGCGCGCCGCGCCCGAAGTGGCTCACGTTGTCCTCATTCATGCGCGCAATCCGCGCGACAGTGGTCGCACGGCGGACGGCCCCGGCCCAGGGAGCACACGCGCCCCGCGTGTTCTGCCCGGCGCCCTCGCCGGGCAGCGCGTCTCCATCCCGCTGCGGGTGGAAACTAACCAAACGGTAAGCCGCGCAGAACGGGATTCGGCGGGGGCGCCGAATCCAGCACGCGGGGGCGCGTGCGCTCCCCGGGCCGCCGGCGCTTCGCGCTTCGTTCCGCCCATGTCACATCCGGTGCGGCTCCATCCGGAGCGACTCGATGAGGTCCGCTACGGCCGGGTGCGTGGGTTCGAGATTGTAGAGGCTCCGGATGAGCGTGAAAGTGCTGAGGAAGTAGTCCTCGGCGCGGCGAAAGTCGGCGTACACGCGACCGTGGAGCAGTGGTGGCAGGGCGGACGTCTTCTCGCCGGCGAGCAGTGCCGGCAAGACCGATTCTTTCTGCGCTTCGGTGCCGAGGAGCCGGTTCTCGAGGACGTCCACTTCGGCCGCCACGACGTAGCCGGTCGCTGAATCCCTGTTCTCGTATTTGCGCCGGAAATCCGGCGTTCCGACGACGATCACGCGATCCGCTTTTTCAATCCGGGCCACAAATCTCGACACGCTCGCGCCGATCTTTCCATTTTCCCAGCGATCGAGCAGCACGTCGATGCCCGCCTTTTGCAGGTCGGTCGCGAGCGACTTTTCGACCCAGCGCTCGTGCTCCTTCACGCCCCAGGCGTAGCTGATGAAACACTGCGGCGGTTTGATTTTCTGCTCGGTCACGTAGGCCTGCACGCGGAAGATTGCCGTCTCGAACCGTGTCCGCGCTTCAGCCTGGTGGCGCTGCGTCTCGACCGCAGTCTGATGCTCGTGCGCTTGCTGGATCGGCTCCTCCGCGGCGAGCTTCAGCTTTTTGCCGCAATTACTGCAAAAGGCGAAATTCTTCTTCGCTTCGCGCTGCTGTCGAATCACCGCGCGATCGAGCCTGTTGCCGCATTTCCCGCAATGGATCGGCTCGTGACGGGTCACGCTGAGATTCCGTCGGCCGAGACAGCTTTCGAATAAACCCTCGAAGATCCGCCGCACCGGGCGCGAGGGGGACGAGAAGCAGAGCGTGAGGTCCAGTTCGCCATCGCCCTCGGCAACGAGCCGGAAGCCGCAGACGGTGCCGTCGGCCACCTCGTAACGGGCGTTGTTCTGCCAGTGTGCGATGCGGGTGAAGGTGCTCGTGTAGCCGAGCAGCACCACCAGCGACGCGAAGACGTTTTCCACTGCGCCGCTCACGGTGTAGGCCGCGCCCTCCTCCGGCGCCTTCTCCTCGTCCACGGGACGCTTGAGGTTGATCAACTCTGGAAAGATGACGAACGACAGCCTGGTCAGCGGATCGGTCTCGCGGAAGCAGACGTGGTGCTCGATGAAGAGCAGCGCCGCCGCGTCGGTGAGGATCGTCTGCGCTTCCGCCGGCAACGACGCGAGCTCGGGCAAGGCGTAACGCTCGCCGTCGCCGAGGAGCCGCCGTTCCTCGAGCGCGCCAAGCCCCTTCGCATTGCGCCGCGCTTCCAGCACGAAGGAGGCGGCGAGATTGTTCAGCAACTCCGGCGCGAGCAGGATGCGACCTTCACCGCGCGAGGTGCGCAGGCGCCGCACGTAGCCATAGGTCTCGAGATGGCCCACCGCCGTGCGCATCTCGTCGTCGGTGAATTCCCACGAAGCATCGGTCGCCTTCAGCCGCGCGCGGAGGTCCTCAGCGCTCACGATCACGCGCTTGTCGGTCTCATCTTGTTTGAGCCCGAGCACGTAGTCCTTGATGCGCTTGAAGGTCGCGCTCGTCGTCGTGGCGGATTTGTTTTCCCAATCCACCAGCTCCTTCATCAGGGCGAGGAGAACGTCGATGCCTTCGCCGCTCTGCGCGCTGGTGCGCACATAGCCCGCGAGGCCGCGGGCGCGGCAGAAGGACTCCAGCTCCTCCTGCGTCAGCCGCGAATCACCGCGATCGCATCGCGCCGAGACGAGCACGATCTGGCAGAGAGTGGCGCGTTCCCCGCTGAGCTGCTTGAGCCAGAATTCGACGCCGTGGAGCGGGTCGCGGGAGTCCGTGGGATCGAAGAGGACCAGCGCGAGATCGGCATCGTCGAGGAAGAGCGAATGGATGAGCCGGTAATCCGGCTGGCCGGCGAGATCCCAAAGCACCGCCTCGCACTCCGTCCCATCGCGCCGCTTCGCGCCGAGCGCCTCGCACACCCAGAATTGCTGCCCATGCGTGGACGCGTGTTCCTTGAAGTGCCCATGCGCAAGCCGCCAGCCCAGCCCGGTCTTGCCCACCCCGGAGTC
>DASYIS010000084.1:0-9409 GCA_035997375.1 Chthoniobacteraceae bacterium
CAAGCAGGCCGAGATTCCCGCCGGCCGCCGCGCGCCGAGTGGCGAGGGGAGGGGACTCGGGTGGGAGGGAGCCGGCGGGCACACCGGAGTAGAGCAGCATTTCGAGGCGTGCGCGAGGCAAAGCCGGGGCGCGGCCGCGGAGGGCCGCCGCTACTTCGCTTTCGCCGCCGTGATGCTCGTCGCGAAGAACTCACGTTCCCCGCCCCCGAAGTGCCCGTAGCGCCCTTTCGGACTCAGGAAGCCGATGACGTGGACTTGCACGCCAGCGTCGCTTGTCTGGATGTGAACCCTTTCCGCACCTGCCAGGGCCGGGCCTTCCTCGCCGATGACGGAGATCCACCAGCTCTCCTTGGGATTCTTGACCGGCTTGAAGTCGCTGATCTCGAATCCGAATTTCCAGAAGCCGTCGACCGCGGTCGCGACGTAGCCGTAGCCCTCGAGAATCTCCTTCATCTTATTGTCGTGTTTGCGCCGGTAATCATGGCCGGCTTTCAATCCACTCGCCTGCGCTTCATTCGGGTCGCCGATGCTGACATTGGGCTGGGTGAACCCGATCAGGAACATGCGCTCGAAATCGCGCTTCGCCTCGGCTGGAGTAGCCGCCGGCTTCTCCGGCTGGCGGACGGATTTGACGTAAGCCTCCGCCAGCTTCACGACCGCCGGGGGAGTGGCTTCCTTGGGCTCGAAGGGATCCACGGCGGCGGTTTCCGCGGCTTGCGCGGTGGCGGCCAGGAAAAGAAGGAGGAGGATGCGCATGGGGGGCTGCAAGATAGACGGGCGAAAAATGGTGTTTGTTAGAGGCGGCGATCATCCTGAACCCTTTCGATGCGACCTGAAGAGCAAATCGTTTCGATCCATCTGCCCGAAGATGCACGCACG
Source organism: Chthoniobacteraceae bacterium (assembly GCA_035997375.1). Taxonomy (GTDB): domain Bacteria; phylum Verrucomicrobiota; class Verrucomicrobiia; order Chthoniobacterales; family Chthoniobacteraceae; genus DASYIS01. Next base: position 880 of record DASYIS010000084.1, read on the forward strand.
AAGCCTTTACTCCCCGTTACTCATTCGATGAACAATCCGCTTTGGTTCAAGGATGCCGTGATCTACGAGGTCCCGGTGAAGGCTTTTCACGACAGCAACGGCGACGGGATCGGCGATTTCCGCGGGATGATCGAGCGGATCGACTACTTCGTGGAGCTCGGGGTGAACGCGATCTGGCTGCTGCCGTTCTACCCGTCGCCGCAGCGCGACGATGGCTATGACATCGCCGACTACTACAACGTCAACCCGGCGTACGGGACGATCGACGATTTCAAGGAGCTGCTCGACGAGGCGCACAAACGCGACATCAAGGTCATCACCGAGCTCGTGATCAATCACACCTCGGACCAGAACCCGTGGTTCCAGGCGGCGCGGCGCGCGCCGGCGGGATCGCCGACGCGCGATTTGTACGTCTGGAGCGACACGCCGAACAAGTACACCGAGGCGCGGATCATCTTCAAAGACTTCGAGCCCTCGAACTGGTCGTGGGATCCGGTGGCCAAGGCGTACTTCTGGCACCGCTTTTACCATCACCAGCCGGACCTGAATTTCGACAACCCGGAGGTGCACAAGGCGGTGGCGCAGGTGCTCGATTTCTGGCTGGAGATGGGCGTGGACGGACTGCGGCTCGACGCCATTCCGTACCTGTTTGAGCGCGAAGGGACGAACTGCGAAAACCTCGCGGAGACGCATGTCTACCTGAAGAGCCTGCGCGCGCACATGGATGTGAAGTTCGGCGACCGCATGTTCCTCGCCGAGGCGAATCAGTGGCCGGAGGACGCCGCCGCGTACTTTGGCGACGGCGACGAGTGCCACATGAATTTCCACTTCCCCATCATGCCGCGGCTCTTCATGTCGCTGCAAATGGAGGACCGCTATCCGATCATCGACATCCTCGAGCAGACGCCGGCCATTCCACCGAATTGCCAGTGGGCGACTTTCCTGCGCAACCACGACGAGCTGACGCTGGAGATGGTGACCGACGAGGAGCGCGACTACATGTACCGCGTCTACGCCGACGACCCGCGGGCGCGGATCAACCTCGGCATCCGTCGCCGGCTCGCGCCGCTCCTCGGCAACAATCGCCGGCGCATCGAACTCATCAACGGGTTGCTCTTCTCGCTCCCCGGCACGCCCATTCTCTACTACGGCGACGAGATCGGGATGGGCGACAACTTCTATCTCGGTGACCGCAATGGCGTGCGCACCCCGATGCAATGGGCGCCGGACCGCAACGGCGGCTTCTCCAAGGCCAACCCGCAGCAGCTTTACCTGCCGACGATCATCGATCCCGAGTACCACTACGAGGCGGTGAACGTGGAAAACCAGCGGCGCAATCCGTCGTCGCTTTTCTGGTGGATGCGGCGGCTCATCGCGGAACGCAAACGGTGGCGAGCCTTCGGGCAGGGGACGATCAAGTTCTTCACGCCGGAGAACGCCAAGGTGCTGGCGTTCGTGCGTGAGTTCGAGGAGGAGGTGGTGCTGGTGGTGGCGAATCTCTCGCGCTTCACGCAGGCCACGGAGATCGACCTCTCGGCCTACGCGGGCGTGGTGCCGATGGAGATTTTCTCCCGCACGCGGCTGCCGGAGGTGAAGGCGACGCCGGCGATGTTCACGCTCGGGCCGCACGATTTTTACTGGATCGCGCTGCGGCGCAAAGGCCAGCACACCTCGCACGAAGGGGCCTCCGCAGTGCCGGTCTTCGAGCGCGACCTGGCGTGGACGACGCCGTTCGAGACGGGGACGCGCGAGTTCCTGGAGCGCGAGGTGCTGCCCGCGTATTTACAAGCGAGCGACTGGTTTCCCAAGAGCCGGCTCTTGCGCGAGATCACCGTCTCGGAGGATCTGGCGATCGGGAGCGAGACGAAGAATGCGCATCTGCTGCTGCTGCGCGCTACATTTACCGATGGCTTGCCGGAGACGTTTGCGTTGCCGGTGGAGCTCTCGGGCGGTGAGGCGGCGGCGCGGTATCTCAAGGAGTCGCCGCGGTGCGTCATGGCGCGGTTGAAGTCGGGCGAGGAGGAAAAAGTGCTGCACGATGCGATGCTCGACCCGGCGTTCCGCGCCGCGCTGCTGCGAAGCTTCGCGCGCACGGATGGTGCGGGGCGGAATCTGCACACGCGGCAGGGCGCGGCCTTGAAAACCGAGGACATCGAGCGTCTCGCGAGTGCCTCGCAAGTGGTCAGCCTCGATCACGCGAACGCCACCGTCTCGTTTGGCGGCGAGCTTTTCCTAAAACTCTTCCGCCGGCTGGAGTGGGGCCGGCAACCGGAGGAGGATGTGACGCGCCATCTGTACGAGGTGCGGAAATTCCCGCACGTCGCGCCCTACGCGGGCACGCTCTCGTACCAGCCCAAGGGCATCCAGCCGGCGACGCTCGGGTTGCTGTTTGGGTACGTGCAGAACCAGGGCGACGCCTGGCTTTACACGGTCGATCACGTGGACCGGTACTTCGAGCGACTCCTCGCCACGCGGCAGGAGATCACGCCGGAAGCGCTGGCTGAAGCGATCGGCGGACACTTCCCCGAGCGGGCGCGCCAACTCGGCCAGCACATCGCGGAGATGCACGTCGCGCTCGCGGCGGACCCGGACCACCCGGCCTTCGCACCGGAGCCGTTTACCACGCTCTACCAGCGCTCGCTCTACCAGGCGGTGCGCGGCCACGTGCGGCGCACGAGCCGCATGCTCAGCTCGCACCGGCTGCAGATTCCCGAGGGCCTGCAGAATCTCGCCGACGAGGTGGTGCGCGACGAAAACGTCCTGATCGAGCGGCTCGGGGACTTGCTGCACCGCAAGCTCAACGCCTTCAAGACCGTGGTCCACGGCGCGCTCCATCTCGCGCAGGTGCTCAATACCGGCAAGGACTTCGTCATCGTCGATCTCGAGGGCGACCCGAGCCGGCCGCTGAGCGAGCGCTCGCTCAAACGCTCGCCGCTCTACGACGTGGCCAACGTCATCCGCTCCTTCGATTACGCCGCGAGTTCCGCCTTGAAGCGCCAGCAGCCGAACGACGTCGAGTTTCTCACGCCGTGGGCGCGCGTCTGGTCCGAGGAGATCGCGGCGCAATTTCTCACGGCCTACTTGCAGGCCGCGTCGGCTGGGACCTTCCTGCCGGACAACGACGAGGACCTGGCGCTGCTGCTCGACGTGCTCCTGATCGAGCGCACCGTGGCCGAGATCACGAACGAGTTGGTGCATCGCCCGGCGCTGGCCGCAATCCCGATCCGCGCGCTCAGCGAGCTTATCGCACGGAAAGGGCGGAGCGGGTTGCTGAGACGCGCGGCCGCGGAGGAAGAAGCGCCGGCGGGGGAGTGAGCAGGCGAGCCTCCTTACTTCGCCTTTCGCAGCTCCGGCAAAATCAAATCCTCAATCGCGTGATGCGAGATCATGTGACTGGGCGCGGTTTCGTCGATTTCCAGCCGAAACGATGCGTCCCCGATTTCGCGCAGCGCGGCCTGGACGCGCGTCTCGTATTCGCGCATCGCGGCATCGTAGGTCATCCCGCTCGTTTTCGGATCGTGCTCCGCCTGCCCGAAGCAACAGTCGTCCTTGCGATTGAGAATCTGCACCTGCTGTCGCCCCTTGCCTTGCGAGCCGAGAAGGTAGAGATCCGGATAGCCGGCGAGGCGATAGAAGTCCGCGTCGTATTGCTCGCGATCGCCGATGGAACCGCGGGCGCGGAGATAAAGCGGGATCGTCCCCGCGACGGGGAAACTGCAGCGGATCGTCGGATCGATCGCCGCGTAGACCGTCGTCGTCCAGCCGCCGCCGGAGAGCCCGACCATATGGAACGCGTGGTACACCGGCGACTGATCGGCGCCGCGCAGCGACTTCGCGTAGTTCAGGGAAATCGCGGTCGACTCGAGGAAGTACTTCATCGGGTTGCCGATGGTCTTGAGCTGAAACATCGCATCGTGATTGCCGGTGCAATCGCCCGGGCGCTTGTGCGGCATGAAGACGCCGAGCACGCCGTAGCCGTCGTGCAGCAAGGCATTGATGGTGCGTTGCAAGCCGTAGCCGGCGTCGTTGGGCGACGGATCGTCGTCGAACGTGCAGTCATGCCCGTGATGCACCACGACCAGTTCGCCGTTGGGCTTGCGCGGGATGAAATAGAACGTCTGACCTTGCAGGCCGGGCGCCATATCGATGCGCAAATCCTCCACGCGCTCGAGCGCGTCGAGTTGCTTGACCGGGCTTTCGATCTTCGTCACTGCATCGGGCTGGCGTGCGCTCGGAAAACCTTGGCCACCCCAGATGAATTCGATGAGGGCGCGGCGTTTCTCCGCGACGTCCGCGGCCGAATGGATCGTGATCGCGCGGTCGTCGATCAACTCCACAGCGCGCGCCGTGGGGCCCGCCGCGGTGAGCAGAAGAACGGCCAAACAACTGGGGAGGAGACGACGCAATCGTTTTTTCATGGAGCCTGGATAGTGGTGAGCTATTTCAACGCGGCCGGATCCAGCACCACATGGCGCACCCGCTGGCGCTTCCAGGTGTAGGTGATATGCACCTTGCCGTCGCGCGCCTGGATCACGGCGGGATAGCTGTATTCGCCCGGCTCGTCTTCCAAAACGAGCGCCGGCTGCCACGCCACGCCGTCGCGCGAGAGGGCGACGTTCAGCGGCGTTCGGCCTTTCGGCGTGGCGTTGTAGACGAGCAGGTGGCGGCCGTCGCGCAAGGTCACGGCGTCGGTGCCGGAGTTCGGGTTGGGGACGTCGAGCAGCGACATTTTTCCCCAAGTGACGCCGAGGTCCTCGGAGGTGATTTCGAACAGGCGGGCCTGTTTCGTGCGGCCGAGAGCGAGCAGTCGGTCGCCGCCGAGGCGCAGGATGCTCGGTTGGATGGCGCCGATCTCGTGGCCGTCGTTGACAGGTGGCGTTGCGATCCAGAGGCCGGCGGGCGTGCGGCGCTCGAAGTGGACCTGCCAGCCCGCCGCGGACTCGGTGCTCGTGCCGCAGAGCAGATCGCCATTCGGCAACTCAACGGGCTTGTTTTTGACCGGCCCGAGGATCCCGTCGGGCAGGCGCGCCTCGTCGCTCCAGGTTTGGCCGTCATCAGTGCTCGTCCGTTCCATGCCCCACCACCCGGAAGGCGAGGGGCCGACCTTGTAGAAAAGGCGCAGCGGTCCTGATTTCGGCTGAAACAGGACGGGGTTCCAGCAAGGGAGCCGCCGGCCGTCGGGCTGCACGCCGGTGGCGACTTCGACCGGCGCGGTCCATGGGCCGCCGACGTGCCGCGAGACCCAGATGCCCACGTCCGGCTTCCCCTCCGCGGTACCGCCAAACCACGCGGCGGCGAGGCCGCCGGCGGTCTCGACGATGGTCGTCGCATGGCAGCTCGACGTTGGTCCGGTTTCGTAAAGGAATTCGCGGGTGAGCACGGCGGAGTCGTCAGCCTGCGCGCGCAGGCCAAGGAGGGCGAGGGAAAGGAGGGTGAGGAGTTTCATGGGAGGGCCTGTGGTCCGCACAGTCCCCTGTGCGGCGTGGGGGAAGCGTGAGGCCGCACAGGGACTGTGCGGACCACTTATTTGGAGCGAGGGTTGCGTAGATAGTAGAAATGGCCGTCCTCGGCGCCACAGAGGAAATCCGGCACGCCGTCGCCATCCCAGTCGACGGTGGTCGGCGAGACGTCGTGCGCGGCCAGGTTCGTCGGGCTGAGCAGGCCGAGGTCCTTGAAGAACCACTGGCCGTCGTGTTCGCCCGATTGCCGGAGGAAGGCGGCGTTGTCGCCATTCACGAGGAAATCGAGCTTTCCGTCACCGTCCCAATCGACCACCGCGAGCTTGCGCCGGCCGCTCTTGCCGGCGGGGTTCTTGTTCATCCAGAGGGGTTGTCCCTCGCCGGTCTGCACGAACTTGAACGGCGCGTCGCCGGGCGCGAGGCGGTCTCCGCGGAAAGCGCGGCGCGGCGGGAGCAGGACCAGGTTGCCATCCCGCCGCGCACGCGCGAACAGCGCGAGATACCCTTCTTGGTCGAGCATCACCAAATCGTTCAAGCCGTCGTGATTCCAGTCCGCGACCACGGGCGTGGTGCGCCATTGCGTGAGCAGTTCATTTCCCTTTGCGCGCAACCAGCCCCAGCCGAGCGCGGGCTGCGGCGAGGTCCACGCCACCTCGATGGGTTGTGGCGCGGCGAGTTTGGGCTCGGTGCGCGTGCCGAGGTTGCGCAGCCATTCCACCCGCCCGAGGATCGAGTTGTAAATGATGTCCGGCAGCCCATCGCCGTCCCAATCCGTGACACTGGCCGTCGTGTAGCCCCACTTGGCCTCGGCGGGACCCTGAATGGACCCGTTCTCGCCCGCCATCACGCGGAAGACCTGGCCGCCGGCTTCGAGCCGGCGCGGAGCCGCCCAGCGCGGGGGTGAGACCTTCGGGCCGCTGAGGTTCTCGAAGAACTCGAAGAACCCCGCGCTGTTTCCCGAGACGATGTCGATGTCGCCGTCGCCATCCCAATCGACCCCGACCGGCGTCGCCAGCGCGCCGCACTTGAGGTCATCCGCCTCCTGCTGGAAATAGTGCGGCGCCAAGAAGAGCGGCGTGTGATCGGGTCCGAGTTTGCCGGTGTTCTCGATCAACGCGACGCGGCCGTCTTCGTCGCCGACGATGAGATCGATGTCGCCGTCCTTGTCCCAATCGATGGCGGTGGGTGTGATCATCTGCAGCTCCATGTGCAGGCGCGCGCCCTCCGGCGTCAGGAGCGGGCGGCCGGCGGCGTAACGCGGCGCCTGGCGCGTCCCGATGTTCTCGAAGTACGTGAAGCCGTCGCGAAATTCGCCGCAGATGAGATCGAGATCGCCGTCGCCATCGAAGTCGGCCAGGCACGGCGACGGCCAGCCATATGTCTCGGCCGGCTGCGCGCCCGCCAGCACCTTGACCGGCGGCGCCCAGGTCGGCTGCAGCGTGGAGCCGGTATTTCGGAGCAGGTAGACGAAGCCGCGCAGCGGACCGTTTTTCCAGTGTCCGACGGGATCGTACGCATCGTCCCAGCCGTACTCCGACCAGTCGTCGGCACCAACGATGAGGTCGACCGCGCCGTCGCCATCGTAGTCGGCGTACTTCCAGAAATTGCCGCGCACCTTGTTCGCGTGGACGTTCGCCGGCAGCGGCAGGGCCTTGGGTTTGTCGAATCCGTTTCGGCGGAAATCCGGGTACTCGGCGGCCGGCGTCAGCACGCGCGGCTCGCCGTCGACGTAGCTGATCTGCGCGAACTGCACCCCTTTGCCGATGCGGCGGCCGGCCTTGAAGATGGGGAACTTGTTCTTCGCGGTATCCCCCGTCGTGTTTTCGAAAACGTAGAGGCCGTTCGAAGGCTTGTCCGGGCAACTCACCACCAGGTCGAGATCGCCGTCGCCGTCAAAGTCCATCGGCAGCGGAAAGGCCCAGAGGCCGACGGCGAGGTCGACGACGAGACCGGGGTGGTTGTACTTGAGCCGCGTGAGCTCCTGCGCCTCCACGGAGAGCACGGCAGCCGCGAGCACGGCGAGGGTCGCTGCGAGTTTCATCGGACGAAGCGTAGGCCGCGCGCGCGGGAGGGGAAAGTAATCAATCAGTGATCAGTGGGTAAGTAATCAGTAGGCCCGCCGAGCGTGGAACCGCGCGTACCTGAAATGCAGGACTGATTACTTCCCCAACTGATTACTGATTGATTACTTCCCCTCCAAGGTTGCGCATCGCGCCGGGGGAGGCGATGGAAAGGGCCGCCCTTTTTTCATGCCGAGCCCAGCCGAAATCATCGAGGCAGTGCCGATCATCCTCTCGCTCGTGCTGATCGAGGGGCTGCTCTCGGTCGACAATGCACTGGCGCTCGCGGGCATGGCTTCGCATTTGCCTATGAGGCAACGCTACCGCGCGCTGCGCTATGGGCTCGTCGGCGCGTATGTCTTCCGGGGACTCGCACTTGCCGGCGCCCATTACATCATCGAAAACCCGTGGCTGAAGATCCTCGGCGCCGCGTATCTCATTCACTTGATGGCGAGTCATTTCGCGGAACATCACCACAAGGAGCAGCCGTCCCCCACGCGCAAACCGAAAGCCCCGCGCGGATTCTGGGCCACCGTCATCGCGATCGAGGTGATGGACCTCAGCCTCAGCGTGGACAACGTGGTGGCTGCGGTCGCGATGAGCCCGAAGCTGTGGGTCGTGGTGGCGGGCGTGTTCATCGGCATCATCGCGCTGCGGTATGTCGCGGGATGGTGCATCCGGCTCATCGAGCGCGTGCCCGTGCTCGAGCATACCGCGTTTCTCCTCATCGGGTACGTCGGCGCAATCCTGATCGTGGAGTTGACTATGCATGCCCACGTCAGCCCCTTGCAGAAATTCCTCGGCATCTGCGCGATCGTGGCGGTGTCGGTGTGGTACAGTCGCTCGGAGCGGTTGCACCGGATGCTGAAGCCACTGCTGCGCATCGGGCGTTGGCCGCTCGTGGCGTATGCCGCCGTCTCGGACCCGGTGTTTGGGAGCATCGCGTATCCGTTCAAGAAAATGGCGCGGTTGTTGGTGAGAAAGGCGAATGACGAATGACGAATGACGAAT